>JBAPRX010000074.1:0-11157 GCA_049281335.1 Promineifilaceae bacterium (SeqCode)
TCTCTGGTCTTTACACTCACCCCCAAGCCAACAGCCGGTGTATTCGGGCTATTCTTCGCCTCAGGAGCTGGAGACGTAAACGGAGATGGTTTTCCAGACATCTATGTGGGCGATTATGCGGATCGGAGTGGTAACTCGCCCAATGATCCCAATGGTTATGTAACAGGACAGGCTTACCTTTTCTCCGGCGCGGATGGCTCTATCTTGCGCGTCTTCCGGGCCAGCAGTCCGGCCGAGGGGCTTGGCCCAGGTCGGGGCATTAAAGAAGACCTGAATGGTGATGGCTACAACGACTTCATCATTGCCGGTTACACCAACAGCGAAGAGGTTTCGAACGGTGGCCGCGCCTATGTGATTTCCGGCCGTAATGGACGAGTTCTTAGAACGTACACCGGAACGATTCCTGAAGATTGGCTTGGATCCGAAGCCTTTGCAATGGGCGATGTCAATGGGGATGGTCTGGTAGATTATATGCTGACGGCCTATGGCCTGGCCTTTGCTGGCGGCAACGCCGGGAGTGCTTATCTTGTTGCGGGAACACCACTTCCACACCAAACAAGCGTTGGGATTCGGTAGTCAGTCCAACGCCACTCAGTAAGTTTCATATTCCCCCTTAGAAGAGGTCGTCAGTCCAATGACTGGCGGCCTCTTCCCCTTTATATTCGGAATTGCAATGTCCTATTGGGTGAGTCAGAATCATTTACCACAACTTCAACAACTGAAAGGTTTTCAATGATTCGGTTGGCGTGTAGGAGTTCTTCGTATTTATGAGAGGTTGTCAGGGCAACGACGTGCATCCCAGCATTGACAGCCGCTTCAATCCCTGCCGGGGCATCTTCAAAGACAAGGCAGTTTTCTGGTGCGACGCCTAATTTTTGAGCCGCCAGGAGGTAGGCGTCGGGGGCAGGTTTGCCATATTGAACATCATCGGCCGTAACCAATACTTCCGGCAACGGTAAACTGGAGGCTCGGAGTCGGGCGGTAGCGATATTGCGCGTTCCAGAGGTTGCCACACCCCAGGCTTTCGGCGGTAAGGCTTGCAGCAAAGATTTTGCCCCATCAACGGGTATCAAGCCATCGGTTTCGGCCGCTTCGACGGCCGATAATTGGGCAGCTTCTACCTGAACATTGAGATGTGGCGCAACTAACTGCATGACCTCGACAGCGCGACGGCCGTGCAGGATAGGTAATATCTGGGCCATGTCCAGGTTGTGACAGTCGGCCCAGTTTTGCCAATGCTTTTCGACAACGGCCGAGGAATCTACCAGCACCCCATCCAGATCAAAGATGATGGCTTTACAGGTGAAAATATTCATATGAAGGTACCGCTACCAACTCTCTGGACGAAGCGTTTCTAATTATTGGAAAAGTTGACCAGTTGCTCCCAGATATGCGCCCAGGGCAGCATTGATGATAGACAGGACAATGGCTACAACAGAGAGAGCTAATCCGATTAAGGCCATTGTTCGTTTGGAGGAATCTCGGCCGAGAAAGCCCAGCACTGCTCCAGCAATGGCAAGGGGCAAACCACAGATGGGAAAGAGCCACGCACAAAGACTGATAATGCCAATAATCAGTGACCCTATTGCAAAATACTCGTCGTTACTTGTTGTCTTTTCCATTTTGTCACCCTTTTATAAAATTATGGTTTGTCTGATAACTCCTAACGATAATCCGTAAACGTCAAAAGCATATACTGTGTTACGTTTAGGAGCAAATGCAATATTTAGATTGGCGTGGGCAACAGAGAGCTACTAGATGAGTTTCGCTGTGTCTGGACGAAAGGCGATAAAAGGAATCAGCCTCCCCATCGCCCGATAGTCAGACTCTGAACCATCTACCTTGTAGCCCATTACCCGGCTCAACTCGCGGGCGGTGCCAGGATGACGTCGGCCGTAATCGGCCATCTCATCGGCTCCCTGCTCTTCGGACAGGAAATCGGCCGTTACTGCCAATTTACGTCGCCCCACCTGGATGGTCACATCGGGTTGGTGTTGCAAATTTTGGTACCACTGCGACTTCTCCCCAAAACCGACCGCGACGATGTAGCTGTCCGTTTCCGCATCGTGGCGCACGACCTCCACTACCACCTGACGTATTTTGCCGCTTTTTCGGCCGATGTGGTTAATAAGGAGAAAACGGCCGCCCAACAACCAGCCTAAGCCAATCTTGTATAACCAGATCGGCAGGCGAAAGAAGAAGGCAGCGAGACCTGTGGGGGGTGAAACATCTTTTGTTTTCTCTGGCATAAGATTAATTTAGCCCCAAAATATGCCGGGCGATAACGAGGCGTTGGATCTCGCTGGTGCCTTCGCCGATGGTCATAAGGCGGGTGTCGCGGTAGATGCGTTCGACAGGGAATTCGCGGCTGTAGCCGTAGCCGCCGTGTATCTGGATGGCATTACGGCAGACGCGCTCGCTGACCTCGGTGGCAAATAGCTTGGCCATGGCAGCTTCTTTAGTATAGACCTTGCCTGATCCCTTGAGGGTGGCGGCGTAGTAGACCATGAAACGGGCAGCCTGGATTTCGGTCGCAGCGTCGGCCAGCATCCATTGGATGGCCTGATGACGGGCGATGGGTTTGCCGAAGGTTTCCCGTTCCTTAGCATATTGAAGAGCCGCTCCGTAGGCAGCCTGGGCCAGCCCGACAGCCAAAGCGCCAATCCCAACACGGCCGCTATCTAAGGTAGATAAGGTCTGGTGCAGCCCCTTACCTTCCGTGCCAAGCAGATTCTCTAAGGGAACCCGGACTTCTTCAAAGTTAACGGCGTGGGTGGGTGATCCTTTGAGGCCCATTTTCTTTTCGGCAGGGCCGATGGTAATGCCAGGGGTGTCGCTGGGGACGATGATTTGACTGAGGCTGTGACTGCCTCCGGCGGGGTCGGTGCGGCAGAGAACGACCATCACATCGGAGATAGAGGCATTGGTCATCCACATCTTTGCGCCATCTATGATCCAGGAGTCGCCTTCTTTGACTGCGGCCGTTCTCACCCCACCCTGCAAGTCGGAACCCGCACCGGGTTCGGTCAGCGCCAGACAGCCAAGTTTACCTGCGCCCGTTGCCAGAGGAGGAAGCCAATGCTGTTTTTGTTCCTCAGTCCCGTAACGAACGATGGGACCGAGAGCAAGACCATTGTGGGCAGAGACGGCCAGAGCCGTTGAGCCGCAGCCCCAGCCAAGTTCTTCAACGGCAACGGCAGCACTGAGGGCGTCTACTGCGGCGCCACCATACTGTTCGGGTACCTCCAACCCCAAGAGGCCAAGCGGCCCCATCTTTTTAACGGCCGTCCAGTTGAATTCAGCTTCTTCATCTGTCTTATGGGCCAGGGGTTTTACTTCTTTAGCGACAAAGTCATGGACGAGGTCGCGGAATAGGGTTTGTTCTTCATTCAGATCAAAGTTCAAGGTGCCTTCTCCTCAAAAAAATAGCAACGAGTTACACGAATTACACAAATTTATTCCCAGGTAATTACCCACTGTTTACTTTTGACCGCCCACTTTTTACTGGTGACCGGCGGCGGCAACGGTTAGCAGCAGGAGTTGGGTGAGGCCGTCAGCAAGGTGGGTGGGGTCGAGATATTCGTCCGTTCGGTGAGTGTTCCCAGCGTTCGCAAGACCAATACAGACAGCAGGATAGCCTTGACTGATAGGAATATTGGCATCGGTACTGCCGGAAAGCAGGGCATAGGAACGGCAGCCGACCTCCTGTAATGCCTGGACAGCCCAGACAATAAGCGGGGATTCGGCCGAAATCTCACCTGCGGGGCGGTTTCCTATCTGTTCCATATCAACCCGGACGCCGCTCAGACGATTGAGTTCAGCAGCTAATTTCTCAACATGGGCCACTAGGTCGCCTAGTTCGGCCGACCCTGCTGAACGTAGGTCCAGCAGCAAACTGGCTTCAGAAGCGATGGAATTGATGGTTGTACCACCCTCTATCACCCCGACGTTATAGGTCGTTTTGGGTTTACGAGGCACTACCAGGTCATCTAAAGCAGCAATAAAACGGCCGAGCACGTGAATGGCATTGGGGCTGCCAAAATTGCCCCAGGAGTGGCCCCCATCGGTTTTAAACGTTACCTGGAAACGGCGAACACCGATAGCGCCATGAAAAATATGGCCGTAGGACCCCCCCTCAACAACGATGTATGCTGTAGTTCGGCCGAAACGCTCAACAACAGAGCGCATCCCTTTTAGATCACCTAATCCCTCTTCGGCAACATTGGAGACAAACCAGATATCGGCAAGCGGGCGAAGATCGTATTGTCGTAGGGCATTGGCAACCTGGAGGATACCGGCGACACCCATTGAATTATCGGCCAACCCCGGTCCAAAGATGAGGGGTCTCCCTTGATCGGTGGTACGGCTGATGGCTAAGTCTGTATTCTGGGAAAAGACGGTGTCGATGTGGGCAGAAACAATGACAGGAAGGAGATCGGGATTGGTTCCAGTGTAACGGCCGAACACGTTATGAAGGTCGTCTTGATGGACATCCAGCAAGCCCAGGTCTGAGAAATGAGTCTGAATAAAATCCGCCCGCTGCGCTTCATGAAAGGTTGGGGCTGGAATTTGCTGAATTTCAACAGCCAGTTCCAGCGATTTGGAGAGGTTGTCCTTCAGGAATTTGATGGCTTGCTTAACCTGTTCAGTTCTGGCGATTCGGGCAATATCATTCATAGATAAGGAGTATTTAGCGGATTGATTGATTGATTGGATTGATTAGGTTGATTCTATTATTATCCCAATGCACGAATAATAAGGAGACCAATAATTCCGATAACCAGGCCCAGGTGGAGAAACAGATTGCTGTCTACAACCCAACCGCTGCCAGGGAATATCTGGAGCAGGAAGTTGAACAAAATAAATACAACGGCTACCAGAGGCAGAAAACCTGGACGTTCTGCCATAAAATCGGCCGCTTTATCTAGTATGTTGAGAATAAATTTGTCCATTCAATCCTCGATTAAATAGCAGCGAATCGACACGAATATACGAATGCCTGACAGTTATCTTATTATCGCTTGCATCAGGGCATCCAGGTTATCCCAGCCGTAGAGCAGCACCTTTGTCTTGTATCCTGCCCATTCGTATGGGCGGGATGCTAACTGCTTTGCTCCTAGACGCTCATAAAACATTTGGTTCGGGTTGTCGGCCAGGACGCCGACCAACAAGCGATTAATTCCTTGCTCAGATAATTTGGCAGCAGCGCGAGCAACTAAAAGACGGCCAATTCCCTGCCGCTGCCAATCCGAGTCCACTTGAAGCGAGAACAACTCATGAGTGTATTGCTCTTTTAACCGGCGGGTTGGGGTGTCAATCGGCCGAACGCCGCTTAACATTACCAAACCAACAACCTCACCCTGCTCCGACTCAGCAACAAAGATGTAGTCGCCATTTTTCTTGAGTGTCTCTTCCGTTTCAAAGTTCTTAGCCCAATTGGCTGCGCTTTGTTCCGGTGTCAGCCAGTTCAGGGATGGATCGGGAACACGGCCGAGCATGGCTTCCTGAGTGGCTTGAACGGTAATACGGCCCAGAGCTGGACAGTCATCTATTCGAGCGGGTCTAATTTGAATCACTGTCAAGGTTCAGGGTCAGCTTTGTATTCTTTGAAGTAAGGTTGAAGGCGTTCGGGAAGACGGCCGTAAACCAGTACCCCGTCAGCCTGGTGATTCTCCGAGCTGACCTGACCGCGTTCGTGGAACATAGAAAGCAGGTCGCCCCGGCTATATGGCAGCTTGACGGTAATAGGTGGAAACTGGGTTTCAATAACGGCTTCAATCGCCACCAATAGTTCATCAATGCCCCGTCCCTTCAAAGCGGAAATCGGAACGGCGATATGTTCAATCGGCAGCTCTGCGGCAGGATCGGCATCAGGGGGTAGGCGATCAACTTTGTTCAAAGCCATAATCTCCGGCAGATGATCAACTTCCAACTCCGCCAGAATATCCTCAACCGATTCGATTTGAGCAGCGGCTTGCGGGTGGGTGGCGTCTACGACGTGAAGCAGCATGTCCGCCTCAGTAATCTCTTCCAGAGTAGCCCGAAAAGCAGCAACGATATTCGGTGGCAGCTTTTGAATGAAGCCAACCGTGTCGGTAAACAACAGTTCCCGTCCGCCGGGCATCGTCACCCGGCGGGTGGTCGGGTCCAGGGTAGCAAAAAGCATATCGGCCGAAAGAACATCGGAATCGCTTAACCGATTGATAAGGGTAGACTTGCCAGAGTTGGTGTAGCCAACAATGGCGACTACCTGAAGCTCCGTCTGTCGGCGTTTGGCACGGTAGCGGCTGCGGTGAGCGCGAACGGATTCCAATTCGTTCTTAAGGGTGGCGATACGACGGCTGATTTCCCTGCGGTCAACTTCTAGCTGAGTTTCACCAGGGCCGCGCAAGCCAACACCGCCGCTCTGCCCCCCGGCGCGGCCACCAGCCTGTCGAGCAAGATGGGTCCACATACGGGTCAGTCGGGGCAGCCGGTACTCAAGCTGGGCTAATTCAACTTGCAGCTTACCCTCACGGGTACTGGCGTGCATGGCAAAGATATCGAGAATGAGGGCAGTACGGTCCAAGACCCGGACCTTCTCGCCAAAGGCTTTTTCCAGTTCACGTTGGTGGCGCGGCAATAGTTCATCGTCGAAGACTACGACATCGGCCTCTAAATCCTCGACCAATGTCTTAATTTCTTCGACTTTGCCAGAGCCGATATAGGTTGCGCTGTCGGGGTGAGCCAGACGTTGTATCGCTTCACCAACAACAATCAGGCCGGCGGTATCAGCCAGCCGGGCCAGTTCGGCTACGCTTTCTTCAACAGGAAGAAGCGGCCGTTCTCTTGTCAGTTCGACCCCAACGAGGAAGGCTTTTTCCTCTGGAGCCTGGGTTTGATAAATATCTTTTGTAATAAGAGTGCCTCTTAAATTTGGTTGATTGAGTTGATTAGGTGATTTTCATTCAACTCAATCAGCCCTACCTACTCCACCAGCCCCATTACTTGCATTGTTCGGGGATGCTGGACTTGAAAATCATATTCAATAGTCTGTTTTGCACCTGGGGCCAATGTTAGATGCCATTCCATCAGGTTCAGGTCAGAATGTTCGGCCGGGTTCGGACTTATACGTTCCAATTTTACCTTAATATCCTCATGGCGACCTACTGGAATGCGATCATGCACCTCGACTTCGGCCTCTGTACCGGTCAGATTCTCCATTTCAATCTTATATCCATAACGCAGTTGGCGGACGTCGCGCAACAAGGCTTTATCCACGTCGCGGCGGGTGAGTTCGCGTTCGACCTTGATCCGTTCTTCAACGCCCAAAAGGAGTTCCATCTCCTCCCCTACCGGCGAATAATCAAGGTGGGTACTACCGATGAATTCGTCGCCAAAGAACATGTTTGCCTGTCCAGGCAGAAGCGGGCTGGGGCTGTCGTTTCTAACCTTGACCCGGCGGAAAACGGCGGCGGTATGTTTGGGGATGGAAAGGTAATCAAGCTGGGGATCAAGTTTGAACACATTAATCGTTGTTTTGTGGGGTGAGCCGTCGCTGGGGATGTTAGGCTGGCCGGGAACGAGAAAGCTAACGGCCGTCCCGCTATCTTGAACAGTAGCGACTGCCTGTTCGGCAGCGACTGATTCGGCCATTGCAGCCATCGGTTCAGCTTCATCAAAGGCGACGCTCTTGGCGACCATCGGGGCCGAGGTGCCTGCCCTAGCCATTTGCCTGGGCAGCGGTTGCGGGGGAGTAAAGACGTTTAAGTACCAGGGGTGCAGTTCTGGAAGCCGCTGATTTAGGGCAGGTCGGGCAGTTGAAACAGCTAATGTCACGCCTGCCCAATTTTGACCGGTATTTTGGGTCACCTGGGCGATATAAGTCAGTTCCAATGAACGGCCGTTATTGCCATTTTCCTGAAGGCGCAGGTCATAAAGGGGCTGCCAACCGGCATTGTTGACGACGTAGGACAACTCAAGCATGAACGTACCTTCGGTTTTAGCCAGCACCTCCACCTTCGCCTGGTAACGCTGGGTGGGGCGGGCTGATTGAAGCTGTTTTAATTCGTAACGCAGCTTATCAAGGCGGCGGCTGAGGGCACGTTGCTGCTGGTCCAGGTCGCGGAGGGCGGCACGCATCTCATCGTCTTGCTGTTGCAAAAATTGGGCTAACTGAACCTGATCATCTACTTTGGTTCGGCCGCGTGAGAGACCCCAGGCGTACTGTTCGGTTGCCTGCCGTAAGCCGTCGAGATATTTGGCATGAGCGGCCCAACCAGCTTTGCTGTCTGCCAGGACGCGGAGTTCATCTTCAAGCTTTTCAATCTCGGTTTCCAACGCCTGAACTCTGACAGCAGGAGTTTGTTCATAGAAAACACGGCCGACATCCACCCCTTGCAGCCGGACTGCGGCCGTACCGCTTCCTGCCGCCCGAACGGAATTAGCATCCATCACCAAAGGCAAACCATTGACCAGCAAAAGATGCTCGCCGGGAGAAAGCGGTGTTTCACCAACGGCCGTAACCCTGGCTCGGTCAGGATAAACGGTGACAGATTTGATGGTTGTTTCAAGTGAAATTTCCACATTTACTCCTATTTAAGTTCAGTTGACGATGAAAGGTGAAAGGTAGTGAAAAGTGAAAAGTAAGAAGTGAGAAGGTGATTGGAAAATGTTGAACTTTTGATGAGAAACGATTCACTGCTCACTTTTTACTATTTACTGGACTGCGCCGGGTGGTGAGGTTCGGAGCGGCAGGTCAATATAGAAGGTGCTGCCAGGACAGGCGGTTTCATCACAACCGGAACTGTCTGCCCAAAGACGGCCACCATGTGCCTCAATAATACCTCGTGCAATCGGCAACCCCAAACCTGGGCCACCCCCCTTAAACTTAGATTTACCTGATGAATGCAAAGTAAAATCGTGAATCCCAGAGAAAACTTCAAAGATCCGCTCCAGATTCACCGGATCAATACCAATTCCGGTATCTTTGACTTCAATTGTAATGAATCCATTTGATCCGTTGCTTTTTTCGGTGGGCCGGGAAAAATAGCTGCGAATATAGACCTTACCACCATCAGGTGTGTATTTCATACCATTGGCTAATATCTTTTCCAAGGCTTGAAACAGCCGCTCCGGGTCGGCATAAATTGGGCCTTTCAAGGGAGAGGACGAAATCAAAAATTGGACCTGCCGCCCCTCAGATTGGCTCTTGACAACATCCAAGACCATCGAAATCATCTTGTCCAGGTACAGAGGTTGGTAATGAATATGGATCGTCTCCGCATCAATCAGTGTGACATCAATCATGTCGTTAATGATGCTCTTCAAACGAGAGATGCCACTGTCAATGCCGTTCATCATTAATTGCAATTGAGCCACGTCGGGGTCGCTCATATCGTGCATCATGGTGGCATAACCCTGGAGAAGCGTTAAGGGGGTTCGCAGTTCATGGGCGGCAACCTTGATAAAGCTGGCTTTGTTTTGTTCCAGGCGGGCCATCCGCTGGCGCAAATCTACCATATGGTCGAGCAGTTCGGCCCGATCAACGTCGCTTGCCAGCTTGGTGACTTCGATGATCATGTAGGTCAGGATACGGTCGTATTCGCGAAAATAAGCCAGATTTTCGGCCGTTTCAAACTCTTTGGCAAGGGTATCGGCAATCACTTCCTTAATTGTTCGCAGAACAGCCAGCCAGTCATTGGCAAAGGTGGGATCAGGGCCAACGTTCGTATCAGCCCAGGATTGTGCCAGTCGCAAACGGCCGCCCACCCCTTCCCCCACTGCTTCGATTAAGACGCCCATAAGCTGGTCTATCTCGTGCTCATCGGGTAGAAGGTTCAGCGCCCGATCCAGCGTCTCGTTGCGCAAAGCTTCAGCATGGTTCCGCAGCCAGACCTGTCGCTCCATCGTTGTGCCATGATGATTATCCGTCAATGTCCATCTCCAACCACACTTCCAACGTTCGGCCGACTCGCAACAAGCTGTCAGGGCTAACTTTATTGGCCGTGTCTTCGACGGTATGCCAGTACGGATAGTCAAAATCTATGATGTCCACCGATGGAATTCCCTGGCGGGCAAAAGGTAAATGGTCATCTATCATAGTGTATTTGTAATCTTGGATAAAATTGCTCGCATAACCTAACTCGGCCGCAATTTCCCAAATTGTGGTTTGTAATTCAGCGTCTGAATTTTGTTCAAGATACAACTGCTGATCGGCATCGCCAATCATGTCAGCCAGCACCATTGCCTCCGGTTCGATGGTCAGATTTTCAGCCATGTACGTTGAGCCAATAATCCAATCAAAGCCAGGAATACCATTGTTGCCGTTGTCTTCAACATCAAAGAAGGCCAGCCAGATTTCGTGGTCAATCTTGTCTAAGTCTAAAGTGCGGGCCAGTTCCAGCAGGACAGCCACACCACTGGCTCCATCATTCGCGCCGGGAACGGGAGCCGGGTCTGGGCCATCATTTCCTGGCGTCTGGTCGGCCACTTTGCGGGTGTCGTAATGCGCACCGAGGATAATAACTGGGCCAGCGCCGATATTGGCCTTGCCAATGATGTTCCGTCCAGTGATGTCCTGGTAAGGAAATAGCTGTTCCTGGACCTCCCAATTTAGTCCACTCAACTGCTCCGCAATGTAATCTCCCAACTCGGCGTGGCCGGGGCTGCCAGGCCAACGAGCGCCAAAATCCATCTGAGCCAGCAGGTAATCGTAGGCCGATTCACCATCAAACGCCACAGATTCAACCATTGGAGTGGATTCGGCTGTTGGGGAAACTTCGATTGTTGGGGGCGGCTGAAAAGTTGGTTCGGGGGCTGTCGCTTCGGCCGTATCTGTGGCGGCAGGTTGAACCGTCTGAACGGCCGTTGGTTGTGTTTCAGCGTTCTGACAGGCAGCTAATATGAGAAGGAAAAGGGCCAGGGTGTAGGTTGTAAAAGGTCGTTTCACGCAGGTACCGTTAAACCGGCCTGTTCGGCCGTTTCACTATCGTATTTCAGGCGTCGTTCGCGGGCAAAACGACGCATCAAGGTCAAGGCTCGCTCCCGGTAGTAGATATAACGCTCGGCCTTCCCCATCCGCTGTTCAGGGAGGGTGAAAAGGCCGAAGTTAGCCTTCATAGGCTGGAATGACTTGGCCGAGGCATGGGTCACATAATGACACAAAGCTCCCAACAT
>JBAPRX010000075.1:0-2144 GCA_049281335.1 Promineifilaceae bacterium (SeqCode)
ATGTAGAATCACTATGAAATAATTCTAAGAATCGTTTCATAGTGATTGTTTGTGAGGTGCTCATGGCGCAATTTGTGGATCGGCAGGAAGAACTGGATGAACTCAATACCCTGTTGGCTTCAGCCACACGGGACAAAAGCGAGTTCGTCATTATCTACGGACGGCGGCGTATCGGGAAAACGACCCTGATTTTGAATTGGGCCGAACAAAGTGGCCGCTCTACCCTTTACTGGGTGGCGCGGCGCGAAACGCCCGAAGCCACCCGTTATAGCCTGGCCCGGGCCTTGTGGCGCTGGGCTTACCCTGAGTCACCGGAGCCCCAACCGCCCCGCTTTGATTCCTGGGAGCCACTGCTGGAGCAGATGGCGCGTATGATTGGTGACGAGCCGGTCATTATTATCTTTGATGAGTTCTCTTATGCGGCCGAATCGGATCCATCGCTCCCTTCGCATGTGCAGGCAATCTGGGACCACTTTCTCAAAGAGAAGCCGGTTATCCTGGTGCTGGCCGGTTCCCACATCGGCATGATGGTCGATATGTTAGGCTACCACGCGCCCTTGTACGGCCGTTTTACCGGCCAACTGGCTTTAACCCCGCTGCCTTTTGCTACCGTGACCGACTTCTTCCCTACCTATTCGGCCGAAGAACGGGTGGCCACCTATGCCGTCCTGGGCGGTGTGGCTGGCTACTGGGAGCGTTTTGATGCCGGGCAAAGCCTGGTAGACAACATCCAACACCACCTTTTCCGGCGCATGGGCTTTTTCCGGAGCGAGCCGATGGTCTTAATTAGCGACCTGGTGCGCGAAACACGCAACTATGAGGCGGTGCTTCGAGCCATTGCCACCGGCGACCACACCCCGGTTGAGATGGCCCGGACGACCGGTATCAGCTCACCCAACCTGGCCCCCTATCTAAAACGTCTGGTCGAGTTGGGTTTTGTCGAACGCCGGGTACCGACCACCATTCCCTTGCCCCAGCGTCGCACAACCACCCGCAGCCGCTACCATATAAGAGACGCTTACCTCCGTTTCTACTTTCGTTTCATGGATCCCCATCTGGATATGATCGAACAGAATCAGACAAACCTGTTATGGGAGCGTATTAAGGAACAGTTCCGGGCCTTCATTGGTTTAACCACATGGGAAGAATTGTGCCGGGAATGGATCATGTTGCAGGGTAACCAGGGCAAGCTACCTTTTGCCATCGAGCTGGTGGGCAGCCATTGGTCGGCCGATGAGCAGGTAGACATTGTAGCCATCAACTGGCGCGATAAGGCTATTTTGTTGGGTGAGTGTAAATGGGGACTGCCAACCGTGAGTCGGAAAACAATTCGCGAATTGGTGGGTAAAACGTCTCAGGTCGTACCTGGTGATGATTGGCAGGTGCATTATGCCTACTTTGCCCGGTCTGGTTTTACCGACGCCGCCCGTGCCGAAGCGCAGCAATTGGGCGCTATTCTGGTAGATTTGGAGAAGCTGGATAAGGATCTGCGGGCGGCTTTACTTGCGATGAACGCTTAGCGGTAAAAAGGATAGAGGTTGTATGGTTCTGTCAAGCCAGAAGCTGTTTGCTCTGGGATTGTTACGATCCCGGAAGCAGGCAAATATCGTGGTATTCATGATTTGGTAGCACTTGATTATGACCTTTGGAAAAAGCGAATTTTGCGCTTACCAGGAGAATCCTAATGACCAAGAAACGATTTGATGAGATGGATGAAGATGAATTTGACAGCCTGATTGACGGTTATGTTGAACGAACGGCAACCGGCTATGGTGAAATGCCGGCCGAAATTTTCCTGGATTTACTCGTGGAGCGGATGGAAGCAGGGGCGGATGAAACTATCAATCTATCCATTGATGTCAGCGAAGAGGATGACCTGGTGATTACGCCGGATCGGGAGTTAAGTGATATTGTCATTAAGGGCAATGAGATTCTGGTAGTGTAGGATTCCATAAAGTTTGAGACTGGTCCCGTAAAGTTTGAGACTGAGTACTCTATAGGTACCTCCAATCAGGGAATGGCTGTCCCGTAAAGTTTGGGACTAACCTACATTTGTCCCGTAAAGATTGAGACTGGACTACATTTCGCGAGAAAAGGTCGAAGAAAATCCTACCTGGAAATAGATGCCTGAAAGGAACTTCTAC
>JBAPRX010000076.1:0-2757 GCA_049281335.1 Promineifilaceae bacterium (SeqCode)
GATGGAAGGTCGTTAATAGTCTTAATCTCCAAGCCTTGTGGTAAGGTCATGAAGTTGTAACTCAAAATCCCGATCATCAGACCAATCATGAGGGTCATTGTCAAAACCGGGGCTGCCCAACCGGGAGTCGGGCGCGAGACCGACCCGCGACCACGCCGCTTCTGTTTCCGGTTAGTGACAACCTCTTCCTCAACCTCTTCCAGTTCTTCCTTTAAGGACGGCAGAAAATGACCGACCATAAACATCAATGCCACATAGACAAAGAAGTGAGTTCGGGTGGCGGCGATGGCAATACCAAAGTGAATTTCGACATAGTGGGCCAGAACGGCCGAAACCAGGGCGATCATCAGCAGCCGGTCAACGCTGAAGGGATCAACAGCCTCCGTTTCACTGTCGCCGCGAGCGACGATAGCATAGTAAACGAGATAGAGGATCAGACCGACAATCGTACCGGAAGGCAGAGCGACACCGAGGAATGGCATCCCCAAGATCGCCACAATGGTCACACCGCTAACGATTGCACCGCCGATATACAAGCCAATGAGAACGTTGCGATCTCGCTTGGAACGGACAACACCCAGCCACCGGAAGCCATAGTAAAAGACGCTCAAGTAGAGGAACTGCCACACGAGCAGTCCGGCGATGCCGGTAATTACTAGGGAGTCGAAGGTCTCATTATGCGACCGGTCGGGGGAGGCGTTTCTTGCCTCTATGGTTGCCAGTTCGGGTGGGTAAAAGCCATTGTAGGCAACGTACATTGATTCGGGGCCGTAACCGATGATCGGCCGTAAGAAGTTAAAGCTGTCTTCTGTGCCATCGGGAAAGGTAATGGGATCATGAACGGAGATCAGTTTAACAACGCCTTCCCAAATAAGGACACGAACACGACCGCTGCCTTCTCCCGCTTCGAGCAGTTGACCAAAACGGCCGATTTCCGGCAAATCTTTCCATTCTTCAAAGGTGGTTAAGGCGCTGCCAATAATGGGTGTCCCTTTGTATGGTTGGGCCGTTTCTACCGGGATATTAAAGGAGAGCAGAACCCCGGCAGCGACAACGGCCGTCAAAATCCAACTCAACCACAGCCAGCGCCAGCCTATGCGGGCAACAGCCATGACGAAGAGTGCCAGGACTAACAAAACATTGCCGCCAACGAATATAAAGAAAGAGATTTCGGCCGACTGGATAAGATTACTGGCAATAAGAAGCGGAACCAAGCCGCCCAACAAGACAACAATAAGAGCGCGACCAGCATCGCCTGCCCCAAAAGAACGGTCGTCGGCACGGGCATTTCTCAGCGATACAAGCAAGATTAAAATAAAAGCGTACAATCCAGCCAACAGACCCAGGAATGGCCCACGACTCCGCGTCCAGAAGATGGCAATAAACTGTATTGCCAGGGTAAAAATATAAATCGAAGAACGGATGACATCTGCCTGAGATAATTCCTCATCGTTGAGAATATTGGTAAAGGCATCCAGAATTCGGGATAGTGTCAGTGGAACGGCCATAATGAGATAGGCAGCCACGAAAATGGAGTTCCCCATGTGACCGGCGACGCGACGCTCGACATTACCGCCCCAGGGAAGCGGGTCCAGACCAAAATGCTGCAACATAGCGTACAGGGCAACGGGAATACTGGTGATAATGACGACTGTGACGATGCGTGTCACCTGCTCTCGTCTCCGAAGTGTTGTCAACATCAACCCGAAAATCACGATGTAGGATAAAGTCGTATAGGTTCCCTGGAGACGCTGGTAAGAGCCTGCCCAACTCACACTCGGCGTCACGGAAAAGGCGGTTGAGACAAGGTAGACAATGACTAGCAAAAAGGCGGGCAGAACAAGAGGCTGCCGCCAGATTGAGTTTTCACTTCGCCAGGAGAGCCAGACCATTGACTGCCATCCCTTTCGATCAACAAAGACGACGAGCCAGGCTATTGACATCATTACTGCTATCGAACGCAATAAAGTGAGTTTGTCCGGTTCAAACACCCGTGCCGAGTGAATGTTAAAAAATAATGGGGTGACAATAACTGCGGCCAGCCAGCCAGCCTCAATTAACCCCTCGCACCAACGTGAAATTCTAGACTCCATTCGTTCGTTCCTCTGAAGTTGTCAGACCCTTTTCGTTGTAAGCGGCCTGATTGTTGTAGATATCTTGAGATTATCCAAGGCGGAATCTTACCGTATTGAAAAAAGTGGGGCAAACGTTAACCATTCAGGAGCGATTCAATTTCTGCCATACGTTGGACGGCAAAGTGCCAGTTAAAGTTTTGTTGGACAAAATGCCGGGCTGCGACCCCCATTTCTTGACACCTCTGCTCATCCTGAAACAGGGCCACAATATGTGCGGCAATTGCTTCCGGCTGGTCGGCCACCAATAAGTCTCGGCCGGGTTCTGCCCCAATGCCGGTGTTGACCAGATTGGTGGTGACAACCGGCCGTCCGGCAGCCATTGCTTCTAAAACTTTATTCTGGACACCGGCTGCAAAGCGCAAGGGGGCAACGAAAACGGCCGCTTTATTCAAACAAAAATTCAGTTCAGGGACGAAGCCGGGGACAGAAATGGCCGGATTTTGCGCCAACTTTTGTACTTGTAAAGCCGGTTCCGCGCCAACGAGGGTTAAGTGGCAGTCGGGAATGGTTTGTTGGACTCTGGGCAAAATCTCCTGGGCAAGAAAGAAAGCAGCGTCTACATTGTGGAACACTCCCAAATGGCCGACAAAAACAAGGCTGTTAGCGACAGGCGGCTCATCCA
>JBAPRX010000077.1:0-22951 GCA_049281335.1 Promineifilaceae bacterium (SeqCode)
GGTCAGAATCATAATCGCTGGTTCCGAAAGTCTCAACGTTAACACTCAGGGGCTTGGCAACGCCGATGGCATAAGCCACCTGCACCTCACACCGTTCAGCCAATCCGGCGGCAACCAGATTCTTGGCAACCCAACGGGCAGCATAAGCAGCGCTGCGATCAACTTTGGTGCAGTCCTTACCGCTGAACGCGCCGCCACCATGACGGCCCATGCCGCCGTAGGTGTCTACAATAATCTTGCGACCGGTCAGTCCAGCATCACCCATTGGGCCGCCAATAACAAAACGGCCGGTTGGGTTCACAAAGATTCGCAGATCGTCGTCTACCAGTTCTTCCGGTAAAGTTGGCTTAATCACATGCTCGATGATGCCTGCCCGTATTGCTTCGCCGTCAACCTCCGGGGCATGTTGGGTGCTGATTAAGACGGTATGGATTCGCTTAGGCTTGCCGTAGGCATACTCAACCGTCACCTGAGACTTGCCATCCGGCCGAACCCAGGGCAGCGTTCCATCCCGACGAACCTGAGTAAGGCGGCGGGTCAGCTTGTGGGCCAGGTCAATGGGCAGGGGCATCAGGCTTTCTGTCTCATTGCAGGCAAAGCCAAACATCATTCCCTGGTCGCCTGCGCCGATAGCGGCAATTTCCGCTTCGCTGTCGCCGTTCTTACGATACTCCAGAGCCACGTCTACGCCCTGAGCAATGTCAGGGCTTTGGCTGGCAATGGCCGACATGACGCCGCAGGTCGTGCCGTCGAAACCGGTATCGCTGCTGTTGTAACCAATGTCACAAACGACGCTGCGAACCAAATCGTCAATATTGACGAACGCAGTGGTCGAAATTTCTCCCAAGACCATTACGTAACCGGTTTTAACGGCCGTCTCGCAGGCAACACGGGCCATTGGGTCTTGCTCAAGAATAGCATCCAAAACCGCATCACTGATCTGGTCGCACATCTTGTCAGGGTGACCCTCTGTCACCGATTCCGAGGTAAATAATAGTTTCGGCGACGTCATAAAAGTTGTACTCATGGTAAATCCTCCAAAAATAAAAACGTTGATTGACTTATTCAGGTTGATTAAAAATTTTCAACCATCAACCTAATCAACTAATGAACCTATTAAAGTAGGCTGCCTACTACAGTAGGCCATCAAACAAATAAAAAAAGCCTCTTGGATGCTAATCAAGAGGCTTGCATAGTGCTATGCTCACACCTCTTATCTCCCAGCTTCTGCTGCCGGAATTAGCACCTTCCCACATTTGGGGGGTTGCTGCAGTTTCAAAGGGCCGGTCCCTCCACTGCTCAAGATAAGGGCTGAATGTTTCAAAACAAATTTCAGTTTTGAAAAAGTAATTCAGTTTAAGATATAAAATTACAAAACCAAATCCTGGGATTCAGTTAACAAGCTGAGTATACCCGATGGTAAGTAGCTGTCAAGTAAAAATTTTAGGCCCCGGTATGCGTCAGAATTGTTCGCGATTAGGGAGCGCGGGCATCATGCCCGCCGGTAGCAGCCAGGATAGTTGCGTTCCACCAACAAAAGTGACACTCACTCTTTAAGCCCAGTTCTCCGGCGGTTCGGGCATCCCTAAAATGTGATAACCGGCGTCCACATAGATGACTTCCCCTGTAACGCCGCTGCCAAGATCGCTGCACAGCCAGAGGGCAGTTCGGCCGACTTCATCCTGGTCAACATTACGGCGAAGGGGAGCGCGTTCTTCAACATAGTGGAGCATCTTGCGGAAGCCAGCCACCCCGGAGGCAGCCAGTGTCTTGATTGGCCCGGCCGAAATAGCATTAACCCGAATCCCGTCCGGCCCCAGATCGGCCGCTAAATAACGGACATTCGCTTCTAATGCCGCTTTCGCCACCCCCATGACATTGTAATGGGGAACGACTTTCTCAGCGCCATAGTAGGTCATTGCCATGATGCTGCCACCATTAGGCATCAACTTGGCCCCTTCACGAGACAGGGCAACCAGACTGTAGGCGCTCACGTCCATAGCCGTTGCAAAACCGCTGCGACTGGTGTTGACGAAACGGCCGGTCAGCTCTTCCTGTGGAGCATAGGCAATGGAATGAACCAGGACATCTATCCCGCCAAAATGGGAGGCGATTTTTTGAAAAACCTGCTCAATATCCTTATCTTTGGTCACATCACACATTTCAACAAACTCAACCCCCAACTCCTCGGCCAGGGGCATGACACGCTTTTCAAGCTGGGGAATGGCATAACTGAAACCAAGCTCCGCGCCATGTTCGTGTAAAGCCTGAGCGATTCCCCAGGCAATAGAGTTTTTATTGGCGATTCCGAAGATAAGGGCTTTCTTTCCTTCTAGTAGTTTCATAGATTCTCCTAAGAAATAATCTCACGCAAAGGGTAGTTTTGGGTCAAGCTTTTTGTGTTTACCCTCTTGACACATAGGGGTTGTCCTTAATCCAATAGCGCCAGGGCATTGAATACCAGGGTTCCGGGGTGCTTCCTAAACCAACCCGAGGGCCGGTCGCAACGAGTTCCGGTTCAATCCCCGGCCCATCTTCTAACCATATAACCCCGTCCGGTTCAAAAAGGTTTGCTCCATTTAGTTTCTTATCAATGGAAAGCGCCTGGGTCAGTTTGGCAGGGCCGTTCGTCCACTCTCGAATCGGCCGATTTCCTCCCCGCACCAAAGCCATAATCTCTTCTCCTTCGACCGGCTCTAAAGCCCGTACCAAAACAGCATTGGCCTCTCCCGGCTGCCCGGTAACAATGTTAAACATCCAGTGCATGCCATAAGTGAAGTAGACGTAGGCAAAACCAGCCGGGCCAAACATCACCTGGGTTCGAGGCGTGGGTCGGCCGTTATTGGCCCGATCTCCGTGACAGGCCAGGTCTGGCTCATCGCTGTCACAATATGCCTCCGTCTCGACGATAATGCCGCCAACGCGACGGCCGTCTACCAGCCGCACCAGCCGTTTCCCCAACAAATCCACCGCCACCTGTCGGGCAGGCCGGGCATAAAATTCCTGATCCAATCGCATAACAAAAAAGGGTCGGTCGTCCTATTCTTAAAATACGACGGCAGACCCTAACTAACTGGTGAATGGCATCTCAGCTCATTAATAATTCACCAATTCACCAATTAATTATTTCTTTTTCACGAAGTCAGTGTTGCGTTCAGCGCAATATCCGTCGCCGCCAAAGCGCGAGAAATCGGGCATCCCGCCTTCGACTTTTCGGCGAGATCGTTGAAGGTTTCTTCATCAACACCGGGAACATCGGCCGTTACGTCCAACTCTATCAAGGTAATCTTCGGGCCGCTGTCATCCCGCCCCAGATGAACGGTTGCCGTCGCCTCCACACTATTCGGCGGAAATCCGGCCCCGGTCAATTGGGCGGCCAAAAACATTGAATAGCAGCCGGCATGGGCCGCGCCGACCAACTCTTCGGGGTTGGTCCCTTTGCCTTCCTCAAAGCGGGATGCAAAGGTATACGGCCCCTCATAATTCGCAAATTTCATCGTACCGGAACCATCTTTCAAGGTTCCTTCCCAAACAGCGCTTGCTTTTCTTACAGCCATATTTTTAGTTACTCCTTTTCTTGGAATTTAGCTTTCAGACGATCAATTAAGAACTATCTGTCCCTATTCTTACTTGTAGGCAGTTAAAATGCAAGAGGGGGTTAGACTTTTGTTATTTCGCAATCACCTCTTTCCAAATAACAAAACCTAAGACAACAAAACTCTCTCAAGAACCTACTCACCCTCCCTCGCCAACTCCCGCGCCCTGGTCAGGGTCGAAATAGTAAAGGTGAAGAAGAGAACGGCCGCAAGCAGCAATACAAACAGATCAAAAACAGAAAAATCGCCAAAGGAGAAGTTGAAACTTGGATTGCCCAAAAAGTAAACCAGCGTATTGGCAATAACGATGATAGCCCGCACTTCGGTCGGCCCCAGTTTGCCATAGGAAATCTTAAAGAGGCCGGTCACATAGGTATCCACATAAACGTAAACCGACACCAGCAGGTAGCCGATTAAAGCCATCGCCGCCACATCAAAACGAACATAGGGCGACAGCCCCAACCCTATCACAACAAAAAACTGGCTAAAAGCGTCCGTCGTATGGTCAATGAAAAAGCCAAATTTCGGCCGTTCTATCTTTCGATACCGGGCAACCGTTCCATCCAGGCTGTCACCATACCAGTTAATGAGCAGGCCTAGATTCGCCAACCACAAAAAGTTCTTGTCCACCCCCGTCAAAACATAGGCCACGAAAATAGTCAGCGATCCCAAGATACCAATCCCTGTCAACATATCCGGCGTCATCCAGGCCGGGGCATGGGCTGCCAGCCATTGCAAAGCCGGCCGTTCCAGCGGCCCCAGTAATATATCGTTAACGCGCTTATGGGCTTTTGGCTCTGACATCTCTCTTTCCTCCTGTGATCAGGTGACAGGCACTTTATGCTAGAAGTAAAGGTGGCAACCAGTAAGTTTGCAAGTGCCTGTCACCTCTCCTGCTGTTTTATATAGAAGGGGCACGTGAAAACTGTTTTCATTATGGCGGCGTAATCTCCGGCCAGACCGGATAGGTCATCGTCCACTGTTCTGGTACGCGGCGAATCATATCGGCCGCTACTTCTAATACCCGTTCTGCATTACACAAAATATCTTTCTCCCGATCCCCATAATCTTCCATTTGAATATCGTCGGAAACGACAACCTCATAAATGTTGTCCGCCCGCATTTCCACCCCGGCCACCAAAACCGGCACTTTCGCCCGCAAAGCCAGGGTAATGTGATGAACGGGCAACGACGAGGGGTGTCCAAAGAACAAAGGCCTGTGTCTTGGATCAGGGACAGGCCGGTCAATGCCCGTCAACACCGTTTCCCCGCCCTTTAACCGCTTTGCAGCATCTTTCATGACCGCCATTGAAGCCGGTGCAATCTCCAGCCCGGCATACTGCCGGATATCATTCTGCCATTTATAGCCTTCGCTCGGCCGTGCAAAGGTAATGACAATCGCCCGCATCCCTTTCATAGCCGCAGCCTGGCCCACAAAGTCAAAGTTGCTCAGATGCGGCCCGACAATGACCATCCCCCGCTTGCGGCTGTTAATTCGTTCGACCAACGCCTCAAAATCCGACCCAAAATCAATTAATTTCTGCATTCTCGGCAGATCGTGGAGGTTGTGATAAAGGTCATACAGACAACGGGCGGTGTGGTGAAAAGCCTGGTCTACAAGCGCGTCCAATTCGGCCGAATTCGGCGCTTGGTCATGAATCACCCATTGATTCGACCGAACAGCCTGCACCATTGCCAGATTACGACGGTGAGCAATCCTGCTTGCCAGGAAGAAGGCAGTCCGGTAGCCAATCACGGGCGGCAAAGTCCGGGCCAACCCCAATGCAAAAGCAATGCCTAATCGGCCGTTAACGATTTCTTGAAATTTGGAGGCCATACAAACCCAATTATAGCGTGGCTGCTAAACGACTGCGACTGATTATGATCCATTTACGTAGATATTGGAAGGAATAGGCGCTCTTTGTGTCTTAACAACTATTTATGTACACTCATGTATAAAGTTCTCAGGAACACTTTTCTTTAGTATGGTTGGATGTCGGCAAACACAAAACACAAATTCCAATCATCATTTTCTAGCAGGAAATATTATCGTAACTATGCAATCATTCATTGAATTCATCCAGACCTTCTGGATAAATTTACAAAACGGTCATCTGCCACAACTGGGTTATTGGAACTACTTTATACTTTCCTTTCTCATTATCTTGCAGGGACCGGCAGCCACTTTATTGGGTGGGGCAGCAGCCAATGCCGGGTTGTTACGGCCGCAATTTGTCTTCCTGGCTGGCATCAGCGGCAACCTGTTAGCGGACATCTTCTGGTATAACATTGGCTCCAGAGGCAAAACGGAATGGATTCTTAAACACGGCCAGCGGTTCGGCATCGGCCAGAGACATGTGGACAAACTCAGTGAGAGCATGGAGCAGCATGCAGTCAAAATACTGCTCATGGCAAAAATATCAGTGGGGCTTGCCGTGCCAACCCTGCTTGTCGCAGGGATTATCCGCCTCCCCTGGCGTAAGTGGTTTCCAGTTGTCTTTGTGGGAGAGGTTATCTGGACAGGATTCTTGGTTCTGGTCGGCTACTATGCAACAGAGGCCATCAAACAGATGGAACAAGGGATTCACGCCCTTTTACTCGGCGTCACTTTCCTGTTATTGGTTGCGGTTGTATGGTTCGTTCCGCGAATGCTGCATCACGAATAATGTTCGACGACTAATCCGCCGATTCGCGCAGCCGGTCGCCGTATTGCAGTTCGTAGTATTCTTGATATTCTCCTGACTTGACCTTGCGCCACCACCATTCATTTTTCAAATACCAGTCGGCCGTCTTACGGACAGCCTGAGGCAACGTGTATTCTGGCTGCCAGCCCAACGCTTTGATCTTATCCACATTGAGGCTGTAGCGGCGGTCATGGCCGGGGCGATCTTTGACGTGACGAATCAGGCTCTGTGGCCGTCCGATGGTATCCAGAACAATCTTAATCATCTCCAGATTTTCCATCTCATCGCCGGTGCCAATGTTATACACCTCGCCAACCTCGCCTTCGTGAAGGACCAGATCAATCGCGGCGCAGTGGTCGCCTACATACTGATAATCACGCATCTGACGGCCGTCTCCGTAGACAGGCAGCGGTTGATTGTCAATGGCGTTGGTCGCAAACAGAGGAACGGCTTTTTCCAAATGTTGATAGGGGCCGATGTTGTTCGCCCCACGAGTGACTGTAACCGGCAGCCCATACGTTGTGAAGAAAGCCAGCGTCATCAAATCGCTGCTTGCCTTGCTGGCAGCATAAGGGCTTCGGGGCGCAAGCGGATCCGTCTCCAGGCTGGCCGAACCAGGGGTTATATTACCGTAAACCTCGTCGGTTGAAATTTGGTGGTAACGCTCCAGGCCGAACTTGCGGGCTGCTTCGAGAAGGGTGTAAGTTCCGGTAATGTTGGTCCGTATGAAAGCGTCAGGGTCAAGGATGGAACGGTCTACATGCGTTTCGGCCGCAAAATTAACGATGGTGTCAATGTTGTAGCCCTGAATGACCTGGTCAACCATGATATCGTTACAAATATCAGCCTTAACGAAATTGAAACGCGGCTCATCAGAAACGTCGATGAGATTATCCATATTTCCGGCGTAGGTCAGCTTATCATAAACCAGAATATGATAATCGGGGTGTTTATTGAGCATGTGAATAACAAAATTCGCCCCAATAAATCCAGCCCCGCCAGTTACCATGATATTCTTCATAAAAACAATCCCTCAGATCCCGTACTTTTGTGTTTTAGAATCAGCATAATTTGTAATGATTTTCCCAAACAAACCTCGGCATTTTAACCGATCAAAATCGTTCAGCAAATCAGTTTGGGTTTTTATGAGGAATAGCTTACAATTCCTGGGCTGCATTAGAACAGGCATTCGATGGCCTGTGTTTAAGAACAAGAACCAGCCACTTTTGCACACGATTCATTTTCGGCCGTTTTAGATAAATCTATGTTGTCTCGCTTTCAGTTGTTAAGAAAGTCCCCATTCCCGGTTGCCAGCCAAAACGATAAAGAGAAGGTTGTTCATGGTCGCCGCTACCTCCGGGGCTGGGTGATCCTGGCAGGACTAACGGCCGCTTTCACCGCCTGGATTTTATATCGGGCACTGCTAAAGCCCTCCTGGCCTGGTCTTTTCCCGGTAGTTGGGGAGATGATTGACCTCGGACAGGCCGCTTCCGCCTTTACCCTGGCATTCCTTTGGGTCGGTCTCTGGTGGCAGCGCCGGAAACGGGACGAACGGCCGCGTCCCATCAGGAAAGTTACCATTGATGGACTCTACCAGCTAAGTCCGAAAGATTTTGAGAAATACGTTGGCGCTCTATTCCGACAAAAAGGGTATACCGTTGCCCTACGCGGCCGTTCCGGGGATCATGGCGTTGATCTGGAATTGGTCGGACAAGACGGCCGACGGGCAATTGTGCAGTGTAAGCGCTACCAGCACACCGTTGGGGAGGAGATTGTCCGCGAGTTGTACGGAACGTTGATTCACGAGCGGGCAAAGCGGGCTTTTCTGGTGACAACGGCCGATATTTCAGAAGCGGCCGAGTTATGGGCCAGGGATAAGCCAATCACCCTCATTGATGGTCCAACCCTGATTGAGATTGTGGGGTCGCTGCAAAAAGATTTTTAACGCAAAACCAGCCACCAAGAGTACCTTTAACCTCACGATAGAAAGGCATATCTCGGCCAAATTTCCTCTGCGCCTTTGCGTCTCTGCGTTAAAGACCATCTTAGGAGTGTAATTATTTGTGAGTAATCCTAAAACAACGATACTGTTAATTCGGCATGGGGAGACAGATTGGAATGCCGCAGGACGGTGGCAGGGCCATTCTGATATTCCATTGAACGAAAACGGCCGTCAACAGGCACAGGCGTTGGCCTATAAACTGGCCGGTTGGCCGATTCAAGCCATCTACAGCAGCGACCTCAAACGAGCCAAAGAAACGGCCGATATTATTGCAACGCCCCACCAACTCAACCTGATTCTGGACACTGATTTGCGAGAGCGGCATGGAGGCTACTTCCAGGGGCTAGTTGGCACAGAAATTCGCACCAAATATGCCAGAGAGTGGAAAATGCTAATTGAGGGGCATGATGTCGAGGGTGTGGAGAGCAATATCGCCCTTCAGGAAAGGGTTTGGCGGGCTTTTGAAAAAATCGCCGCCACCCATCAGGGGGAGATGGTGGCAGTGGTCAGTCATGGCGGATCGCTGGGCTTGTTGATTGCCAAAGCGTTAGGTTTCACGCTCGGCCAACGCCCCCGATTCACGATGCGGCACAATACAGGGTTAAGTATTGTCGAAATAGGCGAGAACGGGCCGTTGGTAACACTGCTGAACGATGGCAGCCATCTGAGTAATTTGTGATACGTAATTTCAATCTTCAATGACAAATCAACCCAATCAACAAGCCTACCCTTGATAGGCCATTTACCCAATCAACTTCACAAGGCTATGGACAGGGAGGATTCTCATAATAGTCCGTGCGAACTGTCTGGCCATCGGCCGAATCAACCCGAAGGCTGCCAGGATTGGCACGGCAGGTCGCCCATTCATAAGTAAACACCGGCCCGGCAACCGGCAGATCGTCCCGAAAATAATGATAGCCGCCCCCACCGCCTGTGGCATTGATCATCACAGTTGCAATTGCGACCCCTGGATTTCCGGCAGACACTTCCCATTGAATGGTATAGGTAAAAGATAAAGGCCCGCTGTCGGCCGTTTCGGTGGCGGTCGCAGGGGGGGTGGTTTCTGTTGCCGTCGCTGTAACAGTTGCGGTCGAGCCAGACGGGACAGTTGCCTGGATAGGGGTGAAAGTCGGTAGCACGACCGGGGTCTCTTCTGCCGGTACAGTCGGGGATTCGACCGGCGTCTGGGTCGGCTGGGGCGTCGTAACTGCCGAGGTTGCCGGAGGTGGTGGCGCAGGTGTATTGCTGCCCCCAATCGGGGCATTACAAGCCAAAGCCATAAGCGCCACCAGGCCAATAAAGCCGCCGATTCGTTTCAAAAGTGATCTATTCATTGCCAACGCTGCCTGTTATTTCTCCCGGTTAAAGTTACTTCAAATTATACCGTTTGTTGGTACGGTCGACTATGACCACTCCGGTACGAACACGCTACCGCTCACCACCTAAAAACCCACTGCTAACGACCTGCTGTTTACCGCTTGCTGGAAGTTGGCTTTGGATAATCATTGGCATATACTCCGGCCAAGAAATATCTTTGCATAACGAGAAGAGGAATATGCCCCAACAAAATGATACACATAAGAAAATAGACGAGTTTGTAAATTCACACACCGAAGATTTCATTGACGCGCTGAGTACCCTTTGCGGCCAACCGAGCATCTCCGCCCAAAATGTCGGTATTCAAGAGTGCGCCGAACTGGTCGCCCAAATGCTTGAGGATCATGGCTACCAATCCGAAATCATGCCCTCCTCTGGAAATCCTGTGGTCTACGGCGAGGGTGATGGTGAGAGCGACAAGACAATCTTGTTTTATCTCCATTACGACGTTCAACCGGCCGAACCGCTTGAACTATGGGAGTCGCCGCCATTTACACTAACCCGGCGGAATGGAAATCTATACGCACGAGGCGCGGCCGATGATAAAGGCCACATCGTTACCCGGCTGGCGGGATTAGCGGCCGTTCAACATGCCCTCGGCCACCTGCCCTGCAACGTCAAATTTATCATTGAAGGCGAAGAGGAACTAGGCAGCCCCAATATGCCCGCTTTCGTCGAGAGCCATCAAGAGTTGTTAGCGGCCGATGGTTGTGTCTGGGAGTTCGGCGGCGTCAATCACGACGGCGCCCCCACCCAAACCTTAGGACTGCGCGGTATTTGCTATGTCGAGCTTGCCGTCCGAACCGCCAACCAGGATGCCCACTCCGGCCTGGGCGGCTCCATCTTCCCCAACGCCGCCTGGCGGCTGGTCTGGGCTTTGAACAGCTTAAAAGGCCAGGATGAACGGATACTCATTCCCGGCTTTTATGACGATGTTCTGCCACCATCCGATACCGATCTGGAACTGCTGGCTCAACTGCCGGATGAGGCTGAAAAAGTGAAAGAGATGTACGGCCTCAAATCGTATATTAAGGGCTTAACTGGCGGCCTTGAATACAAAAAGGCGGCAATTTTTGAACCCACCTGCACCATCTGCGGCCTCGATTCAGGCTATCAGGGGCCAGGCTCTAAGACCGTCTTACCGGCCGAAGCGCGGGCAAAGGTTGACTTCCGGCTGGTTCCCGATCAGAAACCGGAAGACATATTGAAGAAGCTGCGGGCGCATCTGGACGCCCAGGGCTTTGATGACATCGAGATCATTTATCATGGGGGAACCCAACCGGCCAAAACAGACCCGAATGATCCCTTCGTCTTGTTGACCAACGAAACGGCCGAACAGGTTTACGGCCGAAAAATGGTCGTCTCGCCCATGTCCGGCGGCAGCGGCCCCAACTACCCCTTCGTCCACACCTTGAAACTGCCGGTGGTGGCGACAGGGGTTGGCTATCCTGGTACCTCCATCCATGCTCCCAACGAACACATTCGGCTGAACGATTTCATCCAGGGCATCCGGCATACAGCGTATCTGGTTGAAGCATTCGGACGGGAACTGGGTTAACGGCATCCCAGTTTCAGTCTAATCGTGAAATGATTGCAAGAAATCACACACACGTCATTCCGAAATAAGCGTTTTGCAACAACCAGTTAGCACCAATTAAAACAAGCGAATTGAGGAATCTTTCAAGGTGTTTTTCCAAGCGTGAATACCCCGAAAGATTCCTCTTTTTTATCAAAGCTGTCAGTCAAGGGGAAGTCGTTGAGCGAAAAAAGACGATCTGTTCTGGCTCAAAGACGGCAATCGTCGTCGTTCCATTGGTGTAATAAACCGGTTCGCTGTTCGGCCGTAATCCCTCCGACAAAAATCCCTCCGCCCAGGAAAAATCGGCCGAATCCACCCGCGTCTTGCCATCCACCCACGCCGCCACGTCCGCCACCCGCATCACCGCCTCAATATCCCAATCCGACGGCCCCCCAACCAGCTCCCCGCTGTTGTCGTGGTAGATAATGTGGAACTCGGTTTCGGAGACGGCCGATTTCAACGTCACATACCGCCCCAAAAATTCAATCTGCTCCGCCTCTGTAGCCAGGTCTGAGCTTTGGGTGTCTGTTGAGAGGGATGGAGTAGGCGTTGTAGCACCACAAGCAATCATTAAAAGAATAAGGGCGAGGATGCCTATTCTTATACTCAACCCATTCTTACCAGTCATATCGAGAACCGAAGTTGCAACAGCTATTGATTGATCAACTCTTGGAATGAGTTAGTTTGGTGTAAGAACCAATTAAGTGGCTCTTGGCTTTAGGATGTTCCTTCATACTCATATTCCCTCGTGATGAGAAACTAAATCTTTGCCAAAGTGCAGTAAAGCGATTTGGCGAATCGTTCTACTTCTTATCGGCGGGCGCGGATGATCAGGAATGCACTGAAACCAATAACAAGCAGCCCCAGGAAAACGAGAAAGCCGCCCAGGAAAAAGCCTGTCAGGAATGTGTTGCCGTTGACCGGTTCGTTGGTATTCTGAGAACCGCCAAAGGTCACTTCACCAAAAGCAGGTAGATTAACAGTGGTGGGACTGCCACCGGCCCGTTCACAGTCGTACAGGCCGGTCTTGTCCGACAGGTCGTGGACGTTGGAAACGTCGCGCAGTTGGGGGTCGTAGTCGAAAACGGGATCAACAGTCATCTCTTCAGGGGAAAGGACGGTGTTTAACCGGGTTAGATAAGGATAGTCCCGGCCCAACTGCTGCAACAAGGGGTCGGAAACGGCCAATTCATGGCTGGGGGCAGCGTATTCAGTAATGAAGGCTTGCCCCCCATATTCGTCAGCCCGTTGTCCCATCAGGGTGCGGTAGTTGTTGCCACCAAAGGTGAAGAAAGTTAACTCCTCATCGGCGACTTCCATGTGGGCATAATTGACGGGAATGGCTTGCTTTTCGCCGTAGAACCAGACGATGACGGCCATGTCGGGGTTGGCGGCAACGGCCGTTAATCGCAGTGGAATCATCGGCCGTTCCGTCGCGTAGGTCACTTTGACCGGCTGAATATCCTGAACGCCCTGCTCCGGCAGCAGCCGCATCGCCAGGAAAACCATCTGCTCCTCGACATAGACATTGATTAAAGGCTCCATCTGCTCCGTCACCATGTAGGAATGGTCCCGCAGCCAGATAATGAGGGCGTTGGGGTCTTCCGAGCCAATCACATCAAAGCCAAAAGGCCCCACCTCCCCACTGGCAAATACTTCAACAGAGCCTTCCTGAAGTGCAGGCGGTACGGCTCCCAGAGCAAAGCCAAAGCCATCGTCTTGTCGAGCGCAGTCTGGCGTGGGCGGTGGAATGAAAACGGGGTTGGTGGCCTGCTCCAGTTCCAGGAAAGCAGACATCCCTGTTTCGGGGACTTCGATGTCTTCGGCCGTTATTGGCGTCGGCAGCGGCAAAATCCAGGAGAAATCCTCGGAGAAGCCGGTGTATTGAATCTGGATAATGGCCGAGACAGTTCCATCCCGATTTTGGGTGAAGATGATGCGCTCCGCATTCTGGTCAACCGGCGAGTTCTGGCAAAAGAGGCCGCCGCAGGCTTCGGCCGTTTTGGCCTGCCCCACGCCTAATACAACGAATAAAACGAATAAGGCCAGTCCTGTTATAACTCGTCTGTTCATCTTACCCTCCTCGGTTGGTAACTGGTTGGTGTTCAGCCAACTCGATCAACTTGATCAACTTGATCAACTCGATCAACTCGATCAAGAAAATGAGTTTTTGTTCTTGATCGAGTTGACGTCGTCTAATTTAATCCATTTATCTAGCCATTGTTGCCCAACGGCGAGAAGAAAAGCCGATTAACCTTGATGAAATGCTGCAAAGATTAGGTATCTAAAATGCAGTCTTTTCGCTATCTCGAAAATTAGCTTCGCCTATTTCGTTAACAATTCACCAATTCACCAATTAATTATTTTCCCCAATTACCCAATCAACCAGCGGTGTCCTTTTTCCCCATCACCGCAGCCCCGTCAAGCTCCTCGCAATAACCATCCTCTGTATCTCACTCGTCCCCTCATAAATCTCCGTAATCTTGGCATCGCGGAAGTAACGTTCGACCGGCAGTTCTTTGCTGTAGCCCATACCGCCGTGAATCTGAACGGCCTGGGTAGCGACCCACATGGCGGTTTCGCTGGCAAATAATTTAGCCATGCTGGCTTCAAGGGAGTAACGCTGGTGGGTTTCGGCCGATTGCATCTTTGCCAACGCCGCCTGATAAATGAGCAAACGGCTGGCTTCAACCCGGCACTTCATATCGGCCAACTTCTGTTGGATCATCTGGAACTGGCCGATTTTCTGCCCAAACGCTTCCCGTTCCTGGGCATAGCTAACACTGGCATCCAAAGCGGCTTCGGCGATGCCCAATGCCTGAGAAGCAATACCGATTCGTCCGGCGTCCAGCACCGTCATAGCAATCTTAAAGCCCTCACCCTCTTTGCCCAGACGATTCTCAACGGGACAGGCATAGTTATCAAAGGTGATTTCGCTGGTGGCGCTGGCGCGGATGCCCAGCTTTGGCTCCTTCTTGCCCCTGGCAAAGCCGGGCTGGTCGGTATCAATGATGAAGGCGGTAATGCCGTGATGCTGCTTCTCCGGATCGGTCATGGTGAAGAGGACAACGACATCGGCATAGGGGGCGGAGGTGACCCAAGATTTTCGGCCGTTTATGATATAGTGCGTCCCCTCGTCGTTGAGAACGGCCCGGCTGCGCATCGTTCCGGCGTCGCTGCCGCTCATCGGTTCCGTCAGACTGTAGGAACCGATTTTCTGGCCGCTGGCAACCGGAACGAGATATTTTTGCTTCTGCTCTTCCGTGCCAAACTTCATCAGGCCATGACAGACCAGGGAATTGTTGACCGACATAATCGTCCCATGACTGGCGTCCACCTTACAGATTTCTTCAAGGGCCAGGACATAGGCCAGGGTATCCATGCCGACGCCGCCATATTCTTCCGGCACTTCAATACCCATGAAACCCAATCCCCCCATCTGGCGGACAGTATTGATCGGGAAATCGCCCGATTCGTCAAATTCGGCCGCAATGGGCGCAATCGCATTTTGGGCAAAATCACGCGCCGCATCTCGTATCATCTCATGTTCTTCGGTAATAAAGTCGAACATTTACAATCTCCAATCTGGTTAGGCGATTGTGTGTTTCAGCAATTGGTAATTTGTAAATGGTAATTGACTGAAAACCAAGCACAATTACAAATTACGAATCACCAATTACCACTCAATCGGAAAGGTTCAAATCCTCAAAGTGGTCTTTAACACTCTGAAGGAAAAATTCAAAATCTTCGGGGGTTAGTTCCAGCCCTTCTTCCCATCGGCGGCGTTCGGCCAGCCAGTACGGCCCTTCTTTGCCGGTTAAGATGTTGGCAGGCAAAGACGGCCGAGACGGGGTCGAGAGCCAGTTTTTGACCGAGTTGGTTTCAAAGAATTCGGCCAGATTAATGCCGTGAAAGCGGTGCTTATCCAGCAGCGGCTCCGCCTGTTTTTTTGACATGAGACTGTAAACGATGAAACGCTGCTCATCTTGCTGCAACTGACAGGCCAGACAAAGCCAGTTGGTCGGAACGCGGCGTTCTCGACCGCCGCGTGGATAGCCTTTTAACGGGAAATGCCAGAGGGTTTGATTGGCCCGGCGCGACCATTCGACAAACAAATCCTCCTGATCCTTGAAGCTCACCGTCAGTCCTTGAGGACTGACCTCAACTTGACGACCGCTCGGCCAGCGTCTCTTGAGAAAGTATTCAGCGGCGGCCCCAATTCCCAGCGAAATCGGCAGCGCCCCGACACAGGAAAGCGCCAGTGCGTAGTCGCCAATGCCGCCAGGCGGCAGGCCATCCAAAAAAACTTTGATCAGGATATAACAGGAAATAAAGATAATAGCCCAAATCGTCGGTACAACAATACGAATACCGGTATGTTCCTGGTCTGCATAGAGGATAGTAGGTGAATAAGAAGCCATATAACAAATAGTATTCTTACGTAACCATTCTGACAAGTAGATTCCGTTTCTGATACAATTCAGGAGGCCACCAAATAAATTTAGTGGCTGAGACAAGAAACCCGCTGGAGCAGGTTTACATAAAGACACACTTTGCATGATGCGCCTGATTTAGTGTCTTTTAAGGTACTTCCTGTCTCAGTCTGGTGAATTCATTCCCAGGCGATCAAAATTGGCTAGACTTTCGTTGAGCAATTATGTACGCAGAACTGATAATTAACATCGAAGCCTCTCTATCTGGCACCTTCCACTACCACGTCCCCCGAGACATGGAGGCGACACTGGTCGTCGGCCATCTGGTCGAGGTGGAGTTCGGCCGTCGTCTGGCGCAAGGCGTCATTATCGCCTTCTCCGAAACTGCGCCAATCGAAGAGACAAAGCCCATTATCTCTCTCATTGATCCGGAGCCGGTCGTTCGGCCGTTTCAAATAGAACTCGCGCAGTGGTTGAGCGAACAATATCTGGCCCCATTAAACGGCTGCCTGCGGCTGATGCTGCCCCCCGGCCTCACCCGTTGGGCCGATATTACCCTGGATATGAACCCCTATTGGGACGGCGAAGGTCGCCTGACTGAGATACAGGAGACGCTTCTGGCTCTGCTGCGCGAAAAAGGCGATATGCGCGGGCGGCAAATTAACCGCGCCCTGCCCAAGAAAGACCGTCCAGATTGGAAACGAGCCGCCGATCAACTCGTGCGCCGTGACATTCTGCGAAAGGCATCCGTCCTCGACCCGCCAAGAGTTCGGCCGAAAGTGATTCGCACCGCCACCCTCAACGCCGGGCCGGGCCGCATTTGGGCCGCTGCCGGGGAGTTAGGGCGGGCCAACAAACAAGCCGACATCCTCCACACCCTGGCAACAGGCAAAGACCCCCTCCCGGCCGAAGAAAACCTTCTGGAAGTTACCGGTGCAAAAGAAGAACACCTCAAGGCATTGGAAAAGGCAGGGCTGGTCCAGCGAACGGCTGGAGAGACGCTTGTCGTTCCGGCCGTCCCGCCGGTCAAGGCGCCGGAGGAATATCGGCCGTTTCTACGCCGCCTCCCCGCCCCAGTCACCAGCCTGACAGAATCAGAACAGGCTCAAATTGCCAGCCTGGAAGCCGACAACCTTGTCCAAACAGTCTCCCAACCGGCGACAGTCGGGCTGGCAGTCCCGCCCAAGGTTGCCATCAGCCACGTTTTCCGACTGCGAAAAGGCAAAAAGTATGAGGCTGTCTTGAACTTTCTGGCCCAGGCGGCTACTGCCGTTTCTCTGAGCGACATCTACACTGCGACCAATACCTCCTTGAGCCACCTGCGAAAGTTAGCCAAATTAAATCTCATTCGCTTTGGCGACCAAGAGGTCTGGCGCGACCCGCTGGCCGACCGGGATTTTGTGCCAGTAGAGGCGCCTCGATTGACCAAGGATCAGGCGCGGGTTTGGGGTCGGTTGAAGATGGCAATGATTGAGGCCGAAGAAGAACCCAACCAGCCTCCCGGAAGTTCAGAACCCAATTTGGGTCAACCCAAGTTGGGTCAACCTCCGGGAGGTTTTGATGCCAAACCCGTCTTAATTCACGGCGTCACCGGCAGCGGTAAGACCGAAATTTATATGCGGGCTATTGATTACGCCCTTCAAGAAGGCAAGCGGGCCATCGTCCTGGTTCCTGAGATCGCCCTGACGCCCCAGACGGTGCGGCGCTTTGCCGCCCGTTTTCCGGGGCAGGTAGCAGTCTGGCACAGCCGCTTGACCGATGGAGAGCGATACGACACCTGGCGGCGGGCGCGACAGGGCGATTTTGACATCATCGTCGGGCCTCGCAGCGCCCTCTTCACGCCTTTAGAAAATCTAGGCGTCATTGTGCTGGACGAGGAACACGACCCCAGCTACAAACAGACGCCGCCCGTTCCTGCCCCCTATTACCATGCCAGGGAAGCGGCTTTGGCGCTCGGCCGTATTACGGGCGCAACGGTCATTTTGGGCAGCGCGACCCCGGATATTGTCACCTACCATCAGGCACGGGCGGGACGGTATCTCCTGCTGGAACTCCCCAAACGGATCATGGGCCACCGCCAGCGCATCAGCAGCCAGGCTCACCGGTTGGGTAAGGAAAGTCTTTACCAGCCGCTGGACGATGAGGCTGACGAAGCAATGACCATTCCCCTGCCTCCGATTCAGGTGGTGGATTTGCGCCAGGAACTACGGGCCGGCAATCGCAGCATTTTCAGCCGGTCGCTGCAAGAGATGATGGACAAGACTTTGAAACGGGGCGAACAGGCGATTTTGTTCCTCAACCGGCGCGGGACAAACTCCTTTGTGATGTGCCGCGACTGTGGCCATGTGGTGAAATGCCCCCGCTGCGAAATGCCCCTGACCTATCATCGGCCCGGCATGATGCTCTCCTGCCACTACTGCGGCCGAAAAGAACCCCCCTATAAAGAATGTCCTCAATGCGGCTCCAAACGCATCAAATATTTTGGGTTGGGGACGGAAGAGGTCGAGCGGCTGGTGCAGCAGCAGTGGCCGGACGCCCGAACGGTGCGATGGGACAGAGACACAACCGCCGGACGTGATACCCATGAGGCATTGCTTTCCAGCTTCATCAACCAGGAAGCGGACATTCTGGTCGGAACCCAAATGATTGCCAAAGGGCTGGATTTGCCGTTGGTGACGCTGGTGGGGGTAATTTCGGCCGATGTCTCCTTAGGCTTGCCCGACTACCGCACCGGAGAGCGCACCTTCCAGATTCTGGCCCAGGTAGCGGGCCGGGCCGGGCGTGGTTTGCGCGGTGGACGGGTCATCATCCAGACCTACCAGCCGGAGCATTACGCCATTCAAGCTGCGGCCGAGCATGACTTCGTTGGCTTTTATCTGGAAGAAATCCGCTTCCGCACCCAACACAGCCTGCCCCCCTTCCGCCGCATGGCCCGCCTCGTCATCCGCGACCCCATCAACGACCGCGCCGAAAAGCAGGCCAACCAACTGGCAGCGGCCCTCAAAATTCATATTCGGGAGAAGGCGTTGGGAGCAACCGAAATCTACGGCCCCGTCCCCCCCTTCTTCAGCCGCATAGACGGCCGATACCGCTGGCAAATCATCATCCGATCCCCCGATCCCAACCGCCTACTGGAAGACTTCTCCATCCCACCCAACTGGGTCATTGACATGGATCCGGTCAGTACGCTCTAAAACTTAACGGTCTTCACTTACCCCCATTTGTCATTCAGACCGGGTTAAACCACTGTCTCCCATACCCAAGGTACACCAGAGAAGAATCTTTCCAATTCCACCTACGAAAGATCACGGTTCAACATTCATTATTTCCCACCCTATATATGGGAAACCCTTGAACTCACCTCACCTAGTATTATGTAAATATAACGCAGTTTTCCCACTCAATCACACCATTTTAAGCCATATTTTATTGATACAAATTATCAGTTATCCTCCAGACCCACTAATAACCATCACCTTATGTCAAATTCACACTCTATAAATATCAAGATTATCAACACAAAACTCACAAAATCAGGATAATGTTGATAACCTTGATAATCTTTCCGCAGCCATTCTCGACGGCCGATCCACATATAGCGGTCTTCTTGTAGGGGCTACCCTTGTGGTCGCCCTCTCAAAACGACCCCATCTCCAATTCCCCCGCCCGCTTAAACGAAGCCACGATTACCCCACTCGGCGTCGCCATCGACTCCACCAATGTAAACGCAGCCGGAACAGTCCCCTCATCAAACAACCGCTTTCCCGTCCCCAGCGTCACCGGGAAAATCTTGAGCCACAACTCATCGACCAGATCATTCGCCAGTAAAGTCTGAATGAAATCGGAGCTGCCATGCACCTGCAACTCAGGGTCGTCCTGCTGCTTCAACTTCCGAATCTTATCCACAACATCCCCATTCAGAAAGACCGACTTCTGCCAGGGATGCTCCGTCATTGTCTTGGAAGCGACATACTTCGTTGCCCGGTTAATAGCCCCGCCTTCCTCATCATGATCCGGCCAATAGCCCGCGAAAATCTCGAAGGTTTTTCGACCCAGTAACAAGTCAAACGGCCGTCCCATCTGTTCCCCCATCTTCGTGCCAAGTTCTTCATCAAAGTACGGAACGGTCCACCCGCCATAGCGAAAGTTCCCACTTGGGTCTTCCTCAGGGCCACCCGGCGACTGCATAACGCCGTCCAATGAAACAAAAGTCAGAACAATTATTTTTCTCATTTCAATCATTCTCCTATCTAATTATAAACGTTTACGTTCAAATTATGCTGGGAAACTCCCAATTTGTATTGAACAAAAACGACATCATTACGTTTTACGTTTCACGGTTAACGCCTCACATCGTCAACTGCACATTATACAAACTCGCATACGTCCCACCCAATGCGAGCAGCGTCTCGTGCGTTCCCTCTTCCTCAATACCGCCTTCGGTCAGAACAATAATCCGTTCCGCATTTCGAACCGTTGAAAGGCGATGGGCGATAACGAGGGTGGTGCGGTCATTGGTCAACTTCTCCAAAGCATCCTGAACCGCCTTTTCACTCTCATTATCCAACGCGCTGGTCGCCTCATCAAAGATAATGATCGAGGGGTCTTTCAGGAACACGCGGGCAATGCTCAACCGCTGCTTTTGCCCACCGGACAGCTTAACCCCCCGCTGACCAATATCAGTATCATACCCGTTCGGCAGCGACATGATAAAGTTGTGGGCGTTGGCTTGCTTCGCGGCCGTTATGATTTCTTCTCTGCTGGCGTCCAATCGGCCGTAACAAATATTGTCTGCCACCGTCCCGGCAAACAAATAAACGTCCTGCTGGACAATACCAACATTCCTTCTTAGTGAGCCTAAGCGAATCTTTCGAATATCCCTGCCGTCCAGCAATATTTCTCCTGCGTTGACTTCATAGAAGCGAGGAATGAGCGAACACAAAGTCGTCTTACCAACGCCGGAAGAGCCAACCAGGGCAATATACTCCCCGGCTTTAATCGTCAGCGACAGATGCTTTAGAACAGCCTCAAAGCCTTTGTTATAAGTAAAGCTAACCTCCTTAAATTCGATATTTCCCTGCACATGGGTCAGGTCAACCGCATCGGCCGAATCCAGAATATCCGGCTCCACCTCTAACACCTCCATAAAGCGCTCAAACCCGGCAATACCTTCCTGATACAACCTGGTGAAATTGCCAAACCGCTTAATCGGTTCAATGAGGATGCCAATATACAGTAAAAACGTTATCAAATCGGCCAGATCCAACGACGCCTTCACAATAGCAACGCCGCCGAAGATCACAACGCCAATCGTCATCAGTTGGGTTAAGCCAATTAATCCTTCAAAGAAGTACGTCTCGCCTTTATAACTATCGCGGCGGCTGTCAACAAAACGGTCATTTTCATAAGCAAACTTCTTCTTTTCAATCTCTTCGTTGGTAAATGACTTGACAACGCGAATACCCGCCAGCGTATCTTCAACCTGGGCATTAATGTCGCCAATTCGATCCCGACTCCTTCTCAGAGCAACTTTCATTTTCTTATTAAAGTAAACGGCATGAACGGCCATAATTGGCAAAAAGAGAAGGACAATCAGGGTAAGCGGCACATTGATGTTGATCAGGATGATAAACGCACCGACAAAATTCAGGAATGAAATAGCAATATCCTCAGGTCCATGATGAAACAATTCGGCCAGATCAAAGGAATCATTGGCAATCCGAGTCATCAACTGGCCGGTCTTTTGTTCATCATAAAAACCAAACGACAGCTTTTGATAATGTTCGAATAATTCGCCGCGCATGTCCCTTTCCATCAGCGCCCCCATCATGTGTCCCTGGTAAGCGACAAACATGTTACACACCGTATGAACGGCCACCAGGACAAGCATCACCAAACCCATCATATAAATCTGGTTGAGGGCGTCTGGTGCATTGCTTTCCAATATATTCTTGGTGATATATCGGATACACAGGGGGATGACAAGCGTAACGGCCGAAACAATGAAGGCACAGACCATATCGGCCGTAAACAAGTGTAAGTATGGTTTGTAGTAAGACAGAAATTTTTTACTTCGAGAATTCACAGAATTTGTCCTCTAAAAGTGAATCGTGAACAGTAGATAGTAAAGAGTTTTTTTGAACTTGCATAAAAAAACGGCCAGGGGCTGCTGCCCGAGGCCGTTTTTGATAACGAAAAAGTCACGGGCAAAACGAAGCTATCCCGTGACCTTGTCATCTTTATTCCATCTGGAACAAAAAAAGGCCACAGAGCAATCGCGTCCGTGACCAGTCTCTTTATTACCGATGCAAAACCGTAATGGCTTTATCTGTTTTCATACGGAGGTGTGAGGAGACAACGGCATGTAACGATGCCCTGAAAGCGGGATAGATTGTTTTGCGTTGTCATATCTACACCTCCTTTACGCATTACGCTGCGTATTGTGCCATGCACACCGCCCCGCGCTGCGTCCTATACCCTCGGGCCGACTCGAACGGCCAACCTAAGCATTAGGAGTGCTTCGCTCTATCCTTTGAGCTACGAGGGCGTACAGGATAATGGTAGAATTGTAACATAGTTTTGATAGTTACGTAATTGGTAATTGGGTTGATGGCCCATCTGAAGTGATGGCTCGCTTGCAGCGATGGCTCAAAAGCTGTGAGCATGTTGATTGGTTGATTTTGCCATTTGCACGTTGCCATTTGCCATTTGCACTCTGCCATTTGACTTTGCCATTTGCCATCTGCCATTTGCAACTTGCCATTTGCCATCTGCACTTTGCCATCTGCACTTTGCCATTTGCACTTTGCCATTTGCACTTTGCCATTTGCCATTTGCCATTTGCAACTTACTTAGTAATCGGGTAACTCATGGTTGGACAATACCCTTTTTTCGTATACGGCACATTGATTCCGGGACAGCCCAACGATTTCTATTGGGAGGACTGCATTGGAGAGACAAAATCGGCCGTTTTCCCCAACGGCCGTCTTTTTGATATGGGATCATTTCCAATGCTAATAGAGAGGGGCAGAGAATCAGTTATCGGGCAGGTTATGGTTCCTCATTCCAATTTGGATGCCAATACTTATCAATTACTTGTCCAAAGACTGGATAACCTGGAAAATTACAACCCAGAAAATGTTGAGGACAGCCCCTACTATCGGGCATTAAGAACTGTTTTTATTCAGGAAACGCAGCCTACCACCGCCTGGGTCTATCTGGGACGGCCGAAATACACGCAAGGACGGACCTTCATTCGCGGTGGCAATTGGGTTGAGTAT
>JBAPRX010000078.1:0-25436 GCA_049281335.1 Promineifilaceae bacterium (SeqCode)
GTTAAATATCTCCTCCGAACACGACGAGACCGCTCCCAACGAGTCGGTCAAAATCCTGAATGATCTGGTCAGCAGCAGCGAAAATGAGCAGTTGGTTCTAAAAGGGCCGCACGTCGGCATGGTTGCCGGCAGCAAGGCTCCGAAGTATCTATGGCCGCAGTTAGCCGATTGGCTGGTGGCACATAACAGTTAAAAACGTAGATGGGTAACTGTCTGGAACCACCTTCCAATCACCCAATTACTAGGTTCTGTTGACATTTATACAGAATGCTAATGGTAAATAGGAACCCTATGTGAATCATATAGGGTATGACAAATCTACTTCAAGAAAATCAATGGTCGAAAATAGTTACCTTCCTACGAGATTGTCCAGGTGTGTATGTCGGCGACGAAGCCAACTGCCGCCGCTTTTTGGAAGGGGTTTTGTGGATAACCCGCAGCGGTGCCCAATGGCGATTCTTGCCGCGGGAATATGGCCGCTGGAATAGTGTCTACAAACGCTTTGCTCGCTGGTGTGACAAGGGCATTTGGGAGAAGATGTTTGACCATTTTGTTGATGACCCAGATATGGAGAACTTGATTATTGATAGCACCATCATTCGAGCACATCCCTGTTCGGCTGGCGCCCCCAAGCAAAAGGGGGGACAACCAGCCCAAGCATTGGGTCGTAGTCGCGGTGGTTTCAGCACCAAAATTCATATAAGTGTCGATGCATTGGGCAATCCGCTGCGCTTCATTCTGACTGGTGGTCAAAGTCATGACATTACTCAAGGGCTAGCCCTGATAGCCAACTATGACTTTGAGCGGGTCATTGCTGACAAATCGTATGATTCTGATGATTTCCTTCAGGCCATCGTTGAGACGGAAGCCGAACCAGTCATCCCGCCTCGCTCCAGCCGTCGACAGCAACGTGATTATGATAAGCACCTCTATAAAGAACGTCATCTGGTTGAGTGTTTCGTCAACAAAATCAAGCATTATCGCCGAATTTTCTCTCGTTTTGAGAAGTTGGCTGTTCGGTATCTTGGTTTCTTACGTTTTGTCGGTACTCTCATCTGGCTTCGCTGAAATGTCAACAGAACCTAATTACCAATCACCAAATTACCTAAGCTTACTATCTACAGGAATTTCTCAATGATGCCCAACTTTGCAACAACGACTATCAAAATGCTTGAAGATTGGAACGCCTACCAGCGTCGAACGGCCGAACGCAGCTTCCGCTGGTTGGAGACAAAAGTACGGCCGCCCGACAGGGCCTCCTTGCAACTGGCCCCAACTTCGGCCGAAACCGTCTACCGCCTCAACAAAATCCGCCTGCTCCACTATCCCAATCTGGAGCAAGACCCCGACCTGACCACCCCCTTGCTGCTTGTTCCCTCTATCATCAACAAATATTACATCATGGACTTGCAGCCAGGGCGGAGCATGGTCGCTTATCTGCTAAAACAGGGCTTCGACGTCTGGATTGTTGATTGGGGCAACCCCGGTTCGGAAGACCGCTTTGACACCTTCGATGATTATATTCTTCTCTACCTGCGGCGGCTGGTTCGCAAGGTGCGCCGGGTGAGCAGGCAGGAGAAGATTTCGATTCTCGGCTACTGCATTGGCGGGCTGTTCACCGCCATTTACACTGCCCTTTTCCCGGATGAGGTAGCGAATCTCATCAATCTGGCAGGGCCGATTGACTTTAATCATGATGGATTTCTCTGCACCTGGACGCGCCCCTCTCATTTTCGGCCGGATGCGATTGTGGACACCTACGGCAATATGCCGGGCTGGTTGATGAACGCCGCCTTTGACGGCTTGGTTCCCGGTAATATGCTGCGTCAGGAGATGGCTGTCTGGGATCGGGCTGATGATCCGAAAAGATTGCAGGATTATCTGGGGCTGCGCCATTGGCTGGCCGATGAGATGGACTTTCCGGGCGAGACGTACCGCAAATATATCCGCGATCTCTATCAGCAGAACCGCCTGATCCAGAACCGGCTGGAGATTGGCGGCCGTACTGTTCATCTGGCCGACATCACCTGCCCGGTGTTGAGTATCAGCGCCACCTACGATGATATTGCGCCGACGCCCCAGGTGAATGCGTTGAATTCGGCCGTTTCCAGCGAAGACAAAACTTCCCTCCTGATCCAGGGTGGTCATATCGGCATCGTTGCCGGTCGCAATGCCCGCCAGAACCTCTGGCCAGAGTTGAGCGATTGGTTACGGCCGAGGAGTGGTGGGGGGATGGCTGACCTGCGGTTAGCTGAGTAATTGGGTGATTGGTGATTGGTAATTGGGTAATTGATGGTAAAAGAAGGTCACAGCAATGATTGCGACATTGCCATTTGCAATTTGCAACTTGAACAATTTTTCTTTGCACCTTTGCATCTTTGCGTTAAATTTCTTCTATGACAATCGGAAATCTCGTCGGCCGTCAGGCGCTCTATAATCCTGATAAGATTGCGCTGGTAGACACCTTGAATGGTGATCGGCCGATTACCTATGGGGAGTGGTCGGCCGTTGTTAACCAGACGGCGAACTGGCTGGGTGAGCGGCTCGGCGTCCAGAAAGGGGATCGGGTGGCTGTCCTGGCAATGAACTGCGTCGAATATCTCGATGTCTGGATGGCCTGTGGCCGAATTGGGGCCATTTTGCAGAATCTCAACTGGCGATTAACGGCCGAAGAGCTTGCCAGATTGGTGGACGACGCCGAACCGGCCGTCTTGATTTACGGCGACGATTTTCTGGAGACGGTCGCCGCTTTCCGGCACACGGCTTCCATTCACGCCTTCGTTGCTTTGGGCAAGAAAGCAGAATCGGCCGACTTGCCCTTTGGAGAACGAGACAGCTATTCCACCTTGGATGCCCCGCAAGCTGTTCTTGATTGGGACGATCCCTGGGTCATTTGCTATACCGGGGGAACGACCGGTCTGCCCAAAGGGGCCATCCTCACCCACCGGGCAATGGTGATGAACGCCGTCAACACCAACAGCAGTTGGGGGCTGACGGGCGACGATGTTGCTATCCTGAATGCCCCCCTCTTTCATACCGGCGGGCTGAACGTTTTCACGCTGCCATTGGTTCTGGTGGGGGGTACGTCTATCGTCTGCCGCACCTTTGACGTGGAACAGGTCTTTGATCTGGTACAGGGTGGGGAGGTGACGATTTTCTTTGGGGTGCCGACGATGTTTATTATGATGCAGCAGCACGAACGGTGGGAGTCGGCCGATTTTTCTCGCCTGAAGCTCATCATTTCCGGCGGCGCACCCTGTCCCATGCCCGTTTTCGAGAAATTTTGGGCTAAAGGGGTGGACTTTAAGACCGGTTACGGGCTGACTGAAGCCGGGCCGAATACTTTCTGGCTGCCTCCGGCCGATGTGCGCCGCAAACCGGGCTATGTTGGCTTTCCGCTGATGTTTATCGAGGTCAAAGTCGTAAACGAAGTAGGGAATGAATGTGAACCAAACGAGGCGGGGGAATTGATCATCTTCGGCCCCCACATGTGCGCCGGTTACTGGCGCAACCCAGAGGCCAGCAAAAAAGCCATCCATCCGACTCCGGCCGATCCCGGCGGCCGATCCTGGCTCTATACCGGCGACCTGGCCGTCTATGACGATGAAGGTTACTTCAAGATTATCGGCCGTTTGAAGGATATGTTCATTTCCGGCGGCGAAAATGTCTACCCGGCCGAAATCGAGTCAGTCTTACATGCACATCCGGCGGTGGCAGAAGCGGCCGTTATTGCGATTGCAGATGAAAAGTGGGGGGAAGTTGGTCAGGCAGTGGTTGTGCTGGGTCAAAACGAACAGCTTGCGCCCGAAGAACTGCTTGATTTTTGCCGTTCCCGGCTGGCACGATATAAGGTTCCCCGTTCCGTTCGCTTTTTGCCCGAACTGCCCAAAACCGGGGCGGGCAAGATTGATAAGAAATTGCTCCAGCCGTAAGTGGCTGTCCAGGTGATCGTTCAGTAATTATGTAATTGGGTAATTACACAATTACCAGACCGCTAACTTATTTGCGAACAATCATTAAGAGCCAGGCACCTCTAATGTCTATTCCAACACAGCCAATGCGTTGTCCAGGTGGGCCAAGGTGCGATCCCGCCCCAGCGCGACCATAGACTCAAAGAGAGGTGGGGAAATTTTCTGCCCGGTGATGGCCTGGCGCATACGGCCGAGGAATGGCCCCGCTTTGCCGTTGCTGCTGTGCCGTTCGCCGATTTCCCGCAGGCCATTACCGATAGTTTCGGCCGTGTACGGCGTCACTGTCTCGATGTATGAGCGAGTTTCCGAAAAGGCTTCTTTAGCAGCTTCCTGATCCAGTTTCTTGTCTGTAATTTCTCCGCTGGTCAGGGCAGGCAGGTCATCTTCAAACAAGAAGCGCAGCATCTCAACCGCTTCCGGCAGCCGCTTCAAGCGGACGTTCAATGAAGGGGCAATGTGAAGCAGCGCCTCCATATTGACCTCGTACCCTTCCGCTTCCAGGTACGGCCGTAAAGCACGTGCCAGCTCTTCCGGTGACATCTCCTGGATATACTGGCCGTTCAGCCAGTCCAGCTTTTCATAGGGCAGGCGCGTTTCGGCCGGGTTGATGTCCGCCAGGTCAAAGCGAGGAATCGCTTCCGCCATGGTGAACTTTTCCCGGTCATCGCCATGGGACCAGCCAACATTTGCCAGGAAGTTCACAACTGCTTCTGGCAGGTAGCCCGCATCTTGGAATTCCTCGACCCGAACCATAATCTGCTGTCCAGCATCGTTAAAAGCCTGGGTTCGCTTGCTCAACTTACCTTTCCCGCTGGGATTCAGAATGACCGGCAAATGGGCGAAAAAAGGAAGCTTCCAGCCAAAGGCCTGGTACAAATTTACATGTACGGGGGCGGTACTAAGCCACTCAATGCCCCTGGTTACGTGGGTGATCTCCATAAAATGGTCGTCAATAACATTGGCCAGATGATAGGTTGGCAGTCCGCTTGACTTGAGCAGGACAAAATCCGTCAACTGGCTGTTTTCAAAGATTACATCCCCCCGTATCATGTCGGGAACGGCCGTTGTTCCATCCAGCGGCATTTTTTGACGAATGACATATTCCAACCCTGCTTCTTCTTTTTCGGCAATTTCGGCCGTTGTCAGATTTCGGCAGCGGCGGTTGTAGCCACCGGAGCCGGATTCTTGTCTCGCTTGCGCCAACTCTTCGGCCGTGCAGAAGCATTTGTAGGCATGGCCGTGTTCGACCAACCAGTGGCCCCATTTCTGATACGACTCTGCTCGTTCCGTCTGAATATAAGGCCCATAGGGGCCGCCAATATCCGGCCCTTCGTCCCAGTCCAGGCCAAGCCAGCGCAAGGAGCGCATGATCTCTTCAATTGCCCCTTCTTTAGACCGTTTTTGGTCGGTATCTTCAATCCGAAGGATGAATTGCCCGTTAAACCGGCGGGCATACATCCAGGTGAAGAGGGCGCTGCGTGCGCCCCCAATATGAAGATAGCCGGTTGGGCTGGGTGCAAATCGTAAACGAACAGTCATAAAATATTAACCAAATTCCTGTTTTCGATGGCGCATCAGAACCGATTGGACGATGCCGATAGCCATGTAAAGGGTGATAAGAGAACTCCCGCCGTAGCTGACAAAAGGGAAGGTCAGGCCGGTGACTGGCAAAAGCCGCAGATTCATGCCAACACTGACGAAGGTTTGAAAGAATAAAACGGCCGCAATCCCAGCACACAAAAAACGGCCGGCCGGGTCCGGCGTGATAGAGGCCACCCGCAAGATTCTAAGCAGGATGAAGCCCATTAGCCCCAATACAACCAGGGAGCCAAAGATCAGCCCCATTTCCTCCGTGATAACCGAAAAGATGAAGTCGGTATGTTGAACGCGCAAAAAGCCTAACTGGCTTTGCGTCCCTTGCAAATATCCCTTTCCAAACCAACCGCCGGAACCAATACTGATCAAGGCTTGCTCAATGTTAAAAGCCTGTTCCGGGACGGCTTCGGGGTTCACAAAAGCCAGGATACGATCTTGTTGGTAGGATTCCAGGGAGGGGAAAAGTAAAACCAGCGCCAAAATGGCCGTCGCACCCAGTACCACAAAATGAGAAAGCGGCAGTCCGGCCAGCCAGATAATGACGAACCACATGACGAAAAAGAGGATAGACATTCCCAAGTCCGGCTGGATGAAGATCAAGGCAACCGGAATGCCGAGGTAGATGAGGGCCATGATGGTATTTGAAAAGCGGTGCATCTGGTGGCGACGGTCAACGATGAACTGCCCAAAGGTGACGGCCATAAAGATACGGCCGAACTCCGAAGGTTGCAGGTAAAAGGTCGAAGTTACCTGAATCCAGCGGCGCGAATCATTGTTGATCGCCCCGGCCGCTGCCACAAAGAGCAGGGAGGCGATAAAGGTGGCGTAGATGTACCAATGGGCGGAGGTCAGGATGCGGTAATCAATGGCTGCCAGGACGAGCATGACCACAATTCCTACCAGCGCAAACAATAACTGCCGTTGGGGATATGCTTCAAACGCAGGCGCACCGGTGACGGCGCTGCGAATGATGAGAATGCCATATGCGGTTAAAAGAAGAACGGCGGCCGTTAACCAGAGGTCAAAATGCCGCCAGACAGACGTACTCTTCATAGAAAACCCAGTCAGGTGCTTTGCACTGTCCACAGTGCATTGCACCACTCAAAACTTCCTGAACGGCAAATTTTAGAAGCAACCCCCTCTTTTCGCAAGTGCCAGACCCCCCCGTCTGTTCTCTTTCTAATCAATGCTTTTTTTCTGTTCGTTACGCTCGCTTTCTTGAAGGAAGAAAAAAACCTGGCATTTAAAAAATAAGCCATCAAATTTCGCTAATCCCAGAATAAAGGAACGGAATATGATTTGATTACATGATCATTGCTGACTAATGAGAGATTTTCTTCTAAAGCTTGAGAGATAATAAGCCGATCAAAGGGATCACGATGATGTAAAGGCAGGTTGTCTAGGGCTAATACAACAGAAAGGGTTATAGGCATGATTTCTAGTTGATTTTGTTCTTGTTGCCGACGAATAATATCAGCAAGAGGTTTATCCAGATGTAATTTAGCTAACTGTGTTTTTATCTGAATCTCCCAAACGCTTGCAACGCTTAACAATAACGAATTGTTGACATCTTGGCAGGCAGATAAGACTTTTGCTGGTAAACGCCCTGGAGCGTTATACCACCAGATAAAAGCATGAGTATCAAGAAGTAGTTTCATGATTTGCCGTTTCCCCAAGCCAGAAGGAGTCTGGTAACGGGTCATCAAAATCATCACTTACCCAAGTTGTGCCAGCGTCAAGCCCTGGAACACGAGATGATATTTCCTTGTCTTCTAATTTGTGTTTTTCCATAAATTGCAAAAATTGCACAAAGTCTAGTAAGGTTTTTAACTGAGAGTCGGGCAAGGAGTCAATCTCGCGCCATAGTGTTTCTTTAAGCATTCGTATCACCTCGCTTATCACCGAATTATTAGCCAATTCCATATTTAGTATAACATGAAAGCAAGAAATGGCTTTAGGTCAGTTGTATTCAATTAGCTGTGGTTTGTCTTTGAAGCGGCCCAACCCTATATTAAAGAGATTGGAGATTTTACTGTTGACTGCTGTCTCTCCAATCTCTTGTTTTCAGCTCTCTGGCTCCCATTTTGATTATTTTCGGCCGTTTGCTTGCAGCGGAATCTCGGCCACCAGGCGGCTCTCACGGTTCGTCTGGGTCAAATTCACAATCACATGTTCCGGGTCAATCGCCAGCCGTTTGGCAATCACCTCGATAATGTCATCTTTGATCTCTTCCAATAATCCAGGTGAAACGTTGCTGCGATCATTGGTCAGAACCATTTGCAGCCGTGCCTTGGCGACGGCGCCACTTTTCTCTTTAGGTTTGAAAATCTTATCTAGCCAGCCCATAAAACCCTCCTAGCCTGCCTTGCCGTTCATCCAGCCTCGCAGGCGTGACAGGAAACCGGTATTTGCCGTTAGATCCATCATAGGAACCTGGACTCCCTCCAATCTCTGCGCGACATTTCGGAAAGCCTGGCTGGCGCTGGTGCTGTTGGTCGAGTTCATCGCCACCGGCAACCCCCGATTTGTTGAAACCAGGATAGCCTCATCTTCAGGGACAACGCCCAACAGTTCAATTGCCAGAATCTCCAGGATGTCATTTATAGAAAGCATGTCGCCCCGCGCTACCATATCGGGCTTGATGCGATTAACGATCAGCCGCCCCGGCCCTTTTTCTTCTGATTCAATCATGCCAATGATCCGGTCCGCATCCCGCACGGCCGAAACTTCCGGGTTGGTGACAATGATCACCTGATCGGCCGGGGCCACAGCGTTCCGAAATCCTCGTTCAATGCCTGCGGGCGAATCAATGACAATATAATCCATCTCCTGCCGAAGCTGGTCACAGACAAGAATCATATCCGATGGACTGACTGCCATTTTGTCGCGGGTTTGGGCGGCCGGAATGAGATACAAGTCTGGCAGCCGTTTGTCTTTGATCATTGCCTGTCGTAAGCGGCAGCGGCCCTCGATGACATCTACCAGATCGTAAACAATCCGGTTCTCCAGCCCCATAACCACATCCAGGTTGCGAAGGCCGATATCACTATCAATGGCTGTCACTTTTTTATTGAGCATTGCCAGGGCAGTCGCCAGGTTGGCAGTAACGGTCGTCTTACCGACGCCGCCTTTGCCTGAGGTAACAGTTATTACTTTCGCGCTCATCATTCGCTCCTTGTATCTCGAACAGCTTGTTCGAAGCGCGATTTATCAAATCGCGCTGTAATTGCAATCTTCATCCTTCCTACTGCCACGCCTCGGCAACGATCTGACCGTTGTGGATTGAAACTTTTTCCGGTGTTAACTGGCGGCGTTGGTCATGAGGGGAAATAGCTATCTGGTCCGCAATTCGGAGTTGGGTGGGGATTAATTCCAGAGCGCAAATAACGGCCGTTGTATCACCCAATGCCCCGGCATGAACCAGTCCTCTTAATTTTCCCCAAACGACGACGTCTCCACCGGCGATAATCTCTGCGCCGGGGTTGACGTCACCAATGACTACGACATGTCCTTCATGGTAGACAGAGCGGCCGGACCGAATTGTTTCTCGCAGGATCAATCCATTTGACCCTTCAACGCCGGTATTTGAAGACGATGTCGGTTGTTCGACCAGAGCGGCCGTTTGAAGGACGTTGCCATTCAGGTCTGTGTTGCTGCCCGGCAGCCTTGTTGCCAACCCCAACCCCCGCGCCACCTCTTTGGACTCCTCGCTATCTGAGAGAATGGCCCATAATACCATCCCGTGTTCGGCCAGGACGGTTTGCAGAAGCATGAGTTCGCTTCTTTCCAGCGACCGTCTGCCAATGGAAACAGTAACCTTACTGCCTTCCAGAAAGCCATGTTTGGCTGCCAACTCGGCCGATAAATCTTCAAGCAGGGTGCCATATTCTCCGGGGCCAAACGTGATGAGCAGGCCATCACGAACCCCTTTAACTGAAATGTGTTGCGTGACTTGTTGGGTCATGTCTGCCGCTTGCCGGTAAAAAGGCGGGATAGTACAACAAAACTTTTGTTGAGATAATACAACAAAACTCGATAAATTGCAAGGGGGTAGCCGCCACCCACCCCAAAAAGGGGAAAATTTAACTAATAATTTATGGGATTTAGGCAGAAGCTCAAATTACAGCGGGGCGATAAAGGTATGGCCCACAATGCCGTCTACAACCGAAAAAGTGCCGGTCAGCCAGACCCGCCGAATGGTCAGGAGTGGCGAAATGGCCTCGTGTTCATTGTTCGAGAGCGGCCGAACCGAATAGTACCCCGCAAAAAAGGCTTCTGAGAGTTTGGCAGATTTGTGCAGTAAATCTGTATTTAACAGGAAAGTGGCGATGTCATATGCCCGCCAGCCGTAACCGCACAGATCGAAGTTGAAAAAAGTGGGCTGGTCGCCTTTGAAATGGGTGTTGACGTTGTGAAAATCGCCGCCAATCGGCCCCCAGCCATCATCCGTTATTTCAGAGTTACTGAGAATGTCCAGTAGATCTTCTCTGGCAACTTCGGCCGAAGTTAGCAGTAAGTCCATCTTTTCATCCAGAGGGTTGGTCCAGAACTTCTGAATTTGTTGAAGCGGCCGTTCAACCAGGAACTCCAGATCCATTGGCTGCCGGTTGTAGGGGCCTTTGTAATCATTGGAAACAACGTGGATACGGGCCATCTCCTGGCCCACAGTGTACAATTGATCCTCGTCGGTGGCCGACATCGGCGACCCTTCGGCAAAGCTGAAGAGCGCGTAATAGCGTGTTCCTTCCGGGGCATTTAACTCGCCCAAAAATTCGCCATCTGACCGTTGAATGGGGTAGGAGACAGGAAGCCCTTTGTCTTTTAGGAAATTAAGCCAGTCTAGCTCAAAGCGGTAGTCTGCTTCTTTTCGGCCGAGATGGGCGCCGTGTTGGTACACCCGTGCCACATACTTCGTGTCGCCTTCTTTGACCTGGTAATGGTCATTGTCCTGGGTGCGAAGCATCTTGCTAAACAGCTTGCAAGTAACTGCCTTGTTGAGATCGTATTCGTCGTTGATCACCTCCGCCAGCGCGTCTGCGGCGACAAATGAACGAGTGACGCGAATTTGCTCCATATTTCTTCCTCCAGCTTTTTCTCAAGTGTGGTCTCAAGGTCGAGAGAGATTAGCTAAATTTTTCCACTAGAAATCTTACCGACTTCTCTAAACAAAGCAAGCCCCATTTGAAAAATCAAGGGTACATACCCAACGTTACAACAACCTTATCATCAACGGCCGTTCCCGATTCGTCCAACACCGGCAGGCGGCGCGTGGTTCCCAACAGATACCAGCCGACTTGCAGCCGGTATTGGCCGGGGGGTAGTTCTTCCGAGAGACGCACCAGATAGGGGTCTTCAACCCGTTCACCGACTGCCCATGCGCTGGTTGGAAAGGTTCCTTGCAGCGGCCAACTGTCTGCCTGCCCCACAATCTGGTCGTGTTCATCCAACACCTGTACAAAGACGGTGTAATCCTCATCCATATTGCCTAACCCCTGCCAGACAAGGTTGACCGCCAGTTGACCACCCGGTTGAAGAGTGGGATCAGGTACATCTATTGCCAACAAAGCGACTTTGTCCTCGAAATTAGCCGCTCCCTCTGGCAGCGGTGCGCCGCTGACCACAACTTCACCCAGAACACATTCGGCCGTCTTTTTTGCCAGCCAGGAACAACGCGACGGCTGATCGGGATAGCTGGCAGCCAGGAGATAGGCGCCGGGAGCAACGTCCGCAGCTAGTTCGTAGGCCCAGGTGAAGGCTGTGTCCGAGTCGGTATCGGCCGTTTCCAAATCAGAAGCGACAGGCGTGTAACCCTCCGCCGGATACAGCGCCAGCGACAGTCCATCGGGGCCGGTTCCGAAGCCGTGCAGTTGAACCTGGAGATCGGCCGATGGCCGAATCTGTTGTGGGAAAGAGGCGCCGTTAACCAACAGGGGGCCAATCTGGACCCGTAACGCGGTTCCGTCTTGTAGTACGCTTTGTGGCTGCCAGACGGCCGTTGTTACTGTCTGCCATGCGAGTTCGGCGGGCGGGGTGAAGGCCGGGGCCAGCGCCACCTGCAAGGCCAATTCTGTCGGCTGGTTCAGAGTGGGGCGGGGCAGGGCGTGAAAGTCGGCCACGATTTCACCCGGACGCCAGGCATTGGTGGGATAGTTGTTATTGGCCGGATGCTGGCTCGTTATTGGACCGCTGTACCCTTCTCCGATCCAGCGAACGTACACCAGCCAGACCGGTTCGACCGGTTCGGCCGTTTGCCAGTAAAAGGTGACGGCCGATTCTCCCGCTGCAAATGGTGATTCCATTTGAAGCGTGTAGCCAGCCAGTTTAATCCTGTCAAACGCCAGATTGGAGGTTGTCAGATCGGCCGTTTCGGGTAGGGTTGTTACAGGCTGGGTGCTGACCTCCGTCAGCGGGCCGACGGAACGAAGGTAGTAACTCCCGGCCAGACCGGGCAAGAAGCGGGCCAGATAAACGGTCTGTCCGGCTGCCAGTCGGCCGTCTAGCTCCGCCCGGTAAGCGGCCTCATCGGGTGAAACCACAATGTCCATTTGCGGCCGTAATCCTTCCGCTTGTTGCAGATAATAAAGCGGGGGGAATTTCAGGCTGTCGGCCAGAATTGCCCCCTGCGGATCGAGGGGTTGGGCCAACACTGCCCGCCCCCAGGTGGTTTGGCCGTCATTTTGGGAGGCGTCAACCTGGTTCCAGGTGTTAACTGCCTGTTGCAAGACAACGAACATCACCATGGACAGCAGGGGATAAAGCAGGAAGGAACCGGCGAGGCGGTTGGCAATGAGAAAGCGAACGGCCGATGCCAGGCCAACACCCCACAACGCCGCAATCATCAGGTGGGCGGGGATGAGAAAGACGGATAGGTCGGGTACATAGTAGCTGAGAGCGTAATAGGTAAAACCGAGCCAGGTGAGGGCAAGAAACAGCGCGGCGGGCCAGACCCGTCGGGCCAAAACAATCAACCCAATCAACGCAACCAACAAATGTACCCAATGCCACTCGGCCGTATACAGACGGCCGACCACCCCTAAACGCGCCGGGTCGTGCAGCACGGCTGTTAGCTGCAACGCACCTTGAAAACGGCCGCCAACAACCCAATCCACGAACCGGTTCAGGCCCATCGGTTCGCCGTTCACAGCCTGCCATCGCAGCGGCAGGTAGAGGTAGAGAAGCAGCGGCGCGAGAAAAGCAGCCAGCATCAAGGCAAGTGGTTTGATGTTTTTTCTGATTATTGCCCCCCAATTTGCAGCAGAATTCGACATCTGCTTCCGGCCCCGGATAGCTTCAATCAGGTAATTTAGCACCACCGGAGGCAGCAGGATCAGGGTAGTCAGGTGATTGGTCAGCCCCAGCCCCAGCAGGGCGGCAAGCAGGAAAGGTTTTTTGCCGGGGCTGCTTGCCTGGTTTTCCGCCGGTTGTTCCAACTGCCATTTGCCGATGCGCTGGACAACCACCAGAACGGCCGAAACGATAAGGGCGTGCAAGGCGTACACTTCAGCCTGGATGGACTGGCTCCAAAAGGTCGGCGACAGCCCGAAGAGAACGGCCGTCAGAATGGGAACAACGCGCTGACCGGTTAAAGATTTCAGAAATTGATAGAGCAGACAGGCCGCGCCGATGCCGTAGACGGCCGTTCCCACATTCACCCGCCAGGCAACGCTGTTGAGGGGGATGAAGGTGAACGGCCTGGTCAGCAGCAGGTACAGAGGGTAGCCGGTGGGGTGGACGATGCCCAGGCGAGGGATGACGACCTGAAACTCGAAGGTATCGGCCGTTCCCACTGTCCGGCCCAACGTCAGCAAATAAACCGGGAGCAGAAAGGCGACAACAAAAAGCGGCGATAACGGCCGCCATCTGTCCAAAGCACCTTGATTGTTAGACAGGAAAAGGGCGACCAGCCAGAGGGAGGCCAGGAAGAGAAAACGGCCGGTTGTCAGATCGGCGGCTGGATGCAAGAGGTAAAACAGATTGAGCAGCAAAGGCGTCAGGGCGGCGGCGGCCTGTGCCTTGAAGAACCGGGAACCCAATCCAATCCCAACCACAACGACGATGGCTGCCAGCAAGACGGCCGTGAGGGGTTCCCGCAGCCACAGCGCCTGGGGATACAACGCCTCGTACAGCAAACGAACGGCCGTCATACCGCCTACAAAGAGCGATCCCAGAGACAAAATAACCAGGCCGGACGCAAACGGCCGTTCCATTTCTGCCTGGTGGTAAGAAATATTTCTCATAAAGTCATTTTCTCTTGACTGCAAACCAAACTAATGCTATTTTATGTGCAGTTTGTTCCAGAAAACCCCAATCTTCCTGTATCTCTCGAAAACAGGCAATCTTGACTAAAATCGCAACAATATAAAAGTTATTGCGTATAAGTTAATGAAAAAGTCTTTTATAGCGCTTTATTGGTTTCAATAATTATTTCAATAGGCAGTTGTTTATAAGAAGACGGCTGCCAATCACCCAATTCAAGGAGAAACTAATGTCATTAGCAATTTTGTTATCGCCGTTTTTTCAGGACAATGGGGGAGGCGGTGGTGCTGCAATATTTTCCCTGGTAGGGGCATGCTGCGGTCTTATTTTTGCAATCCTCCTCATAGCGTCCTTGTGGAAGGTTTTTGTCAAAGCCGGACAACCTGGCTGGGCGGCAATCGTACCATTCTATAATGCCTATGTTATGCAAGAGATTGTTGGCCGTGAAATTTGGTGGCTGGCGATCTTCTTCTTCCTCTCTCCCATCTGGTCAATTGTCATTTCTCTTGACATTGCAAAGTCTTTTGGCAAAGATATGCTCTACGGAGTTGGGTTAATCGTCTTCCCTTATATCTTTTATCCTCTCCTGGGCTTTGGCGACGCGAAATATGTTGGGCCACAGCGGATTTTCTAAACACGAACGCCTGCCCTAAAACGCCGGTTGTATTAATACAGTTCGGCGGCGATCAATCGAGTTTCATAGCCTCCCCTTTATTAAGTGGGGAGGCTATTTTATTATATAAAAGATGAGCGTTTCGGATAAAGGCCAGAATCCTATGCCAGATCAGGTTACGCAGGAACGATTGCATCACAACCACCTTCAGACAGCGCTGCGACGGCTGGGTAAGGTGGCGCTTTTTGTTGTCAGCCTCTTTCTGTTTATCCTGGCAATTACCCTGATGAAGGAGGGGGCGCGAGAGTTGGCCCCTCTGGTGCGTGACCGCTTCCATGTGACCAACCCCGCCAATAGTCTCGGCTTTGGCTGGTTGTTTGCGTATATTGTGATGAGCGGTTCCCCGGTGGCGGCGGCGGCATTGACCTTTTTTGATGCCGGGGTGATTGATAAGTTAGGAACGTTCACCATGATCACCGGAAGCCGCCTGGGAGCCAGCTTCATTGTCTTGTTCATTGGCTTTGTTTACGTGCTTCGCGGCCGAAATCGGGCCACCAGCTTGAGTATGGGGCTGCTCTCGCTGGTTGTAACCGGCTCGACCTATCTGGTGGGGCTGGGGGTGGGACTGCTGCTTCTGGGAAGCGGCCGTCTGGATGTGGTTCAGCTTCACTCTGGCGCACTCTTGACCTCAATCACCGATTTTGTCTTTGATCCAATCACGGCCTTTTTCCTCTCTTTTCTGCCCCGGTGGACGCTTTTCCTGGTAGGGTTTGTGATTATCCTGGTCAGCTTCAACCTCTTTGACAAATGCCTGCCTCAGATGAGCTTGAAGGAGAGCCAGGTCGGCCGTATGTCTCGCCTCGTCTACCAACCCTGGGTCATGTTTCTCCTCGGCGCTTCTATCACCCTGATTTCTATGTCTGTTAGCGTCTCCTTGAGCATCCTCGTTCCCCTCAGTCAACGGGGGTTCGTTCGTCGGGAGAATGTCATTCCATATATTATGGGGGCGAATATCACCACTTTTGTAGACACCTTGCTGGCGGCCGTTTTACTCAATAACCCCAATGCCTTCACAATTGTTCTGACCGAGATGCTTAGTATTACGATTGTGTCGGTCATTATTCTGATCTTTTTCTACCGCCGATATCAAAGCGCCATGCTAGACCTGGTTCAGAGTCTCACAGAAAACAACCGCAACCTGGCCTTCTTCATGGTCATCATCCTTGTTGTACCCATCATCTTGCTAATCTTCTAGGCGAGGCAATATTATGAAAATCTTGATAGCTGTTGGCAAAACAACCCGATTAAAGACGGTTATTCGATTTGGATTATTTGTCCAACAAATGACGGCCGGAACGTTGAGCCTTTTGGTCGTTGTTAAGAAAGAGAAGGCGCGAATGAAGGCGGAGGCTTTGCTGGCTCAGGCAAACCAGTATTTAGAAGCGGCCGAATCACCGATTACGGGCCATATCCGCGTCGGGCAGCTACCTGAAGAGATTGAGCGAGAGGTGATTGATGGGCAGTATGACCTGGTTGTCATGGGCGAACCATCTCAGAGTTTACCGTTTCCCAGGATTGCACTCATTGGCAAGGAAGACATCGTTGGTTACCTGACTTGTCCGGTATTGATTGCCCAGGGCGGCGTGCGGCCGTTTCACCGGGTATTGGTTTGCGAGGGTGGTCTTGAGCCGCTACTGCTGAACAGATTAGCCGATTTACTGCCACTGCTGCTTGCACAGGTAGAAGAGTGGACGGTCCTTCATGTCATGTCCCAAATGGCCGCCGGGCCGGGTGTGGCCGGATGGGAGCTGCGGGCCGAAGCCGACGAGCTGATTCAAAAGCATACGCCGGAGGGGCATCTGCTGGAAGAGGGAATTGCCCATTTGGAACAGCTAAATATTCGGCCGGAGATAAAAGTCCGTCACGGGCTGGTTGTTCGGGAAATTGCGTCCGAAGTCCAGAGCGGCGACTACGATCTGGTTGTGATTGGTGCCCATCCATCTACCGGCTGGCAGCGCTTTCTTTTGGACGATCTGGCCCACGAAATAATTGATCAGATTGACCGTCCCCTGTTGGTCATCAAGCGATAAAAACTGGTATAGTTATAGTCAAGAGTGTTATCAGGTTGATTGAGATGATTGAGAAATCAACCCAATCAACAAGCCGACCGCAGTTTGGTCGGCCATTGACCTAATCAACAAGCCGACCGCAGTTTGGTCGGCCATTGACCCAATATGAATTCACAACAATTTTTGAGGAGAGCGATCTTTGACCGACATCCGTTTTGACACCTATTATCGCTATGAGGCGATCACCAAATTTCTTCGGGAGTGGGCCGACCAATTCCCAAACCTCTGTCGCCTGGACAGTTTGGGCAAAAGCCATGAAGGACGGGACATCTGGGTCGTCACCCTTACCCAGGCTGAAACGGGGCCGGATAAAGAGAAACCGGCCTATTGGGTAGATGCCAACATCCATGCTACCGAAGTGACCCCCTCTTCGGCCGCTCTCTATTTGATCAATAAGCTCCTGCAAGGCTACGGTCAGGACGAGAAAATCACCTACCTTTTAGACAGCCGTGTTTTCTACGTCGTTCCCCGGCTGAATCCAGATGGCGCAGAATGGGCGTTGGCCGATCGGCCGAAATTCATCCGCAGCAGCACCCGCCCCTATCCCCGCGAAGAGGCTTTGGATGGCCTGCACCAGGAAGACATTGACGGCGACGGCCGTATTCTCCAGATGCGGCTTAAAGACCCCAACGGCGCCTGGAAAAAGCACCCCGAAGAACCTGCCCTCCTCATCCGCCGCGAACCGGACGACATCCCAGGCGGCGACTACTACCGGCTGCTGCCCGAAGGACGTATTCAAAATTATGATGGCGTCTTGATTGATGTTGCCCCCTCGCTGCAAGGTCTGGACTTGAATCGCAACTTTCCCGTCCATTGGCTTCCGAATGAGCATGGCGCGGGGCCATATCCCACCAGCGAGCCGGAAGTTCGGGCGGTTGCCCAGTTCGTTGCCGATCACTCTAACATCACCGGCGCATTGACCTTCCACACCTTTAGCGGCGTTCATTTACGGCCGCTTTCGGCCGGGCCGGATGATGATATGCCCACTCAGGATTTGCAGACCTATAAAGCGATTGGTAGAAAAGGGGAGGCGCTAACCGGCTATCCAGCCATCTCCGTTTACCACGACTTCAAATACGATCCCAAAGATTTTATCAAAGGCACTTTCGACGACTGGATGTTTGAATATCTGGGGTTGTACGCTTGGACGACTGAAATCTGGTCGCCCCCGAAGCAGGCCGGAGTTGAGGTAGAAAAGCCGATTGAATGGTTTGACGAGCATCCCATTGAAGATGACCTGAAGATCTATCGCTGGTTCGTTGAACAAACGGGCCAGGAGGATCGGCCCGATGGTTATGTGGCATGGTATCCCTATGACCATCCCGAACTGGGGCCGGTTGAGTTGGGTGGCTGGAACAATATGTACACCTGGCGTAACCCACCGCCCCATTTATTGGAAAAAGAGATTGCGCCGCTGGCCGATTTTGTTATCTTTAACTGTCTAATTTCGCCCAAGTTGGAAATGCACAGCCTGACGGCCGAACTGCGCGGCGATAACCTGTATTACATCCGGTTGGTCTTGCACAATACCGGCTGGCTGCCTACCAACGTCAGCCAACAGGCGCTCAAAATGAAGGCCGTTCGAGAGGTGGAGGTGGATGTGACACTGCCGGAATCGGCCGAACTCGTCTCCGGCAAGGTCAAGACCCTGTGCGGTCAATTGCAGGGGCGCGACAACAAAGGCGCAGCCTCCATTTGGGAAAGTGACCCAACCAAGGAGCGGGCCAAAGCCGAATGGGTCATTTACGCCCCCAACGGCGGCGAAGTCAGCATAACGGCCGTCCACCAACGGGCCGGAACCGTCCGGGCGGTTGTGAATCTTGACGAACTTTAATTACCTAATCAGAAACAAAATACCTTTATGGATTTATTAGTAGGACTCAACGAAGCCCAGAAGTTAGCAATTACGGCCGAGCCAGGCCCCGTTCTCGTTCTGGCCGGCCCCGGCAGCGGCAAAACCCGCGTCCTGACCCATCGCATCGTCTATCTGATTCAAGAATTCGATATTCCTCCCTGGCACATCATGGCCGTGACCTTCACCAACAAGGCCGCCCGCGAGATGGGACATCGAATCGAGACGCTTCTGGGCGGCAACCCACGCGGTCTGACAATGGGAACCTTCCACGCCACCTGCGTCCGAATTTTGCGGCGGGAATGGGAAAGTTTGCCTGGTTACGACCGCGATTTTGTCATCTTTGACACCGATGACCAGCGCCAGGTGGTCAAGCAGGCGCTCAAAGATTTGAACCTGGACGACAAGAAGTTCACCCCCAACCGCATGTTAAACGGCATCAGCAACGCCAAGAATGAACTGGTAACGGCCGAAGAGTACGCCGCCACCAACTACATCTCCGAAATTACCCGGCGCGTTTACCAGCGCTACCAGGACATTCTCGTCGCCAACAATGCGATGGATTTCGACGACCTGTTAATGAACGCCGTGCTGCTTTTCAGGGACGTCCCCGAAGTTTTGCAGCGATATCAGCAAAAGTTCCAGCACATCCTGGTGGACGAGTTTCAGGACACCAACACCGCCCAATATGGCCTTCTGACCCGGCTGGCGGATGCCCATCACAATTTGTTTGTGGTCGGCGATTCTGACCAGTCTATTTACAAATGGCGGGGTGCGGACTTTCGGAACCTGAACCGCTTCCGCCAGCAGTACCCGGATGCCGAGATGATTTTGTTGGAGCAAAATTACCGTTCCACCCAGATCATCCTCGATGCGGCCAAAGCCATCATTCGCCACAACCAGGATCGGGTGGACAAAGAACTGTTCACCGAACGGCAAGGTGGAGAGCAGATTTCCGTTCGGGAAGCCTATAACGAAGTCGAAGAGGCCGATTTTGTCGTCAACACCATCCAACAACTGATGCTGGATGGCGTTTCCTCCGGAGACTGTGCCGTTATGTACCGCACCAACGCCCAATCCCGTGTTTTGGAAGAGGCTTTCTTGCGGGTCGGGATGAGCTACCGGCTGGTTGGAGCCATTCGCTTCTACAGCCGCAAGGAAATCAAGGATTTAATTGCGTATTTGAGACTGGTACACAACACGGCCGATTCTGTCAGCCTGAACCGGGTTATCAACACCCCCACTCGCGGCATTGGGGCCAAAACATTGCGATCATTACAGGATTGGGGAATGAAACAGAGCTTACAGCCAGGAGAAGCCCTGCTCCGGTTGGTCAGCGACCCTGATGTGCAGCACCCCTTCAGCAGCCGAGCTTACGGCGTTCTCAGCACCTTTGGACAGATGTTGAGAGACTGGGTAGCGCTGCGGGATCAGGTTAGTGTGGGCGATTTGCTGGATACCATTATTGAAGCAACCGATTTCCGTGCCTATGTAGATGATGGCACCGAAGAGGGCCAGGATCGATGGGCCAATGTGATGGAACTTCGCGGGGTGGCCGTCCAGTATGAAGGCATGGGCTTGAGTGAATTCTTGGAAAATGTGGCCCTCATCTCTGATGTAGACAATCTGGAGGAAGACCCCGACGCCCCAACCTTGCTGACACTTCACGCTGCCAAAGGACTGGAGTTCCCCATTGTCTTTATCACCGGGCTGGAAGAGGGAATCCTGCCTCACAGCCGTTCCATCGATGACGCCGAGGAGCTGGCTGAGGAACGGCGGTTGTTTTATGTGGGTTTGACCCGCGCCAAAGACCAGCTTTATCTATCCCATTCCTTCCGCCGCACCGTCTTTGGCGAGTCGGGCGTTTCTACCCCCTCCCGCTTCTTGAGCGAGATTCCTGTCAAGTTGGTGGCCGGAGGCAGCGCCAAACAGCGCCGCCAGGAGTCCAAACAACGCGCCTCCAGTTGGAGTTGGTCCTCTCCCCAGCCTGTTCAACGACAGCGCCGTCCGGCCAATTATCACTGGGCCGATGAAGATTTAGAGCCACCCGTCGAGAAGGATCTGCCGGAACCGTATCTGTGGCGCGAAACGGCCGAAGAGAAATCACCAAAGCGCGTCTCCGAAGCCCAATACAAAACTGGTCAGGAAGTTTACCATTCCAGGTTTGGCAAAGGCATTGTCATTGAAAGCAAACCCACCGGCAACGACGAAGAAGTGACTGTTGCCTTCGCCCAGGTCGGCATCAAAAAACTAGCCGCCAGCCTTGCCAACCTGGAGATTAGGTGATTGGTAATTCGTGATTGGTTATTAGAACAGCCGATCACCATTCACTAATCACCAATTACTCAATTACCAATTACCAAAATGATGGAACTCCAATTTGCCGTTGCCAAAATTAGTAAATACGCGACCAGTGAGAGTGGTGATACGCTGGAGATGATCGAACGGCCGCACGGCGGCATCTCGATGGTGCTGGTGGACGGTCAGAGAAGTGGGCGGGCGGCCAAAGCGATCAGCAATGTTGTCGCCCGCAAAGCGGTGCAGCTTCTTGCCGAAGGCGTTCGGGACGGGGCTGCTGCCCGTGCCGCCCACGATTACCTATTTACATACCGGGGAGGCAAAGTCAGCGCAACGCTAAATATCCTTTCGGCCGATATTCAGAGCAGAACCATCGTCGTCTCCCGCAACAACCCCGCCCCGGTCATCGTCCATACTGCCGCCGACGGCCTCTACCTGCTTGACGAACCCTCCGATGTCGTCGGCTTCCACCGCAACGTCAAGCCCACCATCGCCGAAGTCCCACTGATTGTCGGAACCCTTGTCGTTGCCTACACCGATGGCCTGCAACATGCCGGAGGTTTCAGCCCCGCTGACCGGCTGAACCCGGCCAACATTGTCAGGGCGCTGCTGGCCGAGGGAGTATTTGAGCCGAAAGCGATTGTGGATCGCCTCCTGGACGAGGCGGTTATCTTGGATAAAGGACGGCCACGTGACGATATTAGCGTCATGAGCATGGCCGTGTTAGAGGGGAGTGGTGAGGAACCGAGGCGGTTAAACGGCCGTCTGCCGCTTTCGTGACCTATGGATGAAGATGACAGTCGTTCGCTGCGGGTAGCTGTCGTTGGGGCATGTGCTTCTGGTAAAAGCACCCTGGTAAACGTCCTGCGTCAGGCTGGCTATGAAGCCCGCCACGTGGCCCAGGAACATTCCTACGTGCCGTATATGTGGCAAAGGCTTGCCAAACCCGATGTCCTCATCTATCTGGATGTGGACTACAAGGATATTATGAGCCGACGTCCCGGCTTTGATTTCAAGCCAGATGATCTGGGGGAGCAAAACAACCGTCTCTCCCACGCCCGCGAACATTGTGACCTTTATCTGGATACCAGCAGCCTGACATCGGCCGAAGTGCAGGAAAAGACCCTCGCTTTCCTCAAGACGCTGTAATTAACCAGCCTCGACGGCCGATCTACTTGCTGTTTCAGCCAGAGGAGCGTCACCTTCCACAACCCTTTTGACTTGGGGCGAAAAAAAGCCAAAATGCCCATGCGTTTAGGCTCCAGGGCATAGTGGCAAATCGTTCCTAATTTGTGAAGCTCCCCTGCTTTGACCCTGTGCTATCTACCAAGCAGCCGGCTCATCAGCCCGCCGGTACCCAGTTTAGAACGGAGCACCTGCTGCATCTCCCGCGCTTCTGAAAAGTCCATAAGCTCCAGGGCCATCTTATTGTGGTAAGCAGCTTCTTTGTAATCTTCTTTTTCAAAGAAGACGATGCTCATATTGTGCCACAACCAGGGGTCTTCCTTGGCGAAGTGGATAGCCTCCTGGTAAATTTCCATTGCCTCGTCGTAATGACCAAATTCCAGGTAGCAGTCCCCCAGATTATTTCGCAGGCGCAGTTTGCGAGGAACGGTATCGGCCGAATCAATCGCCTTCTGATACCATTCAACAGCCTCATGATACTTTCCCTGCCGCTGCCAATAGGCAACTTCAGCCTGCAACAATAAATCGTTGTCTCGTTGAATACCCTGTAAATAGTCCAGAACCAACCGGGCATCGTCAAACCGCCCACTATAAATATAAATAAGAGCTTCAATCATATTAATAGAAATGATATCCGGGGTTAGTTCCTGGGCTTTTTCCAGCCATTCCATCGCAGCATCAAGCCCATTTTGGGCATAGGAGTCATCTCTTTCTTTAGAAGCTGCTAACAACACATAAGCAACACCGGCAAAGATATAGGGTTGGGAGTTGCAGGTCTGAAAAACCCGTAGGGCGGCAACCAACGCTTTGGGATCCCCCTTGAAATCGTCAACTTTTTCAAGGCCGATTTCATATGTTTGGCGACCCTGACTGGTTGCTTCCTTCGTTTCAGGAACGGGCATCTTTTCCAGGCTTGGCAGCAACTTTTCAATTAATACCTTTCCCATAAGCACCTCTTTATGATTCTCACCCTTTGTGGCAAGCTGTCAGTTTGTATCCGATAATTCAAAACCCCATAAAAAATGGACAACGCTTCGCTAAAGTTTACAAAGAGTTTCCAAAAAAGAAAAGCCCCCTGCGAATGAGGGGGCTTTTTGTAGGTATAACGCTGTTATTTAGTAAGTTGTCAGTAGCTTTACTGACTAACGACTATCGACTACTGAACTAGAAGTCGCCCATGCCGCCGGGGGGCATTCCGCCCGGCATACCACCGGCACCTTCCTTCTCAGGCAGGTCGGTAATGAGGGCTTCGGTTGTCAAAATCATGGAGGCAATGCTGGCTGCATTTTCAAGAGCGCCGCGTGTGACCTTGGCCGGGTCAATGATACCGGCTTTGATCATATTCACGTAGGTGTCGGTTAAAACATCATAGCCAATGTTCTTGTCACCGGCTTTGTCCTGCTCGGCACGAACGTTCTGAATGATGACGTCGCCATTCTTGCCTGCGTTTTCGGCAATCTTACGCATCGGGGCTTGCAGAGCGCGGCGCAAAATGCTGACGCCGGTCATCTGGTCGCCTTCGGGGACTTCAACGTCATCCAAAGCGGGCATGGCGTTCAGCAAAGCCACACCACCACCAGGGACGATCCCTTCTTCAACGGCCGCACGGGTTGCGCTCAAAGCATCCTCAACGCGGTGTTTCTTTTCTTTTAATTCAACCTCAGTGGCAGCGCCAACGCGAATGATGGCAACGCCACCGGCGAGTTTAGCCAGCCGTTCCTGGAGCTTCTCACGGTCATAATCAGAGGTGCTGCGGTCAATTTCGACCTTAATCTGCTCAACACGACCTTTGATCTGGCTTTCGTCGCCTTCGCCATCAACGACAGTGGTGTCGTCTTTGGTGGAAACAACTTTGGCAGCACGGCCGAGATCAGTGAGCTGAACGCTTTCCAACTTCCGGCCCATCTCTTCCGTGATTACCTGGCCGCCGGTCAAGACGGCAATATCTTGCAGCATAGCCTTGCGACGATCACCAAAGCCAGGCGCTTTCACTGCCAGTGCGTTGATGGTTCCGCGCAGTTTGTTCAATACCAGCGTCGCCAACGCTTCGCCGTCAACATCTTCGGCGATGATGACGAGATTGCGACGGCCGGTTTGGATCAGTTTTTCCAAAATCGGAACCAGGTCCTGAGCGGAGCTGATCTTCTTGTCATGGATCAAAATGTAAGCATCTTCGATAACGGCTTCCATTGCCTCAGAGTCAGTGACAAAGTAGGCGCTGAGGTAGCCGCGATCAAACTGCATCCCGTCCACGTAGTCGGTTTCAAATTGGAGGCTCTGGGACTCCTCAACGGTAATAACGCCGTCCTTACCGACCTTATCCATAACCTGTGCAATCAGGGTGCCGATCTCTTTGTCTTGGGCAGAGATGGCGGCGACGGAAGCAATTTCTTCCATGCTGTCAATGGAGACAGCCATTTCGCGGATACGGCTGGCCAGGGCTTCCGTACCGGCTTCGATACCGCGCTTGAGCAGCATCGGGTTCGCACCAGCAACGACGTTCTTCAGACCTTCATTCACAATGTTCTGAGCCAGCACGGTTGCGGTTGTTGTACCATCACCGGCGATGTCGTTGGTCTTGGTGGCAGCTTCTTTCAACAGTTGGGCGCCCATATTTTCATAGGGGTCTTCCAGTTCAATTTCTTTTGCAACGGTGACGCCATCGTGAGTGATGGTGGGCGCACCAAATTTCTTGTCCAGGGCAACATTGCGCCCCTTCGGGCCGAGAGTCGTAGCAACGGCCGATGCCAGTGTATCAACACCGATTTTGAGTTTGCGACGAGCATCCTCCGAAAAAACCAATTGTTTGGCCATATTATTATCTCTCCTTATTATTCTTAGTTATTATCTATTGACTCGTTTACTTTCCAACAATGGCTAAAACGTCGCTCTCTTTGAGAATCAAGAGCTTTTTGCCGTCAATTTTGACTTCGGTGCCAGCATATTTAGCGTAGAGAACTGTATCTCCAACTGCGACATCCATTTCAATTCGCTTTCCATCATCGTCGCGGCGACCAGGACCGGTAGCCAGCACGGAACCTTGTTGTGGTTTTTCTTTTGCTGTTTCTGGCAGAACTAACCCAGACGCAGTCATTTCCTCTTGCTCGGCCGGTTCAACAACCAGGCGATCACCAAGTGGCTTCAAATTTGTTGACATGAACAAACTCTCCTTTCGTTTTATAGGTTTTTAAGTTTGAGTGGAATTATAATACACGCTCTTAGCAGTCCGTGGGGGCGAGTGCTAATATGGACTGAATTTTAGCATAAATTTGGGGTCTGTCAAGCTATTTTAGCACTCTTGGAATTAGTTTGCTAACCTGGCTCCCATACTGACTAACTGCTGGACAATTTTGGGTTGTTTTTCAAAACGGCCGACGCCCACCCATGATAGACCGGTTTCGGCCGTTATCTTGTGAAAACCTCGACCAGCTCGTCCTACGATCCTAAATCAAGCGTCGCTTCCCGGCACTGTTCCATCCCGGCAAGGGCGTCCTCATCTCCCGGAAAGGCATCCAACACATCTCTAAAGAGCGGGA
>JBAPRX010000079.1:0-7634 GCA_049281335.1 Promineifilaceae bacterium (SeqCode)
GGATTGCAGGGGCTTCGGGAGAGGGGGTGGTTGTGGTGAAGACAATCAGCAATACTGTCCTTCACCGTATTCCAAATTTGGGTGGTTATCCGGTGGATGTCATTTTCGGGCGAGATGGTGACGTCGCTTACGTCAGTAACCGCGATACGGTAGATGATATTGTGATCATTGACACTGCCACTTATACGGCCGTTGGTACGATTGATGTGCCGGATTCTTATCTCGGTCCCGGAAAAATGGCAGTCAACCAGTGCAGCGGTGATCTGTATGCCGTTAACTGGTATGACGACCACTTTTACCTGATTGACACCGTTGCCGAAGAGGTAACGTCGGATATTACGTTGGGGAATAGTCTTTGGGATTTGACCATTGATCCTTCTGCTTCCACCCTCTACATTACCGACCGGGGTCTGGATGCAGTACACGTCTTTGATATTGCCGCGTTGACCAGCACCTTATCTATTCCGGTGGGGCAAGACCCCTGGGGTGTTGATATTACGCCAGACGGCCGTCTGGTGTTTGTGACAAATGAGGACAGTCACGACGTGTCAATCATTGATACCAGCCTCAATGTGGTTACAGACACGGTGACATTTGCTGCTGACGTTGACCCGCGAGATGTGGATATAACGGCCGATGGTCAATACGCCTATGTCACTTCCGGTGATATTACCGGGAATGATAAGGTATATATCATTGATGTGACCAGTCACGCGGTTGTAGATGATATTGAGGTTGATTCCACCAATACCAATGCGCTGGCTGTTGCCCCTAACTTTGCCGGGCAGGCGCCAACGGCCGCTTTTACCTACACCATGCCTGCGGTTGCCAATATGCCGGTGCAATTTACAGACCAGAGTACGACCGGCCCCTCGGCCTGGGCCTGGGATTTTGGGGATGGCGGCATGTCGAGCGACCAAAACCCGATGCACACCTATAACGCTGGTGGAACCTATTCGGTTACGCTCACCGCCTCCAATGCCTGCGGCGGCACATCAACCAGCATGGTTATTGAGGTTGGATCGGGGATGGCGGATGTTTATTTACCGGCCGTTTTGAAACAGTAAGTATCAAACTTTGTGATTCACGAAGGATTTCTGAAAAGTTTGCCTGATAATGGCATTGCTGGTTTTTACAAGCTTTCGTTCCAAAGACGTTTCCGATTGAGGATTGGAGGACTTTGGTGAAAGTTTTGAACTGGATTGTTGCCTTGTTGGGACTTTGGGAGTTTGGCGATATTGCTGCAATCTTCGTGCCTGACTTTGGCAAGATACAAGCCTTCGTTTGGGATCATATCATTGTTGGGCTTATCCTAATGATTGCTGGTGTCTGGGCGGCGCAGACAGGTAACGTTGGTACAGCAAAAAAGTTGAATTGGATTGCTGCCATTGCGGGTATATGGTTGGTTGTTTCCTCTTTTATTTTAGGCAATCCTTTCATTTCGGTTGGACTCTGGAACGATATTGTTGTTGGGGTTATCGTTCTAATCCTCAGCATATGGGTTACCTTTAAAACACCGCGAGAAATTGGCTAGAAACGGAATATATCGTCAGACGTTACCGGAACGAGACGACCATACTGGCTTGGGATTTGCGGAACGAAGGAGATCGTATATTTGAATAGGATGTCCTCAAGAACACCCCTGCGAATCATCTGGTTTGCCTTTGTCGCCCATGCCATCGGCGTTCTTTTCCTGGCTCTTGCTTTGTCCAGGGGCTTGCCTCCCAATTCCCTTTCCGATCGGCTAACGTTCGTTTCAACTAACCCTCATCTCTGGCAAATCGGTTGGTTCAGTTGGATGGTGGCTGCTTTTTCGTACGTTCTGTACATTTTTCTCTGGGCAGAACGGCTACCTGAGGAAAACAAGAAGTGGCGTTATCTGGCTGTCGGCCTTGCTGCTGCCCTGGTTTTTGTTGATGGGATATAAATGGAAATGAGTGATTTTGAATTTCAACCGGTTACGGCCGAAAACTGGCCCGATCTGGCCCAATTCTTCGAGCAGCACGGGAACCCCAACTACTGCTGGTGTATGCGCTGGCGGCTGAGGAGTGGTGAGTATTCGGCCGTTCGTTCATCAGACCGCCGCAGCAAACTTGAAACAATGGTGAGGGAAGGGACGCCCATCGGCGTTTTGGCCTTTCATGAGGGGACGACCGTTGGCTGGTGTTCCATTGCACCGAGAGAGACATACATCGGGCTGGAACGGTCACGTATTTTGAAGCGGCTGGATGATCGGCCGGTCTGGTCGGTCGTTTGCTTCTTCATTGACTCAAAATACCGTCATCAAGGTCTGGCAAGCCGAATGTTGAAAGCGGCCGTTTCCTACGCTGCCTCTCAGGGAGCCGCCATTGTCGAAGGTTATCCCGTCGAGCCAGACAAGAGCTACCGTTTTATGGGGTCGCCCGCTGCTTTTGAGTCAGTTGGATTTCAACAGGCCGGGACAGCTACAAACGGCCGAATAATCATGCGAATCGAAACAACAAAATAGAACTTCTGATTGACTTGCGGGTTGATAAGACTATAATATCAATTAACATAACCCACCATTGACTTTACGGTTCTTTTGATCTCTCTTTCACCGGGTCAGCCAAAACCGTGACAGCCATTGAGCCAAACCCCCTCATTTTATTTTCCCGATACATTACCCAACAAAAGGATAGAAAAGTCATGAACTCTGTGTCAGATAACGCTGTAAAGAGGAGTTGGAAATTAGGACTATGGTGGGTTCTCGCCACCATAGGCGGGCTTCTCTTAGGATTGGTATTGATGTTTGCTGGTATTGGCGCATTGATTAACAATGCGCCTTTGTTGATCTTTGGGCTTGTATTTGGCGGCGTTTTGGGGTTGGGTTGTGATACTGCGGCTTTTGCAGGACTCGGCCGAAAGATTGCAGTTAGCTTGAGTACACAACGACGAGTCGAACCAGGGCAGATGCAGTTCTAACTGAGTTAGTCATCTCAATGAGGGGGCTGTTTTGTCCGTGTAGACCGAATATGATACAAAGTGGGTCATGACCGATGATCGCACCCACCACACAATTATTATTGGCGCCGGGCCGGCCGGACTGGCTGTTGGAGCCTGCCTGAAACGGGCCAATATTCCCAGCCTCATTCTCGAAAAGGAAGACGAGGTTGGCTCCGTCTGGCGACGCCATTACGACCGGCTTCACCTGCACACCGACAAGGGACACTCTGAACTTCCCTTCGCGACGTTTCCGAAGGATGTTCCCCGTTTCCCTTCGCGGCAGCAAGTGGTTGATTACCTGGAACAGTATGCTCAAACATTCCAACTCGCCCCCTGTCTGGGTGAGGAGGTTGTCCAGGCGTCGCCGGTAGACGGCCGTTGGGTGGTTGAGACGAATAACGGCCGTTACCAATCCCAAAACCTCGTTATCGCCACTGGCTACAACAACCAGCCGCATAGTCCCGATTGGCCTGGAAAAGAGCGCTTTCAGGGCCAGATTCTTCACAGTTCCCATTACCGGAATGGCGAGCCGTTCAAAGACCAACGGGTGTTGGTGGTTGGTTTTGGCAACTCCGGGGGCGAGATAGCCATTGACCTGTGGGAGCATGGCGCACATCCGGCGTTGGCTGTCCGAAGCCCGGTCAATGTCATTCCCCGCGAACTATTGGGTATCCCCATTTTGACAATTGGTATCGCTCAGAGCAACCTGCCGCCGAGTGTGGCGGATCTATTGACCGCACCGGTTTTGCGAATGGTTATTGGCGACCTTTCAAAATACGGCTTGCGAAAGCTGCCTTATGGCCCGGCGGTTCAAATCAAGCAGCACGGCCGAATTCCTCTCATTGACGTGGGGACGATTGGCTTGATTAAGGACGGCCGTGTGCTTGTTTATCCTGGCATTGAGTCTTTCACCGAAAGAGAAGTTCACTTTACTGATGGTAATCAGGTTGCGTTTGATGCTGTTGTTTTGGCAACCGGCTATCGTCCACAAGTTAATGCTTTTCTGCAAGGCGTTTCGGCCGTTTATGACGAGAAGGGCACACCCATGAGCAGTGGGCTAGAAACGGCCGTTCCCGGCCTTTACTTTTGCGGCTTTTACGTTTCCCCAACCGGGATGCTGCGCGAAATTGCGATAGAGGCTCAACGAATAACGGCCGATATTGTCGGCCAACAAAGTTAATTCTAACTTTCCACTATTCACTTACTCATTGTAGGAGCAGCTATGGACCCCGTTACCCCTTTCAACTGGGAGCGCCTCTTTATTGGCAACCAAATTGTGCCAAAGTAGCTGATTTTTGCTAAACTAGAGGAAGTTCATACGTACTGCCGGTTGCAGCAAAGGGTTCTCCACCCCCACCCGGCTTAACAAAACTGCGGTTTCAATTGCCCCTTTTGGTTGACAATTACCGCAACACGCAAATTAATCCTTTGCGCTTCTGCCCCTTTGCGGCTTTGCGTTAAAGGTTTTTTGAGGAGAACAGATGCCCGATTCCGTCGCCATCGTCAGTGGTGGCATGGACAGCGTTACGCTGCTCCATTATTTGGTAAAAGAAGAAAAACGCAGTCCGGCCGTTATCACGTTTAGCTACGGTCAGAAGCACGATAAAGAGATCGCCTATGCCCGGCTTCAGGCTGAATTGTTGGGCTGCCGGGAACATCTGCTTCTCGACCTGTCCCCATTCAAAGCAGTATTTGCCGGTTCTGCCCTCATTACCGGCGGCGATCCGATCCCCGACGTGCTTGATGTGCTGGGCGACCCCCAACCGCCGACCTACGTTCCCAACCGAAACATGATCTTTCTCTCTCTGGCGGTCGCTTTCGCCGAGAGTCAGGGGGTCAGTGACATCTTTTATGGCGCTCAACGGCATGATATTTACGGCTATTGGGACACAACGCCCCAATTTCTGGAACAGCTTAACAAGGTCTACCGTCTCAACCGCAAGACCCCTATCCAAATTCTGGCCCCGTTCGTCAACTATTCCAAGACGGACATTTTGCGAAAGGGGCTGGAACTGGAGGTGGATTACGGCAAAACGTGGTCTTGTTATGAGGGGCAGGAAGCGGCTTGCGGTCATTGTCCGACCTGCGCCGAACGGCTGAAAGCGTTTCAGGATTTGGGATTGAATGACCCACTGCAATACCAGGAGAGCGTATAGCCATGTGTGGCATTTTTGGCATTGTCAGCAAGACGGCCGTTAATCCACAACAGTTTCGCCTGATGGCGGAGGCGAACAAGCAGCGCGGCAATCTGGCCTTTGGCGTTCTAACGGCCGAAAACGGCCGAGAAAACAGCCCCGTTACCGTCAGCCGTTATCCCGACCCTTTCCGACCTGAGATGGTTCAATTTGGGGATGTCCGGGTGGCATTGGGCCACATTCGCGCCCCAACGGCCGGACAGACGCGGAATACGGCCGAACTGCACCCATTTTCGGCCGATAATCTCTATCTGGCCCACAACGGCCTGCTCCTAAACTACACTGCCTTTCCCCAATGGCGGCTTAATTCGGCCGTTGCGGTTGATTCTCAGGTGATTTTAGGCGGCATTTATGCCAACCGGGAACAGGGAATAACGGCCGCAATCGAAATGACGGTTGCCCAACTTGAAGGACAGCAGGCGTGCTGGCTCTGGTCAGCCGAAGAGGCCGCTCTTTATCTCTGGCGTATCATGTCTCCCATTTACGCCCTTACGAACGACGACCAATTCCTCTTTTCCAGCATAAAAATCGCGCCGGAGATGACGCTCTTATCGGAGGGAATTGTCTACCGGTTGGAAAACGGCCGAACCGAACTGGAAGAAGTAGGAAAGTTCGCTTTTGATTCGCCCTATTTGATAGGGAGCGGGTGAGCAAGGAAGCAAGTGAGCAAGAGGCAAGCGGTAAGCGCCAATAAATTAGAGCTTTGCGTCTTTGCCCCGCATTCTTATGCGACCTTTGCGTCTTTGCGTTAAAAAATCTTTTAAGGAACATCTATGTATATTATCTCGAAAGAATTTCATTTTTCGGCCAGCCACCAGCTTGATACGCTGCCGCCGAGCCACCAGTGCGCCCATCTGCACGGTCACAACTACATCGTTGAACTGGTGCTTCAAGGTGAAGCCGTTGACCGGCACGGTTTTGTTGTGGATTACCTGGAACTGAAACCGTTCAAGGAATTTATTGATCAGGAACTGGACCACAAACACCTCAACGATGTGATGGACTGCCCAACGAGTGCGGAGAATATTGCTCGCTTTCTCTTTGACTGGGCCATAGAACGATGGCCGCAAGTTTCGGCCGTTCGGGTCAGCGAAACGCCCAAGACCTGGGCCGAGTACCGCCAATCATGACCGTTCGCTACCCTGTCAACGACTGCTATACCTGCGTCCAGGGGGAGGGGGTTCAAACTGGTATGGCAATGGTGCTGCTGCGGCTGCATGGCTGTGACGTTGGCTGTCCCTGGTGTGACACTAAAGAGACCTGGGCCTTTGACACGGCCAACGAGAGGGAGACATTACCGGCGGCATTGGGGGCGAACGGCCGTTTTTGTTACCAGACGGCCGAACAGATTACTGACTACATTGTGGCTCATAATCCCGGCCCCAAATGGGTGCTGGTAACAGGGGGCGAACCGGCCCACTATGACCTTCGGGAACTGGTTGAATCTTTACACGAACGGGGGTATAAGGCTGCCCTGGAAACCAGCGGCACCGAAACCGGGCATCTTGGGGCCGATTTTGATTGGGTCTGTGTCTCTCCCAAGCTCGATATGCCGGGTGGAAAGGTGGTTCAGTCGGCCGTAATTAGCAGCGCCCATGAAATCAAGCACGTTGTTGGTATCCAGCGCGACATTGACCGGCTGGATACGTTGTTGTCAGAGAATAAACTGCGACCGGACGTGCAGCTTTGCCTTCAACCGGTCAGCACCAGCCCCAAGGCCACTCAATTGTGTCTGGAGGCAGTTCAGGCGCGTGGCTGGCGGTTGAGTATCCAGATGCACAAATATATTGGAGAGCGGTAATGATGGAGATGATCATTCGTCTTGGAACCCCCGATGATGCTCAGAGCGTCATTGATATTCTCAATCCAATCATTTTAGACGGCCGATACACCGTTCTGGATGCGCCTTTCACCGTTGAAGAGGAAAAGGCTTTTATCCAAAACTTCCCCAAACGGGGTATTTTCCATGTCGCCGAACGGCCGACTGACAGGAAAATTGTCGGCTTTCAAAGTTTGGAACCGTTTGCCAGCTATACACACGCTTTCGACCATGTTGCCATTGTCGGCACTTACGTGGATTCCAAGCAGCGCCGCCAGGGGATAGCCTCCCAGCTTTTTGCTGCTACCTTCGAAGCGGCCGTTGCGAAAGGATATGAAAAGATATTCACCTATGTTCGAGGAGACAACCCGACCGCATTTAAAACATATCTCAAACAGGGGTTCAAGATAGTGGGAACGGCCGAACGACAGGCGAAGATAAACGGCCGTTACATTGACGAAATCATCATTGAAAAACTCCTTTAATAGTTTCCCAACAACGCTCATATTAAATTGACAAACTTTATCAGCTACAGTAACCTTTCTCGCTTTCTGTACGCATTTATGTGAGATATTTGTGAAGGAGAAACACAATGACTGACCCCCGCGTGACAAAGTTGGCTCAGGTTTTGGTGCATTATTCACTTGAAATTCAGC
>JBAPRX010000080.1:0-7415 GCA_049281335.1 Promineifilaceae bacterium (SeqCode)
ACCAAGAGCCAGATGTCAGCCTACATCGCGTAAGATACTCAATCATACTGATTCAATCAGGTAGTTGGTACTGAGGCCATTTCAAATCGTGTGCTGACAGCTAGTGATTATTGGTAGACCCAGACTGCCTTGATAACGAACAGGGTTGTTATCATTATTTCGGGTCGCTGAGATTTCATGGGGTTATCTACCAAGGAGACAATTTTTTGCCACGAATTTTCACTAACTTTTTAATAATTCGTGTGAATTTGTGGCAGGTTTTTCACTAGCCCCACGAAATCCTAAAGAGCCATTATCTCTTAAGTCGCCAAAACAACCATATTCCCGGCACGATTCGTCATTCATTGGGGAATGCTTATCAATATTGTCGGTATTTATAAAAACATGGTTCATGTACACCGCTGGTGGCACAGATTCGCCATTCAGGATTTGGATGGCCAACGCCATCAACTGAGCATTCCCAGCCATATCTTCCCCGAAATTGTTGCGAAAATGCCTGAATTGAAACATTATGAACCGCAAGAGGCGGCCGTTTGGAATGAGGGCCGAAGCGGCCTATCTGCTGACCAGCAGCAAACTCAGTAAAACAACGGGACAAATAATCAGCGTTGATGGCGGTCTGCACGAAGCCTTTTTACGCTAATTAGTTCTGGAAATGACGGTCCTCTACGGGCTGCTTCCCTCTTCGGGGAGGGTTAAGTGGTTCATTCGTCAAATGAATGAAGATTAGAGAGCGGTTCAGACCATTGCATCCTGTTGACTCACTCTCGCAACTCCTGATTGGGGTGGCGTTATAATGCCACCTACCTCTCCTCACCACTTTCCCCTATAATCCCACTGTGGAAACCATATTCCTGAAAACCAAACTTTTCATCCCGTCACTTCGTTCCAGTCTCGTCCCCCGCCCCCAATTAATCGCCAGGCTGAATAAAGAGCAGTCATATAAGTTGATTCTGCTTTCGGCCCCGGCTGGTTATGGCAAAACCACGCTCGTTACAGAATGGATCGATCAAATCCGTGCGAACGTGGCCCTTTGTTGGCTGTCACTGGATGAAGATGACAGCGATCTGCAGCAGTTTTTTAATTACCTGGCAGCAGCGATACGGCCGTTACCCGACAGCCAATCCTCTCTGCTGCAGCTCCTCCAATCCCCCCAAACATTGCCCGCCAAAAATTTGATGGCTGCGTTTGTGAACGATGTAACCCCCGTTTCCACATCCTTCCTGCTCGTTCTCGACGACTACCACGCCATTGAATCGGCCGAAATAGAACAAGCAGTGGCCTTCCTGCTTGACAATATGCCGCCGCAAATGAGGCTGGTAATTACCAGTCGCGCGGATCCCGGGTTCCCCATCTCGCGTTTGCGGGCCAGGGATAAACTGATTGAACTGCGCGCCGATGATTTGCGCTTTACCGAAGCAGAAGCGGCGCAATTCCTCCAGCAAAACATGAACCTCACCCTGTCTTCTGCCCAAATTGCTGCCCTGGAAAATCGCACCGAAGGGTGGATTGCCGGACTGCAAATGGCGGCGCTATCCATGCAGAAACGGGATGATGTGACCGGCTTTATAGATAGTTTTACGGGTAGCCATCGCTTCATTATGGATTACCTATTAGAAGAGGTGCTGAACCAACAACCGGCCGAAGTGCAGGCGTTTTTGTTGCAAACGGCCGTTCTCACCCGCCTTAACGCTGACTTGTGTCATGCGGTGGTTGGGATTGGCGCCGATGCCAGCCAACAAATTTTAGAGCAGCTGTATAGTCATAATATCTTTCTCACCGCCCTCGACGACGAACGACGTTGGTATCGCTATCACCATCTCTTCGCCGATTTGCTCCAGCAGCGACTGTTCCAGAGCGATAGGTCGTCTTCAGGGGTTGAGGGAAAAAGCGTGTCCGAACTGCACAATCGTGCCAGCGTATGGTATGAAGAAAATGGTCTGGTGATTGAAGCCTTTCACCATGCCGCCGCCGCCAAAGATTTTGAGCGTACCGAGCGCCTCATTGCAGGAGAAGGCGTCCCCCTGTACTTTCGTGGCGCAGGTCTCCCTATACTAAACTGGCTGGAATCGCTGCCAGCATCAATGCTCGACGCCAGACCTTCGTTATGGGTGATATATGCCTCAGCGTTGCTGACTGTTGGCCAACATACGGCCGTAGAACCGAAACTACAAGCTGCCGAAGCAGCTTTAGCTGCCGCTGCCCTGCAAGATGTCGCACCGGATGACCATACCCAAGACCTGGTTGGACGGATTGCTTCCATGCGAGCCACACTGGCTATCATGCAACAAGATGTAGAAACTATGATTGCTCAATCACGCCAGGCCCTGGAGCTTCTACACCCCGGCAATTTGCTCAATCGCATGGCTGCTACCTGGACCCTGGGATTTGCCTATCAGCTTCAGGGAGATCGTGCCACAGCCAGCCAATTCTACACCGAAGTTATGTCTCTCAGTAAGTCGTTGCAGGATTCAATCTACACCATGGCGGCCGCAATTAGTCTCGGTCAATTACAGGAAGCAGATAACCAACTAACTTTGGCGGCAAAGACGTATAGGCGTGCCCTGCAGTTGGCAGGTGATCCGCCGCAGTTGATTGCCTGCGAAGCGTATCTCGGCCTGGCTCGTATTCACTACGAATGGAACGATCTGGATGCCGCAAAACAGCACGGGCAGCAGTGTGCTCAACTGACTCAGCAGATGGAAAGTACCGACACCACCGTTTTGTACAGAGTGTTTCTGGCCCGCCTGAGGCTTGCCCAGGGAGATAATTCTGGCGCGGCCGCTGCTTTGGATGAGGCCGAAGACTTCATCCATCAGCATAACTTTGGGTTTCGGATGCCTGATGTTGCTGCAGCTCAAGTGCTTGTCCTGCTTCGGCAGGAACCATTGCTTCACCAGGGCAATCTTGCGGCGGCGGCTCATCTGGCCGAGAAGCACGAACTCCCCATCAGCCAGGCTCGAGTATACCTGGCTCAGGGAGATACGTCCGCAGCCCTGGCGCTGTTGGAGCCGCTGCGCCAACAGATGGAAGCCAAAGGTTGGCAGGATGAACAGCTCAAGATCATGATTCTCCAGGCGATTGCTCTTCAGGCGCACGGCGAAAAGGATAAGGCTGTGCAGCTGCTGGATGAGGCGTTGGCGCTGGCCGAGCCGAGCGGCTTCATCCGTATCTTCACCGACGAAGGGTTACCGATGGCACAACTCTTGTCTGATGCTGCGGCCCAGGGCATACAGCCAGACTATACTGGTAAGTTGCTGGCTGCTTTTGAAACGGCCGTTCCCCAGCCCAACCCCCGTCCCACTCTGCCCCCAGCCGCACCATCTCATTCACAAGTCGAACCCCTCAGCAAACGGGAGCTAGAAATCCTGACACTCATTGCCGCTGGACTCAAAAGCAAAGAGATTGCCGAACAACTGGTTATTAGCCTAAACACCGTCCTCTACCACAACAAAAATATCTACAGCAAATTGGGCGTCCACAAACGCACCTTAGCGATCGCTAAAGCAAAAGAATTAAACCTTATTGAATCGTAGCGATTTGTCCAATCGTTAATCTCTTAATTTCCCCTTCCCCACAGTTTTTTAACCCTAAACCACAGTTTTTACCCTAATAACCACAACTTCATGTGGGAATTCATCATGCCAACTGCGCTATCCTATAGACATGATGAACGAGCACACAGACAAGCAGCCCCGGTACGAAATCAAAGTTGCCGATCAGTTAGACGGCCGTAGGCAGGAATGGTTCGACGGCTTGACCATCACACCGGCAGGCAATGGCGACACCGTTCTCACCGGCCCCATGTTGATCAGGCTGCCTTACACGGATTGCTTAAAAAAAGTAAATGATTTATGGTTGCCCCTGCACTCAGTCAACTGCCTTGATGCCGGCCTGCGACCAGCAAGCGAACAGGCGAAAAACCGACTCTATTGGTTTAGGAGCTGCAATTGGTGCCCGGGTAGATAAACGCAGCTAAAAGAGGAATGAAGGTCAAACTGTTTGCAGTAACAGCCCATATTGACGATCACGATAGAAGGATAAAACTATGTATACACCAACGACAAAGAGAAATACCATGATTAAACAACTTATCTTGAGCCTGGCCTTAGTGCTGCTGTTGCTGGCTGGCTGCAACACCACCGGCCAGGACGACCCGCAGGTGTCACCAACCGAGATTGTAACGGAGACAGAAGCGGAGATGGCCTATACCAACACCCAGGACGACCCGCAAATGTCACCGACCGATGTCATTACGGAGACAGAAGCGGAAATGGACGATACCAACACCCAGGACACCCCGCAGCCGTTTCCCCCCGATGTCGTGGCGGAGATACAAGCGGAAATGGACGATCTGACCACCGGGGGACTCCCACCCGGCATGGTCGTGTGGATCGACGCCCCGGAATACCGGTTCGAGGGGGCAAGTGGATCTGCGGACCTCACGGACGATACTCCGATGCCACCGGAGGGCGCCTTCCGAATTGGCAGTATCACCAAGATGTTCACCGCCGTAGTGATCATCCAACTTGCGGAGGAGGGCGTATTGGCCCTCGATGATCCGCTGGCGCTCTGGCTGCCAGATGTAGCCGAGCAGCTTCCTTATGGCGACCAGATCACCCTGCGCCACCTGCTGACCCACACATCCGGCCTGTTTAACGTGGTCGAACACGAGGCTTATTACGCCGATCTCTTCACTGAGATGGTCGTTGATGAGGATGCCGGCACTGTGACCCTGGACTGCGTCCAACGGGATCCGCACGACACGCTCGCCCGGTACGTCTATGGCAAAGAAGCCCAGTTTGAGCCGGGGACACAGTGGCGTTACAGCAACACCAACTACACCCTGCTGGGTATGGTTATCGAAACGGCGGCGGAAATGCCCCTCGCAGAGGCTTATCGCACCCACATCTACGAACCCCTGGGTATGACCTCAACCTTCCTGGATTGCTACGAAGACCCGCTCATTGATGTGGTCCATGGCTATACAGGAGCCGGGGACGACATGAGCGATGTCACAGAACTGCATGAATCGGTCGGCTGGTCGGCGGGCGGTCTGGTTTCAACCGCATCGGACATGATCGCCTTCGCTCGCGGGTTGTTCGGTGGGGCGCTTTTTGATGACCCGGCGTCACTGGTGGCGATGACGACGCCCGCCCCCGGCAGTTCCTATGGTCTGGGCGTCATGCTCCAAGGGGATTATATGGGCCATGCAGGCTATATTGCCGGTTTTCGATCGGTGCTCAATTATGCGCCAAAGTCCGATACAGTTGTGTTGATGGTCTACAACCACGATGCTGCTGATCCCGAACTAGACCTGGCAAGTGTGATGAATCCCGTGCTCCCGTTGCTGCGTGCGGAAGACTGAAAACCAGCTGCCCCCTGCACTGCTTCACAGAAGCGTCTCCGAGACCTGGTCATCCCTAAAATCCAGAGATCAGGTCTCGGAGAAGGAAATGTTTACAAATAAATGTTAGTGAGGATCAGAAAAGTCATGGAAAATCTCAATAAGAGTCTTGCAGTACGAATACTTAGAATAATCATGCCTGTCGTGGGGATAATCTGTATCGCGGTATTCCTGCCCTGGGATGTACTATGGGCTTGGGTAACACCAGTACCTGATACTGTCCAAGAACAAGTCGATGACGCAATTGGTAATGGATTGGATGGAATTATTGTGTATGTAGATAAAGCAGGCCAACCACCCGCATTTTATTCTGCTGGCTGGAAAAACAAAGAGACGCAAGCGCCGGCCGATCCCCACGCCTTGTTCAAAATTGCCAGTATCAGCAAGCTTTATATCGCCACCGCAACCGCCAAATTAGTCAATAACGGGAGTTTGTCGCTGGATGAAACCCTCGCTGATTACTTGCCTGAACTTGATGGAAGAATTGAATATGCAGATCAGATTACCCTGAGAATGATGCTGCAACATCGCAGTGGCATTCCTAATTTCACTGACCAAAACGAGTTCGACTGGTTCACTCCCCATACAAACATCGACAAGGCTCTGGAACTGGTATTAGATAAACCCGCAGATTTTGAGCCTGGCGAACGTACCAGTTATTCCAATACGAACTATCTATTGATAGGTCGCATCCTGGATAAAGTGTTGGGATACAGTCACCATCAATATATCGATGAAGAAATATTAGCTCCTCTTGGGCTAACGAATACGTACAGTTTGCTCAGTCAGGTGGAAGATAAAGATGTGGTCAGCGGGTACTGGTATCAATATAACGATGATCTGATGAACCTTGATTTTGTAATTCCCGGTGGGTCGATGGTCGCAACTGCCCAGGATGTCGGAATATTCCTGAGAGCATTGAATGATGGCTCATTGCTAAATGACGATGAGCAGGCGATCTACTCCTCTATTTACGAGTATGAACATACCGGTTGGTTACCAGGATACTACAGTATCGCACGCTATCACAAAGACATTGATACGGTCGTAGTTCAGTTTGTGAATACAACCGGGGGAACCCCGATAGTTCAGACTTTCGATACACAAGGTGGAACCAAGGTGATGGTATCGGATGTTGTTTACAACCGTATTGTCCGGATTTTGGGCAGGGAATAAATAGAACTTAAAACCTCCCGGAAGTTTCTTCCACTAAATCATTACTCATAAACAACTTCCGGGAGGTTGGGATTACTTAATTAACAGTGTAATTAGCTTGATTTTACCAAATTCTCCAGAATCCATCTTTGCTTCAAAATTCGCGGACCAATCCAATCTGGCCGGGTTCCAATGCCATATCCTGCCTCACGGCCGTTAATGGAGGACGATGGGTAGGAAGATGTAGCGAGTCGTGTCCGGCTCGCCTATCTCCGGCAGGACCACGAACGTCACCGCCACCTCGGCCGTTTCCTGAAGTCCGCCGCCCGACAGGCCGGTAGGTGGTGCAGCCACGATGGTGATCGTGGCATTGTAAGCGCCCGGTGCTAACCCGGCTGGATCGGCCGTGAACGTCACCGTCGCGTCACCGCTGCCGCTCTCCTGGTCAAAGGTCAGCCAGCCCGCGTCCGCCGTCACCTGCCAGTTCATCGTCCCGCTTCCGAAGTTGATCAGCTCCAGCGTATTCGCCACTGGCGCCTGATTGGTGGCCGTCCGCATGTTGTAATGCTGGTTGCCGAAGAGGGTCAGCAGCGGTTGGGTCTGGTAGGGTGGCTTCTCCGGGCCGCAGACATCAGTTCCCCACTCCAGCTCGACACTGTCATAGAAGCCGTCGCCGTCGCTGTCTGCATGCCAGGGGTTACTGAGAAGCTGGTATTCGGTCAGCTCATTCAGGCCGTCCTGGTCCAGGTCGCCCAGCGGGTCGGTGATGCCGTAGAAGGCGGCCCAATCGTCGGGCAGGCCGTCGCCGTTGCCATCCGGCCCGTCGATGAGCATCCGCTCCACCCGGATAGGC
>JBAPRX010000081.1:0-2330 GCA_049281335.1 Promineifilaceae bacterium (SeqCode)
CCATTCATTTTTCATTATTCACCATTCATTATTCACCATTCATTATTCATCCTTCCCTCCCTTGCTAACTTCCCTCCTTCCCTCCATAATCCCCCCATGAACCAAACCGCCATCGTCACCGGCGCCACCTCCGGCATCGGCCGTACCACCGCCCTCGAACTCGCCAAACAAGGCCTGACCGTCATTCTCGCCGTCCGCAACGAACAAAAAGCAAAGAAAACAACGGCCGAAATCCGCCATCAGGCAGGCCACGACCGCGTCAACTACCTCCTGGTAGACTTCAGCTCCCAGGCCCAGATTCGCCGCATGGCCGCCCAATTCCTCTCCCAATACGGCCGTCTCAACATCCTCATCAACAACGCCGGAACCATCAACATCCTGCGCCGGGAAACCGAAGACGGCCTCGAAGAGACCTTCGCCGTCAACCACCTCGGCTACTTCCTGCTGACCAACCTCCTGCTCGACCGCCTGATAGAGAGCGGAACGGCCGATTCCCACGCCCGTATCATCAACGTCTCCTCCTCCTCCCACTGGGACGGCCGACTCGACTTCGACAACCTCCAGCTCCAACGCGGCTACTCCTGGCGCAAAGCCTACGGCAACGCCAAACTCGCCAACATCCTCTTCACCATCGAACTGGCCGACCGGCTGAAAGCAGCAGACGCACCCGTCACCGCCAACGCCCTCCATCCCGGCTGGGTCGCCACCGGCATCGGGGCAGACGCCATACCCCTTGTCGGCCGTCTCGGCAAAGCCCTCATCAACCTCACCGCCATGAGTCCCGAAAAAGGCGCCCAAACCACCCTCTACCTCGCAACCTCCCCCGAAGTCGAAAACGTCAGCGGCCTCTACTTCAAAGCCTGCAAACCCGCCCGCACCTCAGTCCGCGCCCAGGACAAAGACGTTGCGAAGCGGTTGTGGGAGGTTAGTGAGGAGTTGGTTGGCCTGGTACCAGTGAACAGTAAGGAGAAGGACTAAAAAAATAATTAATTGGTGAATTGGTGAATTGGTGAAGTGTTAACCGAGGCGCATTCCGGCAAAGGGTTCCTTTGTTTTCAACTTGGTGAGATTGGTTTAATCTTCGAGATTGAACCAATCTGCAAACTCCAAAGTTATTTTTGAGTGAACCCAAAGGGCAAATTAATGAGTCACAAATTCACGAATTCACAAATTAATAATTTCTTTTCCTCAACTGAAATGAAACACATCGGTAGTGAATGGTATGGTTAGGCAGCGAATTTTGGTAGTAGACGATGATCGGGAGGTGGTCCGGCTGATGCGGGCCTATCTGGAACAGGCCGGCTACGACGTGCTGGTCGCCTACGATGGCGAAACGGCCGTCCACATCCTGCGCCGCGACCAGCCCGACCTGCTCTTGCTCGACCTCATGCTCCCCGGCCGAGACGGCCTCGCCATCACCCGCCTCGTCCGCAGCGACCCAACCCTCTCCAGCATCCCCATCATCCTCCTCACCGCCCGCATCGAAGATACCGACAAGATCGTCGGCCTGGAAATGGGCGCGGACGACTACGTTACCAAGCCCTACAATCCCCGCGAAGTCATCGCCCGCATCCGGGCCAGACTCCGCAGCCATGATCCGCTCCAAAACCAGACCCTCCAGGTCGGCCGTCTCCAAATGGACATCAACCGCCGCGAAGTGACGCTGGACGGCCGTGCCATTGACCTGACCCCAACCGAGTTTCAACTGCTCCACCTGCTCATGGAGCAGGCCGGATACGTCTTCACCCGCAGCGAACTCATCACCAAAGGGCTGGGTGCCGACTTTGAAGGCATAGACCGCACCCTCGACAGCCACATCCGCAACCTGCGCAGCAAAATCGAGTCCGACCCCCGCCACCCCGACTACATCCAAACCGTCTACGGCGTCGGCTACAAACTCACCACCCCGGAGACACTATGAACCGACTTTGGGTACGTTTCAGTCTGGTTATTATCGGCGTCGTTCTCTTTATCTCCTTCGTCCCCTTTGTCCTGCGGGGCATTGCGATAGACCTCGGCCTTATCCCGGATACCCGGTTGGATCCGTTCATCTCCGAAATTGTCGAAGCCCTGCCGCGAGAAACACTTGACCAGCTTCAGGCAACCATCCAGGCCAATGTCCTATCCACCCTGCTCTTTTTCTTTATTGGCGGCTCGATTATCGCCATTCTAGCCGGTATCTGGCTCAGTCGCAGTCTGGCGTCCCCGTTGAGTGAACTGGAATCAGGGGTACGGGCCATCGAAGCCCAGGAATTCAGCCGCCGCGTCCCCGTTCACGGCAGCCAGGAACTTGTCACCGTCAGTCAGGCGTTTAACCAGATGGCGGCCCA
>JBAPRX010000082.1:0-4884 GCA_049281335.1 Promineifilaceae bacterium (SeqCode)
CATGAAAAAGAGGCCGTCCGGTTTCAGGACCGTTTGGATGGCGGCGAGAACGGCGGGCAGATCATCTTTGGGCAGATGGAGGAGGGTGTTCATGGCGTAAACGGCATCGAAGGAGGCAGGTGGGAGATCGTCAAGCCGGGTGTTGTCCATGAGCTTTGCCTTGAGGCCCTTTTCCTGGCAGAGACGAACCATTTCCGGGGAAAGGTCGGTGCAGAGGACGTCGAAGCCTTGATCTTGAAAGAAACGGCCGTCTATCCCTGGCCCGGCCCCAAGTTCCAGCAGGGTCTGCTTCTTTTCCTGATGCAGCATGGCAGCGAAATTTTCGCGTAGTTCTTGACGCCATGCGGGCGTTTCTCTGGTGTTCCGTTCGGCCGCTTTGGCGTTGTAGGCCTGTCGGAGTTGGTCTTTTAGAGTATCGTTCATTGGGTCATGATTGGTGATTGGTGAAAAGTTAGAGGTGGGATGTACTTTTAACTTCTTACTTTTTACTGTCTTCCGTCCACTATACCGGAAATTACCCCCAACGCCAGATGGCGAGGGCGGAGAGGAGGCGGAGGGCGGCGGCCAGGACGAGGGCATGGACGATGGTGGATAGGTTGGCGAGGAGGGGGCCGCCTAATGAGCCGAGCAAGATGGCGGTGTAGAGGGCTAGATGGTACCAGGCGAGGTGGGCCGGGCGGTCGTCTTCGGGGATGCGTTCGAGCAGGTAGTTGCCCATTGCGCCCCCGACCAGCGACCAGGCCAGGCCACCGACGGCCGAGGTTATCATGTACAGGGCAAAATTATGGGTGAGGGCGGTCAGGAAAGGATACAAACTCATTAGAATCACCCCAATGGCGGTGATACGATGGTGATCGAGCCGTTTGACGAGTCTGTCTAGTTGGGTGGAGCCGAAAAAGACGCAGACATAGAAGAGAGCGGTTCCCTGGCCGATTTGCTGGTCGGCGAGGTGGAGCTGGTTGACCCAATAGAGGGGGAAAAGGGGGATGGCAAGGTATTGAGCCAGATGGAAGGTGAGCAGGAGGAGGGTAAGACGGCCGTATGGCCCTTTTAAGATTTTGGTGTTGAGTAACGGCCGACCTTGACTGCGGGTTAGGAATCTTAACCCTACGAAAGAGCGAAGGCCGTCGCCCCAGGAACGGGCCTGCCCAGGCCGGGCTGAGTCGCCTATTGTTTTATTGCTGCCGCTGCCGGTCATTGGGGGCTGTTTGATGAGGGTTTGGACAAACCAGAGGTGGAGGCTGCTGAGTGCGGCCCCAATGAAGCCGAAGCCGAAGACGACCTGATACCCAAGTGGAAAGGACAGCCGGGACAAGAGCCAGCCGCACAAGAGCGACGTGCCGATGTAGGTCAATGCGAGGAGCGCGTTGCGGGTTCCGACGACGTGGCCGCGCCATTCGGGGGGGACGCCGGAGGCGAACAAGGCGTTGAAACCAACCGCCAGTGCGGTTCCGGGGACACTCATCAGGAAGGTCAGGAGGATTAAAGCCCAGACCTGTCCTTGGGGATTGAAGAGCAGGGGGAGGAAAGGCCAGGGGAGGTAACCTAACCGGAAAAAGATGGACATCCAGAAGACGGTACGGCCGATCTGGCGGTTTTCCAGCCAACGGCCGACCGGTAGGGTAATGAATAGGCCGACAATGGCGGGCATGGCTGACAGCAGCCCAAGCTGCCAGCCTTCTGCGCCGAGACGAGTGGCGTAAATGGCGACAAAGGCGATGGCGCTGCCGCTGAGAATGCCATACCAGGCGATGTCGAGGTAGAAATGGATAAAAATAGAGCGATACTCGGTCGGGATCGGCCGTGTAGGGCGACGTAAGGTAATGGTACTCATTGTTTTCTCGAACAGGGGAGTAAGGGTTAAATGTTTGAAATATTCAGAAGTCCCAGGTCGTTACTTTTTTCTGGCACCCATTCAGGTTATAAAATACCTGGCACTTGTTCACCGCGAACAAAAGATATTGATAAGTATTATAAAATGAAATTGAATACTATACTACTTTTGTTAGAGGAAAAGGATTGGACACAGAGTAACGTCGAGATATGGAGAGCTGCAGAGGAATTATTGAGATGGAAAATGGGATGAAATATTTCGAGAAGTTATTGGCGATTGACGTGGGTTTAAGGCGCAGGTTTCCAGATGGAAATTCGCCCTATAAGATTATGACCCGGTTGATGGAAGAGTGTGGTGAGTTGGCGGAACAGGTACACATCTTTGAACGGGATGGGGTGAAGCCGGAAAAGCACGGTAATCCGGACCCGGCCAAGATGACGAAGGAGATTCAGGATGTGATGATCTGTGCCTTGCAGGTTGCCGTCTATTATGACCTGATGGGGGAATTGGAAGAGGCTATTGACAAACGCCTGGATGCCTGGATAGAGAATGGCGGCGTGACGGGGGAGGATGTACGCCGTTTTGGACTAGAGGATTGGCCGCCGCAGCATGTGCTGTGTGTTGGGATGGTGGCACTTCGTGAGGAGCAGGTGTTGTTGGTGCGACAGGCGGCGGGAACGTCGTTGGCGGGCCAGTGGAGCGTTCCCTGGGGGTTGGTTGAGGCGGGGGAAACACCCGAAAATGCGGCCGTTCGGGAGACATTAGAAGAGAGTGGTGTTTCGGCCGAAGTTGAAGGCTTACTAGGTCTGCAAAATATTGATTGGGAGGCGGCGACGGCTCCTGTTTTCCTGGGGCGACATATTTCGGGAGAACCGATGCCTGATAACGTGGAGACGGATGCGGCAGGTTACTTTTCGCTGGAGGCATTGGCCGAGTTGGAAGAGCCGATTGAACCCTGGACGGATTGGTTGGTGCGGCGCGTGTTGGTGGGGGATTATTCAGTTATTGGGAAGAGCGTGGGCAATCCCTTTTCTGGAGCAGCATTTCTATAGTGGGTTTAATGAGTGTCCCATTGTTCCCAATGGACGATCTCATCAAAGGTGTTGCGTTTTCCCTGGCGGGGCGGACGGATTAGTTCGCCGGGGAGCGGATAGCCGAAGCCAATGGCGATGCGGATGTGCCATTCAGGTGGAGCCTGGAGAAATTCTCGCGCTCCTTCCCTGTCATAGCTGGTTGTGAGGCAGGAGCCGATGCCAAGTTCAAGGGCTGCTAACTGCATATATGCGGCAGCCTGTCCAGCATCAAACATGATCTGGAAGCGTTCGTTAGGATCGGGGGTCAGTATAACCACGCCCAAAGCGGCGCTGCCCAGGAAGTTTGAAAAGTTTCCGGCTTCAACCAATTGTTTCAACCGTTCTCGATCCTGGATGGCAAGAAAGTGCCAGGGCTGTAAATTCTTGGCCGATTGTGCTAGGCGACCAGCGTTGAGGATGGTATTGATTGCTTCTTGGGGTATTGGTTTGTCGAGATATGTTCGGACGGCGTGTTTGTTGTGAAGGGCTTCGAGGATGTTCATGCGGGTTCTCTGAGCAACTGCGCGTCAACCCTGACATGATGAAGGGGCAAGACAATGTGGAAACTGCTGCCGGGGCATTCCGCTTCATCTTTGCCACTGCTTTCGGCCCATAAACGGCCGCGATGGGCGTCTATGATGCCCCGTGCAATTGCCAGTCCTAATCCAGGCCCACCGCCCATGAACTTGGTTCGGCCGCTGGAGTGCAGGGCTACCTCCCCAGTCTGGAAAAATTTGGTGAAAATCAGTTCTAAAGAGTCGGGGTCAATGCCAATGCCGGTGTCTTCGATGACGATTTCTGCCGCATTGGCAGGCATATCAAACGAGGGCGGATCGTCGTACCAGTAACGGCCGTAAATGTAAATTCGGCCGTCATCGGGGGTGTATTTGATGGCATTGTTGAGGATGTTTGCAAAGACAACGGATAATATCTCTTCATCCCCTTTGATGGGGGGCAGATCGGCAATGTTGTCGTTGACAATTAGTTCCTGGTGGCGGTTTGTCAGGTCGGGCTGATATTCTTCGATGAGTTCGTCTATCAAGCTGCTGATTTCCAATGGTTCGGAGAAGAGTTCAAGGGATTGGTTGTCGATTTTGGTCATCAGCAGCATGGTGTTGACAATTTCGTGCAGCCGGTTGGCCCCGGAAACGATTCCGGAGACCAGGTCATAGAGGTGTTTTTCGGCCGTTATCTTGGGGTTTCGCTGTAGAAGCTGGCTGTATCCTTTGAGGACGGTGATGGGGGTTCGGAGTTCGTGGGCTGTGATGGTGATGAATTCTGACTTGGTTTGATTAAGACGCTCCAACTGGTCGTAGGCTTCCCGAATGGCCCGGGTACGGGCGCTGATTTCAAATTCTAGCTGGTCGTTGAAGAGCTTGGTGCGGTTGAAGAGGCGGGCATTCTCCAGGGCGATGGCAGCCTGGTTGGCGAAGGCGGTAGCGAGAATGATGGCGTCCTGAGTGAAAGGGATGCGCTCTGACCGGGCCAGGGATAGCATACCGATGGTTTCGTCGTTGCGGATAAGCGGGAGGCCAAGCCAGGAGCCGGGGGTGGGAATACGGCCGATTTGTTTCCAGCCAGAAGATTGGCTGACATCTGGCAGGTGGAGGAATTCTTTGGTGTGATGGATCTGGTAGAAGATGTCTTCTGTGTTTCTGGTTTCGATAGGAATGGTATAGTCGAGCGGGCTGTCGGTGTTTTCAAAGCCGTTGGCGGCTACAAACTCCAGTTCTCCCCCTCTGTTGACCAGGAGGACGGCCCCACGATCAAAATCAACCAGGTCTTTGAGATATTCCAGAATATTGTTGAGGACTTCCTGGAGGTTGAGGGTGCTGGTCAGAGAACGGCCGACATGATTCAGTACCTCTGCCAGATGGCGGCGGGCTTGCTCTATTTCATATAGAGAGGAGTAGTATTCCGCCTTGTTTTTAGCCGCCACTGTCTGGTTTAGGACTTCCAGGTTGCGTAGTTTCTGGT
>JBAPRX010000083.1:0-23741 GCA_049281335.1 Promineifilaceae bacterium (SeqCode)
TACCCCGAACCCCTCCACGCCATCTACAGCCAGCGCTGCCTGGAACCCATCACCGCCAACCTGCAATCCGGCCTCTTAAAACTAACCGCCTTCTTCGGCAAAGTAACCGTCAACTATCTTGATAAGGAAACAATAATCCAATACGATCCCGACGGCCACTCCTTCCGAAACGTCAACACCCCCGAAGAACTCCAACAAGCAAAAGAAGAAAGGTCTTGATCTAACACTAAAAAACCGGGTTTTTACTGATGACTATTCTGGCAAATCCCAGATAGTAACCAAAAACCCGGTTTTTAACCTGGCGGAATCATTCATAATTAGGCGAATGAGCAATCACCTAATTACCCAATCACCAATCACTTCTTCTCCAACGCCATCTGCGCCGAATGGAGCGTATTTTGCATCAGCATTGCAATCGTCATCGGCCCGACGCCGCGCGGAACCGGCGTAATCGCTCCGGCAACCTCCTTGGCCGACTCAAACTCAACGTCCCCAACCAGCCGATAACCCCGCTTGGCCGTTGGGTCATCCTTGCGATTAATACCCACATCAATAACGGCCGCACCCGGCTTCAACATATCCCCCGTAATCATCTCAGCCCGGCCAATAGCAGCAATCACAATATCAGCCCGGCGGGTATGTTCCGCTAAATCTCTGGTACGACTGTGACAAATCGTAACGGTCGCATTCTCTTTCTGGAGCAGCATCGCCACCGGCAGGCCAACAATGTTAGAACGGCCGACAACCACCGCCTCCGCCCCGCTCATCTTGACCCCTGTCTCCCGCAGCAGCACAATAACGCCATAGGGCGTACAGGGAATGAACAACGGATTGCGGCCTTTCATCGCCAGACGGCCGATATTCACCGGATGAAACCCATCTACATCCTTCTCCAGGCTGATCGTATTCAGGACCGCTTCCTCGTCAATGTGGTCGGGCAGGGGGAGCTGAACCAGAATCCCATTCACATCCGGGTCAGCATTCAAAGAAGCGACCAACGCCACCAGTTCGTCCTGCGGTGTCTCCGTTGGCAGCTTGTGTCCAATCGAGCGGATACCGACCTCTTCGCAGGCCCGTTGTTTCATCCGTACATAAGTTGATGAAGCTGTATCGTCACCCACCAGGACAGTTGCCAGACCAGGGACATAATTGTGTTTATCTTTCATTTCAGCCACTGCTTCCCCGATCTCCCCTCGGATCTTCTCCGCAATAGCTTTCCCATCAATTATCGTTGCACTCATTTATAACCACCTCTTTAGATAAAAAAACGAGTGAATAGGGGTTATTCGTTAACCACCACCATTCACTCGTCTTGGCGCCCATATTTTCAATTAATGCCCATGAAGAATTATTTTGGCAGTATCTCAGTTCCCATAAATTTATCGAGCCAGACCCCTATTGCAAGTCCAATAAAAATACCTGTTAAGATGAAGTAAGGGATGTGGACTGGTGATTCTGGACCTTCCCAAAATTCCGCAACAGACGTTTGCAGCACAAAGGTGACAATCAGGTAGGTAATACCATATCCCAAGGCGAACGAGATAACGGCTAATAGCAATCTTTTAATCAACATAGCTTAATAAAATCTCCACTTTCAGTTTCATCCTTTAAGGATTTCGCTGATTTTCTAAACTTTCCAATGTATCTAAAACGTTCCGGGTTAACTCATCCTGTGAAACAGGCTTGGTCAAATACTTGGTCGCACCTGCTCGCAAGCCTCTTCGGACACTAACACTGTCAGTCTTGGCACTTAACATAATAACCGGAAGCTGAGAAGTTTCTTCTTCCTGACGCAGGGTTTCACAAACGGCAAAGCCATCTATGCCCGGCATCATGATATCTAGTATCATTAAATCAGGCAATTGCTCTTTTACCTTTGTAAGAGCCTCTAACCCGTCTGCTGCCTCAAACACTTCAAAGCCAGCTCGGACTAGCATCAAGCGTAACAACGTACGTGCCATTGGCTCGTCATCGACAACTAATACCGAATGAGTCAAGTTATCTCCTACTTTATGCGACCTGGGTACTATTTTAATGGAAACTTATTTTCCGGCAACGATTGATTGCTGATTTTTCTTCCCTGATTACAAAAACTTTTCCTCGGAAACAGGGAGGTCAAGCTCCAACCCTTCTTGGGATAATATTGTGTGGGGGAAAAGTTCACGGGCTTTCAGTAAGACACTTTCCATATAATCATCGGATGCATTCGGATCGTAGTGGAATAATGCCAGACAGCCGACATTCGCTTTTTGGGCGACTTTAACAGCTTCCAACCAACTGCTGTGACCATAATCAGGGAACTCCTTTCTCTGTTCGAGCGAATACTGAGCATCGTGAACCAGTAAGTCAGCCCCTTGGGCCAGCTTCAATACATTTTCAGTTAAATGATCCTCTTCGTGGCTGCTGTCAGTACAGTAAGTAAAAACATGACCATTATTTTCAATACGAAACCCAAGACAACCGCCCGGATGGCGAAGCTCTGCCACTCGAATAATGGTGTCATCTCCAATCACAATTTTCTCGCCACCGCTGACTTCTTTAACATGAATATCGGCTGCAAGCTCCTTAAAAGCAAATGGCAGGTAAGGCTCGATAATCTGACCGGCAAGCACATTCTCTAACTGACGGCCGACTCGCTTCTGGCCCACAATGACAAAGCGATTTTGACGGCTGTGCGGGCCAATCAACGGTGCAAAAAAGGGGAACCCTTGAATATGATCCCAATGGGTATGGCTAACCAATACCGTTCCAACAATTCGGCCGGGAAACTCTTCTGCTAGTGCGATACCCAGGCGTCGAATACCCGAACCGGCATCTATCACAATTAACTGTTTATCGGAAGTTAGCACATCAAGGCAGGCCGTATTCCCCCCTAACCTGACAGTATCAGGGCCGGGTGCAGGTATCGTTCCACGAACGCCCCAAAATCGAATACGCATCCTACTTCCTTAGTAAGCGGCCAACAATTAGTCATTTCAATCAAGAGGCAGCTTACTCGTAAACCGTCCGCACAATTCCATTAACCTATTTGCGCACGGTCACTTAGTAACTTGTTCTGAATTCATTCACTGACAATTACAGTATAGCAATGAATGGAGTAATAAAAAAGCCCAACTGATTCCAGGTTGGGCTTTTTTAGGAGACAATAGGGTATTTTGTTATTTAACTTTTGCTGCTCAAAACTCGCTCAACGCTTTCCAATAACTCTTGGGGGCCGAATGGTTTGGTAATGTAATCATCGACTCGCGCGATATGCAGCCCCAAAACCCGGTCAATACTTTGTGCTTTGGCGGTGACAACGATAACAGGGATGTCGCGCATCGTCTCAGACGCCTTCATTTTTTGATAGACTTCCCACCCGTCCATTTCGGGCATCATTAAATCGAGCAGAACCAGGTCCGGTTTAACTTCCTCGATCTTGTCCAGACCTTGCTGACCACCAACTGCCCCAATTACCTGAAAATTATGACGGCCGAGTATTAACTTGACCAGCTCGATCATTTCCAGTTCATCTTCAATACATACAACAGTTCTTTCGTTGTTGGTCATTTGAAATTAGCCTTATTTATCAAATTGCTGCCTTTTAGGCGACACAACCATCATTAAAATAGTCAACAATGTCTGCACTTTGCGCTGTAAGATTATCACAAGCCAACCATGTTGTCTACATTTAGACCTATGCAACCATCTTGAAAAGCGAATATTTTTATAGCCCTTTAGTCAGGTTAGAACGGCCGATAACCGCCGAACCCCCTCTTCAATTTCTCCCTCATCCAAACCACTAAATCCCAACAAGATAGAAGGGCCAGGTGGTTTTTTAACATGATAAGGTTGGCCGGGATAAACGCCGACCCCGACTTCGGCCGCTTTTTTCACGACCTCGGTCTCGCTATAACGCTTGCTCAAATAGACCATAATATGCAGCCCTGCCTTCACATTGGCAAATTGCACCTTTCCGGGGAGATACAGTTGAAGCGCCTTCACCAGCACCTCCCGGCGACGGCCGTATGCCTTTCGCAAATGTCGCAAATGGCGTTCAAAATGACCTTCAACGATAAAGTCCGCAACAGCCGCCTGGGTCAGCGTTGGCGCACCGCGGTCCACCAACTGCTTGGCCGCCAGGAAAGGCGTCAGCAAAACAGGCGGTAAAACAACATAGCCCAACCGCAAAGCTGGAAACAACACCTTTGAAAAGGTGCCTAAATAGACAACCCGACCGTCTTTATCCAGTCCTTGCAAAGCCGCCAAAGGATGGTCATCATAGCGCAGCTCCCCATCGTAGTCATCTTCCAGAACAAGCGCCTTATGTTCCTGCGCCCATTGCAGCAAGGCCAGCCGCCGTTCCAGCGGCATAGTCCCCCCCTTGGGAAACTGGTTGGAAGGGGTCACAAAGGCGAAACGCGCCCGGCTGCTTTCGGGAATCTTCTCAACTGGAAAGCCCTCTTCGTCAACGGGCAGGGCCGTTAGGGTGGCTTGATGGAGCCGAAACAATTTCAGCGCATCAGGATAACCAGGCGTTTCAACCAGGACTTCGTTGCCCGGTTCCAACAAGAGACGGGCCAGAATATCTAACGCCTGTTGAATGCCGCTGACAATCACAACCTGTTTGGTGGTACAGTTTACCCCCCGCATCCGTCGCAAATAATCCGCAACGGCCGACCGCAGAGGCTCAAACCCTGCCACCGACCCATAACGAGACAACATCGTATCATCGGTGCTGAGATAGCGGGCCAGCAGCCGCCGCCAGATGTCATATGGAAAGATGTGGGGAAAAGAACGGCCGAATCCAAAATCAATCTCTGGCCTGGCAGGAGTCGATTCCTCACCCTGATGTGCCGAAGCAGCGACCCCTTTGCCCCACTTTGAAAAGACCGGCTGAAAAGCTGCCGGGTCATGAGGAACCGGTAATTGCTCCGCCACACACGTCCCTGCTCCGACCTGAGACGTGACAAACCCCTCTGCCTGAAGTTGTTGGTAAGCGGTTGTGACCGTCACCCGCGCCACGTGATACCGTTCTGCCAGAGTTCGGCTAGACGGCAATGACATTCCAGCCGGTAAATCTCCCGCCAATATCATTTCCCGTATCTGGAAATAAATTTGGCGGTATAATGGTATAGAATCATTTGGATTCAACGATAATGAGATGTCCATGAGTCAGAAAGTTTGTAACGATACAGCCTTAGAGCTGACAGTCACTTCATAATAGTTGCTACGGTTGCACCACCTCTAAGTAAAGTGACTTTACATTCGTAATGCAGAATAGCTTTGACCAGTCTCAAATTATGGATTACATTCTATGTATCCGAGTATAATTACTATGTGAGTACCGATCACTCAATCACCAATCACTTCGAGCAACACCATGCCCTACCGCAGTACAGACAAAACCCGCCAGAAAAAAGATGTCAAACGAACCAATTTGATGCAGTCGGCCGTTCGGGTCTTTGCCGATAAGGGCTATCATTCCGCCACCATCAGAGACATCGTTGAAGATGCCGGGGTCGCCATTGGCACATTTTACTTTTATTTTCCCGATAAAAAAACGCTCTTCGTTTATTTGTATGAAGAAACGGCCGATTTTCTGCTCCAGGCAATCGAACAGGCCATCACCAGCCGGACGACGCTGCCCAAACAAATTTCGGCCGCCCTTCAATCCTACATCAACATCTCACTCTACGAACCGGCCGTTATCCAACTGCTTCTTGTCGGAGGGGTGGGGGCCGTGCCTGATCTCATAGAACGACGGGCCGCTTTCCGCGAGGGACTGATTAACATCTGGCAGCGCCCACTGGACGCTGCAATGGACAAAAACCACATTGTTCCCCAAAACACCCGTCACACGGCCGAAGCCCTTGCTGGAGCTTTCGACGAGGTCGTTCTCAACCTGCTCCAACAGCCCGATCCGCAGCTAGAGGCCGCCGCCGTTTTGCAAGACGCCATCCAATTTGCCCTCCGAGCCGTTGTTTACACCGGCGTCTGAGCTTGCCAATTCGACTCAAAGTGCCTGGCACTTACCTTACTTCTTCTTTTTCTTAACCACCATCTTTCGCCGCCCCAAACTATTAATTGTCATTCCTCTCAGAGAGCCGGCCGAAGACCAGGGGGCCGGTGGCGCCATCGTAATCTTGCACAACACCAGTAGGGGGGCGTCATAATTCACCCGCCAGCCCGCAAAATCAATCCAGGCCTGCTCCCGATCTGCCCGCAGAGGGACCCCTTCTGCCTCCAGCATTTCACAGGCCAGGTCAAATTCCTCGCGTGAAATGCTAATCGCATCCTCCGGGTAATGGGGGTCGCGGTTATATGAAATCCGAAAAAAGTCAGTAATGCTCCGCAGGGCTAGAAAGCCGGAGCGAATACAAAGAGCCGCCTGAGGATTCCAGGTAATATCCACCACCGCCAGCGTCAATGAGGCCGCATCCAGAATAGCCCCGGCGGCCGTAATCCACGATTGAGTCGGTTTCGACGAACGAAAAAAGACCAGGGCGGCCAAAGAGGTATGGCTCTCCTCAATTTCGGCAAACCAGACCTCCCACTGTTGCCAGGCTTCTTCCAGCTTGGCTAAACCATGAATGCGGCTGTAGCGGGCTATCATCTCAACGGCCGTTGGTGGATTGCCCGCCCGCACTTCCAGCAAATTGACGGCATTTTCCCGGTGAGAGAAAGCATTGTACATCGTTGGCAAATAGGCGATCAACAGCGCAACCAGCAGCAGCCCCAGCGTCGCTTCTGAAAATTCCAGGGCAGTATGGAAAAGTACATCCCCCTTTGCGTAGCCCAATGTTAGGAGTGAAGAGCCGCTTATCCGAAAAGCCTCCTCCCAACTTTCAATGCCGCTGCCCCAAAACATGCCTGTATAACCGATCAGGACCAGCGCCAACCAGGTCGGCAGCAAAGCCAGCAGGCTGACCGGTGCATAGAAAGCCATCACCCTGTCGCGGGTGGCAAAGTCATCCGTCCACCGCAGCCCAAAATCAAAGACCCGACGCAAAGAACGGAAGACGAATGAGGAGACAAAGTCCCGCGAACTTCGGGGCAGCACAAAAGTCCGTATCCCGGAGATAAGACTGAGCAGGCTCACTGTCAGCCCTAAAATGAAGACAAAGACACGTAAAAGAATCATGGTTATTTTTACAATAGTTGGTAGGCGTAGATTGGTTCAATCTCGCAGATTGAACCAATTTTCAGAAACGCGACACGGCCGTTAATTAACCTGGATGGTCGAACCGTTAATCCCTTTTTCCACTTCAATCCGAACCGGAAAAGCATCTTGCAGTTCGTCAATGTGAGTAATAACCAGGATACGTTCAAAATTATCCTGAATGGTATTGATTGCTTCAACCAACCGCTGTCGGCCGTTTGCATCCTGGCTCCCAAACCCCTCATCAATCACCAATGTTTGCAGCCGCGCCCCGGATCGGCGGGCTAAAATTCTGGAAAGGGCCAGGCGAATAGCAAAATTGACCCGAAACTGTTCCCCGCCGCTAAAATTCTCATACGGCCGTTCCCCATTGGTATCTGAAATAGAAATATCCAACGTCTCAGCCAGCCGGTCGCTGCTCTTCAATTTGCGTTGGGTTTCAAAATGAACCTGCATCTGCCCCCCCGTCAGACGTACCAGCAGCTCATTGGCGTCATCTTCAATCTCCGGCAGCGCCCGTTCAATGAGAAGTGCCTGCACGCCTTCCCGGCTGCAAGCCTTTTCCAACAGCCGCAGCCGTTGGATATGGAGGGTCACTTCCCCACGTTCTGCCACAATTTGTTTTTTCTGTTTTCGCAAATCACCAAGAACGGCTACATTTTGCTGGGCTGTAGCCACCCGCCGGTGGGCTTGAATCTCATCTTCCCGCAGCCGAAAGACCTCCTTTTCAACGTCTACCCGGTTCACATCCCCGGCCGAAATTGTCTCCAGGTGGGTCAGAGCATCCTGATGCTGCTGCGCCGTTTCCTGAACGCTCTGCTGCTGCTCCGTTATCCGTAGGGATAGGTCCGCCAGATTGTCTTCCAACGGTTTCACGGCCGCTTGCGCCTGCTGCAACTGTTGGTGCTGCTCCTGGGCCGGGGTCAGTTCATCCCTTTTGAGTCGGGCTTCCTGGTGAGCGGCCGAATCATATCCCAATGTGGCAATTTCCTTGTCCAACGCTGTCAATGCTGCCTGGGCTTCTGGGGCAATCTCATTTTTCTCCAACCGTTCTTGAACTTCAGCCAGTTCAGCAACCCCGTTGGTCTCCCAATCAGAAACAGTCCGTTCAATTTCCGCCAATCGGGCTTCGTTATTAGAAATCTGGCGCTGCAATCCTTGTTGTTCCTCGACAAGCGGCGCTTTGCCTTTCAACTGCTCAATAAGCTCATTGACAGCCTTTGTCTGGACAATCAAAGCCGAATCATCCGCCTCTTTCGCCGTCAATTCGGCCAATCGGTCTGCTCCATCCTGCTTCCATTCTTCCATTGCCCGATCTATTTCTGCCAGCCGCGCCTCGGCCGTTGCCCCTCGCTGCTGCTGTGCCTGTTGGTTACGCTCCAGGGCAGTTTTTTGTTTGATTTGCTTTTCCAGGGGTGGAATTTCGGCTGTTAAAGCCTGAATCTTTTCCTGGTTCTCTCGATATCGGTTGCCTTTCTCCTTCCCTTCTTGTTGCAGTTCGGCCGTGACATTCTGCCGGTGCGTTTCGCTCAAAGGCTGCCCGCACAGTGGACATTCACTGCCGCTTTCTTCCTGAAGGCGGTCCAGCCGGTCTTTGATCTTATCCATCTGCTCCCGCAGGCGTGGTTGTTCTGCCCGACAGTTATCCAACTCTGCCTGGACAACCATCAACCGGTTATTGGCTTCGACAGCGGCCGTTAACTCAGCCGTTATTGCTTCATACTCTTTTGCTGCCTCATCCTTATTCTTCTGAACCGTGACCTTTTCCGATTCTAATCGCTCAATCCGGGTCTGTTCCTTTTGCAACTGCCCCAACTCCTGCTCAAGCAGCTGCCGTTCCCCTTGCAACGCCTGTAACTGGGAACGGGCTGCCTGCAAGGCCAGATCATGCTTTTCATATTCTTTGAGTTGAATGGCAATCTCTTCCGAACGGGTCTGAGCCGTTTTGAGACTTTCCTGAACGGCCGACTTCTCCTCTTCCATAGCCGCCACATCCTTCGCCCGCTTTTCCAGGTTCGATTTACGTTCAGTCAAACGAGTTTGTTCCTCTTTCAGCGTTAACTGATGAGGCCGTTGTTCTTGTTGGAGGCGATTATAAGCGTCGGCTTTTTCCTGCCACGTTTGTAATATCTCTACGGCCGTTTGCCAGGCTGCATATTCGGCCGTTATCGTCTCCGCCCGGTCCAGCAATGCCTGGTGCTGCTGCCGTTCTTGCTGTAGTTGCGTCTGCCTTTTTTGTAAACTTTCCAGCGATTGCGTAAGCCGGTTCAGCGTCTCGCCCAGATGTTTTACCTGCTGTTTTTGCTGTTTGATTGCCTCTTCTCGCAGCCGCATCTCCTCCAGCAGCTTTTCCTGGACTGCAAGCTGCCTGGAGAGTCCTTCCAGGGATTCCTGGGCGTTTGCTAGAGCCGCTGCCCGTTCAGATTCCTTCTCCAATTCCAGGTCAATATCGGCCAACTGGAGATCTATAACATCCTGACGAACCTCGCTCTCTTTGCGCCGCGCCGCCGCCGCTTCCCGGTAGCGGTCCCACTCATTCACCCCCAACAGGTCGGCCAGAATCTCCTTTCGTTTATTCGGCGTTTTGGTAGTAAATTCGTCAGCCTTACCCTGTAACAAGAAGCTGGCATTAATAAACGTATCGAAATTCATATTGAGCAGCGATTCAATAGCCGCCTGTGTTTCGCGCACCTTGCTTTCGCTTAACGTCTTCCATTTACCATCTTCCATTGCCATCTGAAATTCGAGGATCGTTGTTTTTCCGGCCGTTTTCCGCCGGACAACGCGGTAAGTGCAGCCACCCAGCTCAAATGTGTATTTCACTTCGGCCGCTTCATCATTCCGTGCCGCCAGCCGGTTAACGAGATCATCATCGCTCTTGCTTCGGCTCTGCCCAAACAACGACCAGGTAATAGCGTCCAGAATACTCGACTTACCGGCCCCATTTGCCCCTGTTACGCAGGCCAGATGAATGCCATGAAAATCCAAAGTTGTCGGTTGTCTGTAAGAAAGAAAATTGGTTAGCTCAAGTTTAATAGGGATCATAAATAACTGTTCGTAAAAAAATAATGGTTTAGTAACCAGGTGGTTGGGCTGCCAGTAGGAGTTAATTACCCAATGACCGATTACTAATCAACTTCCAGTCCATCCACATCTATGAAAATCTCTTTTGCCAGCTTTTGCATGACCTCCGTCTCGGCCGTATCCAGGTCAATCGTTCGCCAATACTGGCCCAAAAGCTCCTCGCTGTTCAGACTTTCAATGCCAGCCGTATCCCCCAGGCGGGCGCGTTTGTCCGTCAGCCGGTTTTTCTGAATCTGGAGGCTCAACGCTTCCTTGAAACGATTGGCAATTGCCACCTCGTCTACCAGTGGTTCCCAATCACGGGGATAAGAGAGACGCACCCGACACACTGCCCCAACCACTTCTTCCTCTTTAGGAAGCTGCTGCATCACATCGGCCATAAAGGTTTCGGCCGATCTCGTCTCAACTTTAATGTCCAGAAAACGGCGTGTATGCAGCTTGATAAACTGCCACTCCGTCTTGCCCCTGCTGATTTCAGCAATAACATAGCCTTTCTGCTCTTTCACCTCCCCAAAGTCAATCCGTTCAATTGAGCCGGGGTAAATGGCCGGGGGGTGGCCATCGTGAACGCTCTGGTGTTTATGGATATGGCCCAGCGCCACATAATCAAGCCGGGGATCGCGGATAATGCTGCTGCTCAAGACCAGTTCGTGGCCCAGCATAACAGCCCGTTCGCTGCCAAATTTGGCCCCGCCGACGCTGGCGTGGGCAGTCAGAATAAGGGGCAGGTCGGGATCGGCCGTTTCAATATAATGTTGAACAGCCTGGGTCACTTTTTCTTCGAGCAGTTGGAGGACATCATTCAGCGACTTTCCGGCCGTTTCCTCCCTGGTCATCAACTGGCTTCGTGAAACCCAGGGAACGCTGATCACCTGTACCGGGCATTGGAGTTCGTCCGGCCCCAACAGTTCGATTCCACCCGCCATATGAATAAACGGAACTTGCAGCGTTTTGAACTCATGCAAAGTGTTGGCTCGTCCCGCTGCCGGAGCAACATCGTGATTCCCGACCAGCAGAATAGTCGGGATTTTAGCGGCCGAAAGGCGCATCATCCGTTCGCCCCACGCTCGTTGAAAGGTCGGCTGGGGATTACGGTCTTTGTAAGCGTCCCCCGCAAAAATGACCAGATCGACCTGTTCCTCAATCGCCGCATCAACGATCTGGTCCAGCGAACGAAGAAAGTCCATCACCCGTACTGGTAAGGCGGTGTCGGGGTCGTGACGGCCGTAATTTGCAATGTCAATGTGGGCGTCAGCAAAGTGTAAAACCCGAACCGCAGCGCTTTTTCCCATTTTATCCCCTTTGAAGCTTGAACGATTAGTGAAGTTCAATGCGATATGTGGATGTATTTGGATCCGAACCAGGCGGTGGATAAACCCGATCAACAATAAGGTAAAAACGGCCGGGATTCAACGTCCCGTTGATGATTTCATCCGCATTGCCGATATGGTTACTGCTGTTGAGGAACACCTTATTATTTCTGTACACCGACAGGTCATAATCAACGCCGCTGGCCATATGGCTCAATTTAGCTGAGAAGTTTGTGGCAGGCGAGGTGATGTCAAAATAATAAATATCCACATAATCATCCGTCTCGTAGAAAGCCCCTTCTAGCGTTTGCCCCTTCGAAATTCGCCGGGCCGTTCCAAAAGTGTCGTCCGGTTCGCCCGGAATGACTTCTTGCCTGATTATCGGCAAGAAAACATCTTCTTCCGGCAGGAATAAGTTTTCAACTAGATTAACAACCAGGTCGCCAAAGCTGGTGTTACGATGGCCGCCAACCACCCAGAGCGTCTGCCCTACAAACCCACCTCTGGGCCAGGCACGAGCCGGACGAAGCGCCTCGTTTGGATCATCTGAACCAAGATTGAAGCGATTGTTCAAGGCCACCCAGGTATTAGTATTTCGATCATACCGCTCGGTTACAGCAACGGACTCTCCCAGTTGGTTAGTGCCGCCAAAAACATACCAATCGCCATTTGCAGCCACCGCACTACCCGCATTGTAGCGAGGATAATTCAAAGCGCCGATGGTCATACCCCAATTATTACTGTTGATATTGTAACATTCTCCATTGATTATCAACTCTGGGATATCGTTATTTTGTCCAATACCGCCAACCACACAGATATAATCACTGCTCCCAATTCGCTGAACGGCCGCCGTATGTCCAAACCGTCCCGTTGACATTGATTGGGGGTTGGGGTTTGCCCAACTATTGGGATCAGGGTTGTAAAAATATACCTCTGAATGAGCTTCCCAATCCGAGTTAGGCGTTGTCAGCGGCAGTGGGCCGGTGAGGCCGCCAATGACGTAATATCCGTCATTCGAGCCGCCCGTATAGGCAACGGCCGTATGATAAATAGCCGGTTGGCCGCTAACCCAGGGCGCCGGAGCTGCCGTGAACCAATTGTTTGCCCCAATGTTATAAACCCAATGTGTGCCGTCATAAATGCCGTTATCGCCCACATAGCCCGAAGGCAAATAAATTCTGGCATTGACCTGTGCCGCAGACGTATTCGAATAACCCAGGCCATCAGAACCGGCAGGCATACTGGTCAGAGTATTCCAATTCCCGGTGGTCGTATTATAAACATCCACGCGCGGCGTCCGTACCGGGTTGCCAAAAGCAACCGTCTGCCCTCCAATGATATAGATATTGTCATGCAGCACCGCTGCCGCGTCGCGGGTTCGCGGCGTTGTCATCAGGTCGTCAATTTCCCAATTTGTCTGTTTGTCAATCCAGGCAGCGATATTCGCTGTTGCCGTTCCGCTAACCGCTAGGTTCCAATCCGCCACCTCTACATAGTAATCCTGGTTGGCGAGGACAGAAACAGAGACCATTGAGGTAAAGTAATTGCTGTCATCGTTGCAAGCAAGTTGAGTTGGGGTAGCACATCCGCCCGTATAGACAGCCAAAACCGTATCATAGGTACTGCCTGCGGTATCAATGGTAACAAGACCGCTGAAAGGAGAATTAAACTTAAACCAGGTTGTCCGATAACCCTGTGGACTGCTTGGCGAGTCCCACATACAGGCCAAAATCGGATCATCAGCTGAGAGGGTCATGTCATTGGTGTTACTTTGAGCGCCGCCTGGGACATTAAACTGCGGAGCGGCCGAACAGGTGTCACTGCCAACCATAACGTCAGGGACCAAAGGGATCTCTGAAGGATCAACCGGTTCCAACGTCAGCGGCTCCCACTCACCGGTGATCATTTGACTGGGTGGAGCAAGCAGCGGCAGCCATTGAACCCCATCATCTTGTCCCGGTTGTTCCCCTTGTGCCGATGCCAGGGCAACTGTTCCCAACAGCAGCACCAGGGCCAACACCAATTGGTGGCGAATCCTGTACATCATTGAACGTTTCTCCAGTGAAATTATCGGCTCACATTGTACAGGCTTGTAAAGGGTTTTGCGAGTAGGCAGACGAGAATATTAAGATTCCCCAAAACTTATCCCAGACGAGTTGTTGAGTTGATTGGGTTGATTGAGGTAAGGATATCATCTCAATCAACCAATCAACCCAATCAACTATCTTTTTAGGCTTTCTTCACCCCCAGCGTCACAGCCTGCCCTTCCAGTTCAAACGATTGCTGGAAATCGGCCGTTTCAACACCGCCATCTACCAGACTCGTCGCCAGCGTCTCTTGCTGAATATAGCTGCCATAATTTACCAGCGCCTGGGCTACATCGCCGCCCGTTTGATAATACAGCGTGATCCGGTCATCCAGTTCCAGCCCCGCCTCCTTTCGCATGGTATTCACCGTCCGAACCAGGTCGCGGGCATACCCTTCTTGAACCAGGGCCGGCGTCAACGTTGTATCCACCGCCACCGTAATCCCCTTGTCGCTGGCAACAGCCAGACCGCCTCGTGATTCTGTCTGAACCAGAACCTCTTCTTCGTTCAGGCCGATCTGCTGCCCATTCACGTCCACTTGCAACTGACCGCCTTCGTGCAGCGTGCGTGCCGCTTCGGAGGGGTCTAGTTGGGCCAATGCCTGCCGCACCTTCGGGAACAAAGAGCCATACTTCGGCCCCAAGACCCGGTTGTTCGGCATCAGCTTATAGTTAACCAGTTCACCGACTTCGGAGACAACCTCGATCTCTTTCACATTGATCTCGTCCGCCAGCACCTCGGCCAGCTCCAACAAATCTGCCCTCGCCTGTTGGCTGCCAACGTTCACCCTGGCTTTGGATAATGGCTGACGCAGCTTGAAATCGGCCGCACTTCGCGCCGACCGTCCTAGTCCGGCTACATCAATCGCCAGCCGCATCTTATCCAGCAAAGCCTGATCCAGTGTCGCCTCATCTACTGTCGGCCAATCGCAGTGGTGGATGCTCAATGGCGCGTCCGGATCAACACTGCAAACCAGATTTTGGTAGATCGCTTCGGTCGTGAAGGGGATGAACGGCGCCAGCAGTTTCACAAAACCCAGGAAAGCGGTGTAGAGCGTCTGGTAAGCGGCCGATTTATCCGCATCCGCCTCGCTCTTCCAGAAACGGCGGCGAGAGCGTCGAACATACCAGTTGGAAAGGTCATCCAGAAACGCTTCCAGGGAAATAACCGCTTTGTCCGCAGCAAACTGCTCTAGCTGGCGGGTCACTTCGGCCGTTGTCTCTGCCAACCGCGCCAAAATCCACTGATCCAGTTGAGCGTGAGCCGCCAGCGGCGACTGAACCATCTCCGTCCCCGGCTTCCAATCATCCAACTGGGCATACGTCACCAGGAAGGAGTAAACATTCCACAGCGGAATGAGGAAGCGGCGGCGTGTTTCGTCCGTCTGACCGTAGCCAAAGAGTAGATTTTGCTCCGGCTTGCTGGAGGCAAAGAGCCAGCGCATCGTATCGGCCCCGATGTTATCGGCCGCTTCATTGAATTCGATAGAGTTGCCCCAGGACTTGTGCATTTCACGGCCGTCTCCGCCCAACAGCGTGCCATAGCCAAAGATATTTTTGAACGGTGGCCGATTGGTCAGCACCGTGCTTTGGGCCAGCAGACTGTAGAACCAGTTGCGGAACTGGCCGGGGAAACTTTCGGTGATGAAGTCGGCCGGGAACCACTTTTCCCAGTACTCCGGATTATTGCGATAGCCCATCGTGCTGTAAGCGACGATCCCGGCGTCCAGCCAGGGATTGCCCACGTCAGAGATGCGCGAAGCTTTCCCGCCGCACTCAGGGCAGGCGATCTTCACGGCATCAATGTACGGCCGATGTGGCGAGTGTCCTTCAAATTCTTCCCAGCCTTCAACCGCCCGTTCTTCCAACTCTTCTTCGCTGCCAACCACATGAAAGTGACCGCAATCTTCACAGGTATAGATCGGTAAAGCCAGGCCATAATACCGCTTCTTGCTGATCATCCAATCGTGCATATTACGCAGCCAATCCATCTCCCGGTCATAGCCAAACGAGGGGAACCAGTTAATATCGTCCACCACATCCATAATCTGGTAGCGCAGGCTCTTTTCCTTTTCCGCCTGGGTCACCAGTTGGCGCGGCTTGTCATACAGCGGGCCGGTGTTGATAAACCATTCGTCTACCAGCCGGTAAACCAACTCTGTCCCACAGCGCCAACAGTGGGGATAGCGGTGGGAGTAGCGTTGTTTGCGGTAATAAACATCTTTCTCCCGCAAATTTGTGAAGACATCCTCGGCGACCTCGGCGGCAGAACGGCCGCTTAACCAATCAAAGCCATCCACATAAAGGCCGTTTTCATCCAACGGGGCAATCACCGGCAGGTCAAACTCCTTGCCCAATTCAAAGTCCTCGGCCCCACAACCCGGCGCGATATGGACGATGCCGGTACCTTCCGTCGCCCCGACCTCTTTCCAGGGGATAACGCGATGGCGATATCCTTTTTCTTCAAAGGCCGCCTGCGCCGCCGGAAGCTCATCAAAGGGGCCGCTGTACGTCCAGCCGACCATATCTGCCCCTTTCAGTTCGCCGACAACTTCATAATCGCCGATCAGGGTATTGACCAACGCCTCTTTTGCCACGTAATATGTCCAGCCATCCTCTTTTTGATAAACCTTCGCATATTCCAGTTCTGGCCCAACGGCCGCAGCCACATTACTGCTCAGTGTCCAGGGGGTAGTGGTCCAAACCAGGAGCGCCTCTTTTTCTCGGCCGTCTAGCGGGAACTTCAAGAAAACCGAGTCATGCGTCACTTCAAAGTAGCCATCCGTGACGATCTCATGCTGGCTGATCCCCGTTCCACATCGGGCGCACCAGGGCATGACGTCGTGGCCTTTATACAGCCAGCCTTTCTCGAAGCATTTCTTCAAAAAGCCCCAGATTTCGTAATTGTTTTCGTCGCTAAAGGTGAAGTAAGAGCCACCGACATCGGGCAAGCCAAGACGGCCGACAATCTGCTCAACCGTCCCCGTTAGCGGCCCTTTCGGCCCCTGAACGGTCACAATCTCCATCGGCTTCTCGCCCATCAAATCCCGCAGCAGGCGCAGGCTTTCCGGATCATTCCAGTCCATCCAGTAGCCCAGGCGGATTGACTGCTCCGTCTGAACGGCCGCAAAGTTCAAGACCTGCATCTTGCATTGGCGGGTGAAGTTATCCAGCCCATAGGTTTCGATTTCGCGCTTACTGTTAAAGCCCAGCCGCTTCTCGACGTTGACCTCAACCCACAGCCCCTGGCAGTCGAAGCCATTTTGCCAGCGCTGGTTATAGCCCTGCATCGCCTTGAAGCGTTGGTAAAGGTCTTTATATGTCCGTCCCCAGGCATGGTGAGCGCCCATCGGGTTATTGGCCGTAATCGGCCCATCCAAAAAGCTCCAATGCTTGTCGCTCTTGGCTCGCAGCTCACGAAGCTGATTAAAAGCCCCCGTCCCCTGCCAAAAAGCCAGCATCGCCTTTTCCAGTTTTACAAAATCAACCTTATTCGGTACATCACTAAAAGCCATTATCCGTATCTCCTAAATGAAGGACGATCACAGAGAAAAAAAATTAATAATTAATTGGTGAATTCGTGAATTGTTGAATGATTAATGAAAAGAAGCTCCATACAGCCTCATTAAAAATTCACGAATTCAACAGTTCACCAATTAATTATTTTCCCTAGTAAATCACCCCGCTAAATTTCTCTCTTATTCTGCTGTCACTAATAATGAATATGCCGCATCTCCACCGCCGTCAGTCTATCTCCCCGCACCATCTTGACTGGCCGTTTGTGTGGATTCAGCCAGAGGGTGCGGCTCTGATCCTGCCACCGAATAGAGAACGGCCGTACCGCAACATCCTGTTGGGCAACGACCAGCTTCTCCTTTTCACCGATCTCTAAAGTCACATTGACGCGCTCGAAAGCAAAATCGGCCGCTTTATCCAGCGTCACAGCCGGGAAAGTCCCCGTCGGAGCCGGACTGGAGAACAGGTCATCCCCAGAAAAGCCGTAAGCCAGCAGCCCAAGCCCCATCGTCGAGGGATACCAGAACAACGTCTGGTCATCCACCTCGGCCGTCTCTTCAAAATGTTGGTCGTTTGCGTCACGTATCAACGTCATCGTCGTATCTTCTATCAATAAACTCCCCGAAATCATCTTCCGGGCATTAAAAAAGCGAAATTTAAGTCGTTCCGGTTTATTCTCCGGGCTAAGAACCAGGTGATATAAATAGCTGTCACCACTGGCGTCGCGGGCATCCAGATCGACTCGAAAAAAGCGATACCCTTCGGCCGCATTGGTCAACCGCCAATGTTCAACCGCGCCGGTCGCTCGGCCGTCCTGCTCATATCGCAGCAGTCCCGTCGCAACCGGCTTTTCGTAAGGCTGTTCCCGGATGATAAAGCGCATTAATCTTCTATTTCCAGATAGATGCGCTTATTAATCTTGCCCTTGCTCTTGTAATCAACCACCCGCAAACGGCCGACTTCATGCGTATTAGAAACATGCGTTCCGCCATCAGCCTGCAAATCAAGCCCGACCAACTCAACGGTGCGTACCTCTTTGATCCCTTCCGGCAGCAAATTAATCTTGGTGCGGATCAGGTCGGGAATCTCGAACGCTTTGTCACGCGGCAAAATATCGACCACAATCGGGTGGGCTGCTTCGACCTCTTTATTAATCGCCGCTTCAATTTCAGCCACCAACTCCTGGCGCATCGTCTCAAACTCAAAATCCATCCGCCCCTTAAGCGGCTCCATATTGCCGCCGGTAACAGATGCCTGATAATCACGCCAGACAACCCCGCATAAAATGTGCATCGCCGTGTGGGTTCGCATCAACTTGAAGCGACGCTCCCAATCAAGCTGCCCGGTAACGGCCGTACCAATCTCCGGCAAATCCCCCTCAATAAAATGAACCGGCTGGCCGTTCACCCGCTTAACCTTTGTCACCTGCCACACCCGGTCCCCGGCTTGCAGCGTCCCGAAATCACACGGCTGTCCGCCGCCACCCGGATAAAACGCGCTCCGATCCAGAACAACACCACCCTCGGCCTGTTCCGTCACAGTGGCCTCAAAATTTTGTAAATAAGCGTCGGTTAAGTAGAGTAATTCGGTCATTTGATTCCTTCTATTTCCTAAACCTCCCGGAGGTTCTGAACCTCCGGGAGGATGGGTTGTTGCAAACAAAAAACGCCATCATCCCAAAGGGACGAAGGCGTCTATGCTTCGCGGTACCACCCTGATTCCAGGCAAAACAGCCTGACACTCGGCCAAAAACAGCGTATTGGTCATTGCCGGATACCGGCTCGTAATTGGTCAATTGAGTGTTAGTTTCAACCAATTACCCAATTACAAGCAGTGTCTTTCACCGCCAATTACCTAATTACTATTTCCGCAATCTCTTTAACGGAAGCTGAACCCGTCCAGGTCTACTAAAGTTTAATTGATTGGACAATCAATTAAACCCGTTTGGCTGGCGGCTCCGGAGGGATATTCGGCCGATTTTTGTCCCTGGCTTCCACCATCCCAGGTTCGCTAACCAAAAAAGTCCGGCCTGTTTGTCTCCATCACAGCCTTTGAATATTTTGTTAGTCGGGGTGACGGGATTTGAACCCATGGCCTCTGCGACCCGAACACAGCGCTCTACCAAGCTGAGCTACACCCCGAATCGCTCCGCTATTATATCGAAGTCGGGGGGTAGTTGGCAAGGCATAAAAGTATTTCCAGGAAAATAGCAACGAATTACACCAACGACACAAATTTTGAACCTGTAATTCGTGCAATTAGTGAAATTCGTTGCAAAGTCTTTTTAAAGATTTCTCGTAGGCTCCTTAAGTAAATCACAGAAATTTCTCGCAATTTAACTTCGAGGATTTAAGTGATTTACTCAAGTAAACCGCCGTAATGAATCACATTTTTCGTGTAAAACTTTTTGCGGTTTACCTAATTTTGAGGCCCAATATCAGGCTTTGAATTCCCAAAAGAAGCGGCCGCATTCATATTTATTTGCAGCCCATCGCTTGTTCTTTCAGAAAACAGCGACCAGGCATAAGCGCCTGCATAGCCATTGTCATACCAATAATCAAATCTGCCTGAGTCAACATCATAACCGGCATAGAATTCACCAATAACCAATGGCTTCGTCAGCCCGTAGCGAGCTTTAACTTCGTCATAATTGGTGCAGAGAGCGCACCAGTCTCCGGGGGACATATAATCATACCAATGGGCATCGTAATAATCTACAGGCGTGTTTGTCCAATAAGGCAGTCCATCAAGCATGGCAGACCCGACAGTTGCATACTTATTAGAGCTGGCATGGACAGCGTTTGCTATAGCCGTTACCGTGGCTACAGTGTTGTTAGAATCAACTGCACCATTCCACATATCCCATTCTGGCTCATTAAACACTTCCCAGGTCATAATTCTTGGGTGATTGGCGTAATGGGCAAAGAGTTCCTGCAAACTGCTTGCTAAAGCTTGTCTCTGGGTTGGATCGTTTAGCCAGCCCTGCGGTACACTTGAAGGTGCAGAGAACAAGACAAATGTGTAATACAAGTCATGCGTTTCTGCTAAATCAAGCGCAGCGTCTATGTCCGCATAAATCGCGCTGTTTATTCCGGTAGGCGTACCGTTGCCAGACTGGTTTATTTGCCAGGGGTTGCCGGGGAACATCCACCAGCGTACCACATGGACGTTTGCTGAATCTAGTTGGTTAAAACGAGAATTTATCTCGTTATTAATAGAGGTCTGACTTACGCCACCATTATTGTTACAGCCAAAATCACAGCTCCAGTTATACCAGGGCATATTCACACCATGTAGATACCAGGCTTGACCATTCCAATTAATTCGGTTTTCTGGATTTTGGTTAGGCGTCGGTGAAGGTATCGGTGTTGGCGGTGTTGATGTTGGTTCGGGTGTTGGGGGCGTTGACGTTGGCTGTGGTGTTGGGGGCGTTGATGTTGGGGTCGGTGTTGGGGGCGGAGGTGTTGGGCTTGGACCACCAATTTTTTCCCAATCAACCACTAAAACCGCACTCCCGTAACGTTCATAATATTCTACAGTTATTGTATGTGTACCGGAGGAAACGTTGATAGATTCTGTGTAAGTTGTTGGGGCTTGATCATAATAAGCCTCAATAACGACATTACCATCAACCATTAGCCTAATACCGTCGTCTACAGTTGCAGTAAACTCGTAAGTACCTTCTTCAAGTTCAAAGCTGCCCAAATACTTTGCAGAAAAAGTATCCGGGTTTATACGCGGATGCGGACTGCTAGTTCCCCAGTCGTGGTTGATTGAAGACTCTACCGTATGAACGCTTCTGCCGGTAAAGTCAATGTTATTGTAGTAAGTGACATCAAAACTATTTAGTGGCGCCGCATAGGCGGAGTTGCTTGAAATTAATGTAGCAACGAGCGCTAGTAAGGCTGTACTAAATATTGTGAAGAGTAATTGTTTTTTAAAGTGTACCGTTACGATTCTATTTTTTAACATAGTACGAAGATGGTAGGAAAAACCTAACTTCGCGTCAAAATTTATGAATAGAAAATAAATTTGTGACTCCTCACCTCCTGAATACCTTCACATAATAAAACAAGTCAATCAACGCCACCACTCACAAAAAGTTGATCGAGTTGATTATGAATTGTTAAAAGTGGGGAAATTATTGGAGTTTTGTGCAGATGACCTCGTAGACATCGGCCGTTAACGGCGAAACAGTCATGGCAACCGACCACAACGTCTCATGCTGATCATCTTGAGCTGTAACAATTTGCCGCTGTGTGCCTTGTTGAATAAACGCTTCAACCGCATTTTCAATATTAGATTCCGGCAAATGGCACTCAGAATAAACAAACGTGCCAGCTTCATCTTTCAGACTCCTACTTACAAACACTAACCTTTGATAGCAAACTACAATAACTCCTTACCCCCTGTCAAGTAATTCTCGAACAGGACATAAGTAAGGGCAAAATGTAGGCAAATGGGATGGATGTTGGACATGCAACTATCCCCACTCATGGTAGAATTACGGAAATTCGAGTTACCGGTTGTATATTTACACAGAACAAGAGTGGCCTGGGTCACTCTTTCATTTTCTTAACTAGGACAAACGATTGAAACGTTGGCAATTATGGCTCGGCGTGGCTATTAGCGCCGTTTTTTTATGGCTGGCTCTGCGGGGGCTGCGGCTGGGAGAAGTCGCTGAAAGTATAAAAGAAGCCAATTACTGGTGGCTGATCCCCAGTGTCGCCACCTACTTTGTGGCAGTCTGGGTTCGCACCTGGCGCTGGGACTATATGCTTCGGCCGTTAAAACACATTCCCGTGCGCCGTCTCTTCCCCGTAGTCGTCATCGGCTACATGGGCAATAACATCTATCCCTTCCGGGCTGGCGAAGTGCTGCGCTCCTACGTTCTCCGCCGCCAGGAAGAAGTCCCTATGAGCGCCAGTCTGGCAACCGTCATCGTCGAACGAGTCTTCGACGGCTTGGTGATGCTGGTCTTCGTCTTTGCCGCCCTGCCCCTGGCTCCCTTACCCAGCGACAGCATTCGCACCCTGGTAATTATTGCCAGCGTCGCCTTCTTTGCGGCCATTGTTATCTTCTTTGCCCTGGCCGCCGTGCCAGAACGGGCCATGCAGTTAGTCACCTGGGCCAGCGGTCTGTTCATCGTCTCAGATCGGTTTCGCCAACCGCTGATCGAAACGGCCGCCCGTTTTCTGGCCGGTCTGGAATCGCTTCGCAGCTTCAAAAACGTCCTCATGATCTTCTTCACCTCCATCCTCGTCTGGCTTTTGGAAACGGTGAAGTATTGGTTTGTCATGCACGCTTTCAACTTCCATGTTAGCTTCTTTGCCTTGATGCTGATGAATGGCGTAGTCAATCTGGCAACGACCTTGCCCTCCGCCCCCGGCTACGTAGGAACATTCGACGCGCCCGGCATTGCCGTTTTAACGCTGTACAATGTCGAAGAAGCCATTGCCGGAGCCTACACCCTGGTCTTACATGCCGCCTTGTGGCTGCCGATTACCCTTCTTGGCGCATTCTACATGCTGCGAAATGAAATGGGCTGGTCAGACATTCAGCAGGCGACTCAGGTGGCAGAGCAGGAGGCACCCCTTTGACCGCCCCCTCCCAATCGCTCGATATTGGTATCATCGGGGCCGGGATAACTGGTTTATCGGCCGCTTTTGATCTCCTCAATGCCGGTCACAAAGTCACCATCTACGAAGCCGGGGATTATACCGGCGGATTGGCAGCCGGATTTCAGGACGAAAATTGGGAATGGCCCCTGGAAAAATTCTACCACCACCTCTTCACCTCCGATAAACACATCATCTATCTGGTCAAAGAACTGGGGATGGAAAACAAGTTATTCTTCCCCCGGCCCGTCACATCCGTCATTTACGAAGGAAAGATCGTCCCCTTCGACTCGCCCATGCGCTGGATAACCTTCCCCGGCTTCAATCTGTTGGATGTCGCCCGCTTTGGACTGGTCAGCGCTTTTCTGCGCTTTACCAATCCCTGGAAAACATTGGAGAAAGAAACGGCCGATAACTGGCTCCGCCGCTGGTATGGCGAGAAGATATATCGCACAACCTGGCAGCCGTTGTTGATCGGCAAATTCGGCCCCTACTACAAGCGGGTCAATATGGCCTGGATGTGGGCCAGACTAAAGGTTCGCAGTCCCCGGCTGGGCTACTTTGAAGGCGGCTTCCAGGCTTTCGTGGATACCCTGACCGAAGCGGTAAAGGCGCGAGGCGGCAAAATTCTATTAGACAGCCCCGCTCGCCAGATTGTTCCCCAGCCAGACGGCCGTTTAGTCTTGCACGTCAACGACCACGAAGTCAGCCACGATCTCTGTCTGGCAACAACATCGCCCGGCCTGCTCCAACGCCTTGTGCCCGATATGCCGCCCGATTACCTGGGCCAGTTGAACCAGCTAAAGAGCATGGGGGCCGTCGTTCTCGTCCTGGCCCTCAAACAGTCCCTCATGGACAAGACCTACTGGTTGAATTTACCCGCCGAATCGGCCGACAAGACCCAAAACGAATTTCCCTTCCTGGCCCTCGTGGAACATACGAACTATATTGACAAAAAGCATTATGGCGGCGATCATGTAATA
>JBAPRX010000084.1:0-4117 GCA_049281335.1 Promineifilaceae bacterium (SeqCode)
TTAACTGTACCTCGACCTCAAAAACAGATGAGGTTGGGTCAGAGGCCGACCCGGATATAGTAAGTGGATCGACTCCGTTGACGTAGGCGTTGGTTGGCGCCAGGATGGCGGCGCTGGGCAAGTCGGAATCGATAGTGATAGTGTGGTTAACGGATTGGCTGTCCGTGCCCAGGTCGGTGGCAGACTCGCGTAGATTCGCGCCCAGAACGTCGAAGGTGTTGGTTTCGGCCGTTTGCATGTACATACAGCTCAATACCGTTTCATCCTGCACCTTGACTTTGCTATACAGTTCCCGAATATCCTCAGGAGCCAAAGCGTACTTCCAGATACCAACCTCGTCTATTGCACCATCAAAGTATGCAGCGCCATCCAAACGCCTACCGATATAGGTGCCGCCTGTCCCAACATAATCCCCACTGGCTGTATCCTGGGCAATCTGAACCCCGTCCCGGTAGAGGGTGCGGGTATTTGTGGCGGCATCATAGGTACAAGCCCAATGGTGCCACTCGGCATCATTAGCGACACCGGCATTTAAGTCATCGGCCCAAAAGGCACAGGTAAAGGTTGAATTGCTGCGATAACCGAAATGCAGCCCATTATTTGTCGTGGTAGTCCCCTGTGAAACAAGGTATCCAGAGCTGGTGTTCGTATCAGGCTTGGCCCAGGCCGACACAGTGAAGGAAGAATCGGCCAGCGGCACGCTCTCATCTGAATAGAGCAGGGTCACGACCACATTGTCCAGACCCCAGACTTCCGGGTCGTTGGGGGCAGTCATTCCGGTTGAGTAGAAGTGGAATGTATCGGCCGTGTGGGTAGCCCATTCACCGCTAAAGTGGTAGATAGTACCCTGACTGTACCCGGAGACCGTGAGCGTATCGTAGGACGCGCCATGCTTGGGAGGCAATACAGCCTCCCACACCCGGAGAGAGGAGATAGCGTCGTTATCGAAGTTTGGCAATATCAGTCGGCCAAAGTCAAAGAGCCAGCCCGTTCCTGCGTAATTAATATCTCGATACAGAATCCCAGCGTTGTCATCACCACTTGGGAAATATTCCAGGCAGCTAATGGTGTCATTGCCAATTGGTTCATTCGTCAGGTCAGGGGTATCGGTCGTAAAAGTCTGCGTGATCCCTGAACAGTCATTGCCCGACCCATCATCGCGGAATGCCCGTAATCCCGAGGGACCGTTCCATCCGTCCACAGATGTAGGAGCATGTTGGTAATTGCCGTTGGTGGCAGGCTGGTTTGAGAATGTGGTGTTAACCCAGGTGTAATTTTCGCCACCCCACAACCATTGATCCATGCCCAAATCGGTTCGGTTGCCGTCCCAGGAACCGGGCAAGAAGAGGTCGAACTCAACTTTCAGGGAATCATGGGCTGGCAGGTTAGTGAGGTTCAGATTAACAGTTTCATTGCTGAATGTCCCCAGAAATTTCGTCGTCTGGTTGTTATAAGTTGCGGTATTGATATTGGTCTTATCCCAACCGGTTCCAACGCCTGATTCAAAGTTGTAAACAAATGTTTCCACAATCTGCTGCGAGGGTTGAATCTCCAGGTAATCGTCTGTGCCGTCAAACTGGGCGGCGGTATAAGCAACGCCGGGTACGCCTAAATCGGGGCAGGCGCTGCCAGAACAGGTCGCATTGAAGCCGTTGTTGGCGCTGTTAATGAGGGTGGTTGAACCGGCGACTTCGTCCAAATCAAAGATAGTTGTGGCGGACTCGAAGACATCCCGAACTTCGCCCGCAGAAAGCGCCCGGTTGTAGACATTGATGCTGTCCATCCAACCATCGTAGTAGTGGGGTGCTTCTCCAAAATTGGGACGGCCGATTTTCAACGTATCTCCAGGATTATCATTATTGTTAGCCACATAGTTTGAACTGGCGGTCGCGTAGTAGCCATCTACGTAGATTCGGCCGGTTCCACCGGTGCCGCTTCCGTTGTAGTCCCAAACCACCACGACATGGTGCCAGAGGCCGTCATTTACGGCCGTGTTGCCACGGATATATTCATTGCCCCAACCGACAAAGTTGGGCTTTCCCAAATTGTCCAGGTAGAAGCTCTTTTCCCCCTGCTCCCAGGTCGTATCGCCATCACTTTTCGTGACGATAGCAACCTCTTCCGTCCCGGCGTCTACTGTTCGTACCCAGGCGCTGATTGTGAAATCTCCCTTGCCTAATTCGACGACGGATGCTCCCGTATCCAGGTAATCATTCTGGCCGTCGAATTTAACGCCGTTGCCAAAACGGCCGGTCTGGTCAGCCAGCGGGCAGGTGTCGCCCGAACAAGTTGCATGAAAGCCATGACCAGAGCTATCCGCAAAAGTCTGGCTACCGCTCCCTTCTTCAAAATCTAACGTCATGCGTGGTTCCGGGACGAAACAGACCAGACCTACATCGGCAAGTAGGTCCGTTGCCTGGAAGGATGCGACAGTTGTTTCAGTATCACGGATTGAACCATCCGGTTGAACAGAAATCAAGGTTGTTGCAGGGTCGTTGCCGTTGCTTGCTATGGAGAGGATCCAGCCACCGCTTTTTTCATCGGTAATGATATCGGCATTATAATTGGCGCTGGCCTCCAGATTGGAGACAAGTATGATTCGAGATGAATCCCCGATTGCACTCAGCCGCATGCCGACTATCGGGACTTGAGTCGAAGTATCATTTCCAAAGGGGTAGATTACCAGGACTTGTTGGCTGGTTGGATCATAGGCGGCTTTTGGTGCAGTCCAGTTGTCCCAGTTGAAGTATCCAGAATCAATAAAGGTTCTGGCGGTGGATGCCCCGGTTGGATCAACAATCGAATAATACATGCTGTTACTTACGACATCGTACCAGGTTGCCACATAACCGGAGTAGGGGCTACCACTCCATTCCAGGTTAACCTCATATGGTTTGTCCGCATGTCCCACAGCAAAAATAGCGTCTGGAATCTGCTGTGCGGTCTGGAGCAATTGGCCGGCGCTGTTTAGCGGCTGTACCCATATTTCAAGGGTGATACCGTATATATCTGGTTCGGCCGTTCTTCCCCAGCCAATCATAAAGTCGGTACCGTCGGTAGCGACAGTAACCCGGCTGACCTCGTAGCCGCCATCCTGATTATCAATTTGAATGAGGGCCGGAGTGTCAATGCTTTTGTCCAGTCGGGCTGCATGAACCTGGAAAGTGCCGTCGTCGGGATTGTTAACGCCAAACGAGACGAAACAAACACCCGCGTCATTGCAAGCGATATTCGGTTCGGTTATTGCAACACCTAGAGCAGCATCGGTCAAGGTGTGACTTTCCAGCAAGGTACCGTTGGATTCAAGCAGGTAGGTGCCGATATGCAAGGTATTATCGGCCGCTTTTTCCAGGGTTGTGGCGACTGCATCGCCCTGCGCCCAACCGCTAATGGCATCCATCTCAACCGAAAGGATTTCGTTGTTGATACCTGCAATTGTCTTTATGGATGCCGCCGGGTCGAAGCCCCAACTGGAGGCACCGTATTCGGTTATGTTATAGTTACTTGTCACCGTGATAGGTCCACTTTGTGACGTGTTGGGTGTTAGACTACTCATTAATGTATCGGTAAAGCCTTGGGTTAATAAAATAGGTTTCTCTAAGGGGCCGCCGGTTAACTCTGGGGGCAGCGTTACTGATAATTCACCGGCAAGGGTTGAAGCGTAGCTGAAGTTGTTTGCGGCCGTTGTTGTATAGGCGAAGGTTGTGGAAGGTAGGACATAGCTGTCGGTTGTATTGTCGCTGACGAAAAGCGGAATGGGACTCTCGTTCCAGACATTTGGATTGAAAACGGCCGGATTATCAGGGTTGGCCCAGGGTTGGCAGTCGGGGCAAGTGTCCTGCGTTTGTTCAAACAAGTCGCTCATCCCATCCAGGTCGGCATCGGCATAGAGTGGGTCGCTCCAAATACGGGTCGCTTTGTCAACCGCATAGGGCAGGAGCCAGCCGCCGGTCGGGGCAATTTCGGCCGGGTCATCAAGGCCGTCGCCATCGCTGTCAACGTTGCCGGGGTCCGTACCCAGGCGCAGCTCTTCATCATCACGAATCCCATCCCCATCTGTATCAGGATTGAGCGGGTCCAGAAATACGCCCCCTTCGGCCTGCGAACGAGATTGCAG
>JBAPRX010000085.1:0-2203 GCA_049281335.1 Promineifilaceae bacterium (SeqCode)
TCTCGACGTCGAACCTATTCTCTGAAGTCGGCAATCAGCAGGTCGAACGTCATACCGCGGCCCAGCAGATAGCCGCGGACTTCCAGGATCGTCTGAATGCGGCCGGTATTCCTCTCGGCGATCGAGATTCTGCGCGCAAACTTGTCGCCGAGGCTCGAGACTACTTCTGGGTGGAATTTCGGCTTGCAGCTTCGGGTCCATGGGAAACGGTCCATCCGGCCTTCGGCAAGGACGTACCCCCAAACGTTCAACAGACAGCGACAATTCAGGATTCGATCCCACCCGAACTGCAGCAGCGGATTCGTTTCGATGTCGAGATAGAACAACAGCTGAATGGCCGGCTCACTCGCAAAAAGGTAATGGCCGGCTGGGAGCGTCCGACAGCGAACCTAATCGGTATGCAAATTAGTTACGTGAACGTACCGAGCAGCGTGGAGCATGCTGCAGACTTTGCCGATCCTGCAGAAGTGGCACGCAAGTCAAAATACTTTATTCCTGTATTCAATGGCAGTGTGCCTCCCGGTGCTCAGTTCTTCGATCTCGACGGCGTTACCATCCCCCCGGAGGCGGCGAGTTCCCCTGCCTCCGGTGTTTTCAAGCAAGTGGGCGAGAAGACGGAGGCGGCCGCGAGCGCGTTGGCCGGCCTGGGAGCGAAGCCGGCGCCGGGTCAAAAGCAAGCCGACATACGCAGCCTGACTGGTGCGTGGCTGATCTATACGCTCATCGTGCCAGGAGAGGCCGAGAAGACCATCCGGCGCACGTTTTTCGACCCCATCGGTACCGACGGGCGCAGAGGAGGTCAAATGGTCGGCTCGGCGGGCGAGCTAGATCCCGTGCAGGCCACACTGGCCCTTGCCCAGAGCGTGACTTTCATGGTTTCACCGTGCGATTACCCCGACGCCTACATTTTGGACCGGAGCCTCGAACAATTTCTACAGGCTCGTCTCTTATGGCAGTCTCTGCTGGAGCTGCAGTACGGAAAAAGTGCAGCTGAGCCAAGTCAGGAAGCATGGAATTCTGCGCAAAGAACCCCGGAGTTCACGCTGTTTCCAATAATACAAGCATTTCTGCGTAACAGGCCTAATCTGGTGTCTTATATAGCCAATCCATCGATAATTGGTTCGTGGTCCGGAATTTCGTCGGAAGGCGACAAACTCTCCCAGCACTTTGCAGCCGACATCGTGTTTCAAGGACGCCGTACATTGCAGACGAGTCCTGATGGTCCCATACCAGCAGTTGATGAAGCGATGTTGAGTGGAATATGGGCGACGGAAAATGAACGCTTCGTTGTACTTGCCAGTGGCCTCAACGGCGTGACTCCAGTCGGGGCTATTGACACGCTGCATTCCGCCAAGCAAAGCGGTGTGCGTATGGTTGCGATCTCTCCGAAGAATCCGGCGGCCGCCAATGCGCTTGACGTGCCACCCACTATGAAATTGAGCATCAACGCGGCACTTGCTCAAGGATATGCAGTTGTCGCGCCAGAACGTGTGGCTGCAGGGGTTTTTCCGGGATGGTGGCGCGTGGATCCGGCGACTGGCTCGACACTGGGTATGGGACCACAAGGTCGTGGCGGGGATGTGGCGGAGTACGTTTTGAAGGCGATCAACATGGCTATGTGGGTGTCCGCCGCATTTGCCAAGACTGGTTATGAAATCTGTGTCCACAACGGGTGTGGACGGGGCGCCTGTATGAAAGAAGCACTGAAGGGCTGGGTTCAGGGCATCATTATTACGCTCCTTATTGAACTCATTCCCTTGGTGGTTGGGGAGGCCGCATCGGCGGCGAATTTATGGTGGTCTACAGAACTTGGCAGCTTTCTGACGAAAGCTTACAAAGCCGCGCACTTTGCAGGTGAATATGGACACCATACGTTGCATGTCTACGAGGTATTCGAGAAGATACATAGCGGGACTTCGGGAGAGTGCGAGTCGGAATCCGAATCCGAATGATTGACCCTACGCAAGTCCGCAGCACGGCTGTTGCCTGTCTCATTTCGTCGTCTCCGTCTGCATGCAAGCCGGATAAGCCGGGCCCACGTCAGTTCGAATAGATTGTGGTGATGGTGCCTCCGACCCGATCCGGCCCGTACTCGTCGCTGCGTGCCTCGATGATACGTACACGCGACCTGCAGCTTGCAAGATCGCCGCTCGTCGCCGCGGCCGGGTCCGTGCAGATCGCCGCTTCGATCTCATCTGCGGTG
>JBAPRX010000086.1:0-7795 GCA_049281335.1 Promineifilaceae bacterium (SeqCode)
TGTTTATGCTTCCCAGCGGGATGACGGCCGTTTGACGATCATGCTTGTCAATCTGGCCGACACCGAAAAGGAAACTACCCTTCACATTGCCGGACAGGAACCGGAAACGGCCGAGCTGTGGCAGCTAACCGAGGAAAGCCTTCCCGAAGCTGCATCCAACGCGACTTTTTCGGATGGTGCAGTCACGCTGCCACCCCAATCAATAACGTTATTAATATTGGGTAACTAAGTAATTAGGTCAATAGCGAAGCCAATTACTCAAATTCCCAGTTACTACAAAGGATTCCTTAATGACCGATATTGAACAGCTGCTATCTGAATTAACGACCGAAGAGAAAATCTCTTTGTTGGGTGCAAAAGATACCTGGCACACCGTTCCCATTCCGCGTCTCGGTATTCCTTCCATCAAAGTTAGCGACGGGCCAAACGGCGTTCGTGGCGCATGGCGGGATAACAATCCCCCCTCGATTTGTATTCCGATTGGTATTGCCCTCGGAGCTACCTGGAACCGCGAACTGGTCAAGAAAGCCGGTGGGGTTCTTGCCAATGAAGTTAAGCGCAAAGGTGCCCATGTCCTTCTGGCCCCAACTGTGAACATTCACCGTACCCCCATTGCCGGGCGTAACTTTGAATGTTATTCTGAAGACCCATACCTCAACGGGCAGATGGCAACTGCTTATATCAACGGCCTTCAAGAAAACGGGGTGAGCGCCTGTATCAAACACTTTGTCGCCAATGATCAGGAGTTTGAGCGCAACTCAATTAGCTCCGAAGTAGACGAACGGCCGCTCCAAGAAATCTATCTGGAACCTTTCCGGATTGCCTTAAAGGAAGCCAACCCCTGGACAATCATGTCCTCCTACAACCGGGTCAATGGGGAATATGCCAGCGAGAACGACTACCTTCTCAAATGTATTCTAAAAGATAGATGGGGCTATGATGGGCTTGTCATGTCCGACTGGTTTGGAACCTACAGCGCCGAAGTACCCGGCGGCTGGCTGGATGTTGAAATGCCCGGCCCCGCTCGATGGATGTCGGCCGAACACGTCCAGAATGCCCTCGACAGCGGCGACCTGACAATGGATCAACTCAACGATAAGGTACGCCGCATTTTACGAACGGCCGTCCGCGTTAGCGCCTTTGACAAGGCCCCTGTTCCGCCCGAAGCGGAACAGGGAGCCAATCTGCCCGAAGAACGCACCCTCATCCGAGAAATTGCACAAGAGACAATCGTTCTACTGACCAACAAAAATAACGCGCTGCCACTTGATAACACCAAACTCAAGAAAATTGCGGTCATTGGTGAACTCGCCAAATGGGCCAATATTTTAGGCGGCGGTAGTTCCGAGGTGAAGACCCACTACGTTGTCTCGCCACTGGAAGGCATTCTCGGTCGGGTAGGGGAGGATGTCGAAGTGGTCTACGAACCTGGCTGTTTCATCCACAAATTCTTGCCTGATGTGGATCGAACTCTTTTCTCAACAGCCGACGGACAGCAGGGGCTTGACCTGGCTCTCTATGATAATTTGGATTTCAGCGGCGATCCTGTTTACACGGCCGTCTCTTATACAGTGAGATTTGGCTGGTTTGAACTGACGGTTCCGAAGGTAAACCAGCGGCGCTTCACCATGCGTCTGACCGGATACTTCACGCCGAAAGAAACTGGCCTCCACAGCTTTGCTCTCAAGAGCATCGGTCAGAGCCGTCTGAGTCTGGACGGGGAGTGGCTCATGGACAACTGGGACGTTGGCACCGGCTTTGGAGAAAAGCGCGTTCAGGTCGAAATGACAGCCGGACAGCCTTGTACGATGACGATTGAATTCCGTTGGGATGGGGGAACTCGCTATAAATCCGTTGAATTAGGTCATCTGCCGCCACAGAAAGAGAATTTGATGGAATCGGCCGTTGCTGCCGCCGAATCGGCCGATGTCGCTATCGTCGTTGCCGGGCTGACCCAGGAGTGGGAAGCGGAAGGTTTTGACCGGATCAACATGGACTTGCCCGGCGACCAGAACGAACTGATTGACCAGGTTTCGGCCGTCAATTCCAATACCATTGTTGTTCTCAACGGCGGCTCTCCGCTGACGATGCCCTGGTTGGATAAGGTTTCGGCCGTTGTTGACCAATGGTACAACAGCCAGGAATGTGGCAATGCTCTGGCCGATGTTCTCTTTGGCAACATCAACCCCAGTGGCAAGCTGTCCACTACCTTCCCGGTGCGCCTGGAAGACAACCCTGCCTACATCAACTACCCCGGCGAAAATGGGAAAGTCCGTTATGGGGAAGGGATCTTCGTCGGTTACCGCTATTACGATAAAAAGAAAATCGAGCCGCTGTTTCCCTTCGGACACGGCCTTTCTTATACCACCTTTGAATACGGCAACCTCCAAATCAGCAGCATGCAGTTCACTGCTGAAGAGGGGGTGACAGTAAGCTGTGACATTCACAATACCGGGCCAGTCGCCGGGAAAGAAGTTGTCCAGCTTTACGTCCATGATGTCGAATCTATTCTGGTTCGACCGGAGAAAGAGTTAAAAGCCTTCACTAAAGTTGCTTTGGAACCGGGGGAGACAAAAACAGTGGTGTTCCAATTAGATCAAGAGGCATTTTGGTATTACAACCCGGCTCGTAGTCGCTGGCAAGTCGAACCAGGAGCCTTTGATATGCTGGTCGGCGCTTCCAGCCGCGATATTCGTTTGCAAACCAGTGTTGAATTAGTACAGGGAGCAAGTCGGCTTCACACCGGCTTGTCCATAGGTGTCTTATTGAGAGACGATTTCGGCCGTTCCATTCTTGAAAACCATTTTGGCAGCGATCTGCGAATGGTTGAAGCTAATAATTTATTCGACCAGTCGCTTGACCAGTTGGCCGAGATGATCCCAGACATACTTTCCCCTGCGAAATTGGCCCAAATTAATGTTGATCTTAGCAACGAGTGACCTGTGGAAGATGACCAAAATTTATTGACAGAATTTTGGTACTGTGCCATAATGTAACCGGTTACGTAACCGGTTACGTAAATGTTTTCATGCCAGTTTATTAGAAAATGACTGAACGTTCTAATTCGATCACAATCCGAGATGTTGCCCGTGAAGCTGGTGTTTCTGTTGCGACGGTCAGCCGTTACATTAACCAGAATGCCCCGGTTTCTGAGAGGCTTTCAAAACGCATTCAGCGGGTCATGAATCATTTGGACTATGTGCCACACGCCACAGCTCGTCACCTGGCTTTACGTAAGAAGAATGCTGTTGGACTATTACTGACAAATATGCACAATAACTTCTTTGGCCCTCTCCTGGCCGGTATTGAGAATGTCGTACGGGAACACAGATATAGTCTCCTGGTTGCGACCTATCACCCCAATCTGCGGGCAGAATCTACATTGCCGTTGGGCGCTCATAATGCAGATGGTATTATCGCCTTTGCCGACAGTCTTAACGACGAAGAAATTGCGTCTTTCTATAAACGCGATTTCCCCATCGTCCTGATCCACAAAACCCCCACAGATACCATTCATATTCCTTTCACAACAATCGAAAATAAAGCTGCCACCCGAAAGCTAATTAACCATCTGATTGAGGAGCATGGTAGACGGCGTATTATTCTGATGCGTGGCTCCGAACATCAGGAGGATGCTTATTGGCGCGAAGTTGGATTCAAGGCGGCACTTTCGGAACATTGTATCCCTTATGATGAATCTCTGGTTCTGAGTGGGGGCTTCGAACGTAATGTCGCCTATGACTCCCTGAAATCATTTTTAGAAGACCCCGATCACCCGGAGTTCGATGCTATTTTTGCGGGTGATGATGATGCAGCCCTGGGTGTTTATGATGCCTTTACAGAATTTGGAATAAACATCCCTGAGGATATAAGCGTTGTCGGATTTGATGACTCTATAATGGCTCCATTCCTCAATCCCCCCCTGACAACGGTGCGGGCGCCGACGGAGCAGGTCGGCCGTTCTGCCGCGAAACAACTATTTTGTCTGTTGGAAGAAAGGTCGCCCAAATTCGTCAACTTGCTTCCCACTGAGATGATCGTACGCCAATCTTGCGGTTGCAATCACGTGGGTCTCTGATTAATAAAATTGGTCGAATCCCATTGGATCGTCCACTTTTAATCCGATACTGAAAGGAGGTGAATGCGTATTCGAAAGCGAGAAAAGATTTAGTGAATTGCAGTATTAAGTTTTGGACAGTTATTTCTAAGTTTCATTGTTCGATCAGTTGTAAAGATATCTCAACAGAACATTAGCCAAAAGGAGAGAAGATAATGAGTAAGTCACATTTGAGACTTATGGTGTTGTTCCTTATCATGGCCCTCGTGTTTGCCGCTTGCAGTGGCAGTGGGTCAGACAATAATAATAATAATACCGCCACAGAAGAAAATACGAGCAGCGAACCAGCCACTTCTAACGGAAACGAAGAAGTAATGGAAGAACCTACTCCCACAGAGGAAGTAGCCAGTTCTTCTAGTGATAAAGTTCAGATTCGTTGGTTTGTTGGTCTTGGAACCGGAACTGATGCCCAACAGGTAGCGGTTCAGGAAGAGGTCGTTTCCGATTTCAACGCTTCCCATGACAATATTGAACTGGTTTTAGAGATTATCCCCAACGAAGCGGCCGTTGATGCATTAGCAACCGAAATCGCTTCTGGTGATGGTCCTGACATTATTGGCCCTGTTGGTTGGACTGGTTCCAACGCTTTCTTTGGTCAATACCTTGACCTGGCTCCCTACATCGAATCCTCCGGTTTTGACACCTCCGTTTTTGACCCCGCTTTGGTAGACTCCTACCAGACTGAAGAAGGTCAGGTTGGTTTACCCTTTGCCGTCTACCCCGCGGCCGTTTACTATGTACCCGCTATGTTCGACGAACTGGGTTTGGCTTATCCCCCCTCCCATTATGGCGATATGTACGAATTGGATGGCGAGAACGTTGTTTGGGATTGGGATACCTTCACCGAGGTAGCCCGTCGTTTGACTATTGATATCAATGGTAACAGTTCTCTGGATGATGGCTTTGACCCTGAACAGATCGTTCAGGTTGGTTACAGCCCGCAGTGGCAGACCCATGTGAACTACATGGCTGCTTATCGCGCCGGTTCAGTCAGATTCGTCGAAGGGGAAGAGGGTAACTACTCTCTCAACTACCCCGATTCCTATAAAGAAGCGATTCGCTGGTTCTATGACGGCATTTGGGGCGACCAGCCCTTCACTGCCAACGGTGCTCTGTCCGGTTCTCCAGAATTCGGCAACGGCAACCTGTTCAACAGCGGCCGTGCTGCTATGGCTATTACCCCCCTCTGGTACACTTGCTGTTTAGGTGAGTTCCGCGATGCTGGTTATGAATTCCAGGCTGGTGCGCTGCCTTTGGGCGATGATGGCGAATATCACGGCCGTGTTGACGCCGACACCTTCCGTGTCTGGAAAGGTACCGACAATCCTGACGAAGCCTTTGAAGTTCTGACTTACCTCATTGGCGATGGTGCTGATAAACTGCTGCCCGTCTACGGTGCCTTGCCCGCCATCCCCGAAAAACAAGGACCTTTCTTCGAAGCAAAATCAACTGATTATCCCTTTGTCACTCAGGAAACCTGGGACATCTTCGTTGCCGGTCTGGCCTATCCTGACAGCCCAAGCGCTGAACAGTACCAGCCCAACAGCACCGAAGCCTGGAATCGTGAGCAAGCTTTCTTTGATCTCATCTTGAACACATCGCCCGACGAAATGGATTTCGACGCCGAATGGGACACGCTGATATCTGATGTCAACGAAATTTATAACAAGTAAGAGTCGTAAGGCCCTGCTTTTTTACAATAACTTCGTTGATGACAAAATAATTAACCGTTAGTAGATTTCTTTGTTAGAATTTAGAAATGAGTGGGCTGCCGCAGATTATGTAGCCCACTCATTTTAATCTAGTTGTGCCGGCATCCGCTATTAGCAAATAGCAGTTAGTAGCCAGTAAGCAGTAGCCAGCGATATAAGCTGCTGACTACCGACTACTATTCCATAGGAGGAGGAATCAATGTTAGAACAGCTTAGCAGCGGCATCCCTAAAATGCCCACCCTTCGAACCTATCGCAGTTTATCTATGAAAGGAAAAAGGGAAATGAAATGGGGCCTTATTTTCCTTTCTCCCTGGATTTTTGGTTTCATCGTTTTCACATTTCTTCCCCTGATAGCCAGCCTCATTTTTAGCTTTATGGACCTCAGAATTACGGATGGGATATTAACCTCTCCAGACTTTATTGGGCTGGATAACTATAAAACGATGTTTTCCGACTCTCAAATCTGGGCTACCAATAGTGCCACACTGGGTTCGTTATGGATCACTGTTCGATTCGGGTTAATTGCTCTTCCTGTCGGAATAATACTTCCCCTGGGCTTGGCAGTCCTCATAAACAGTCCCAGTCTTCGAGGGAAAGGATTCTTTCGAAGCTTATTCTATATGCCTTACATTATTCCTTTTGTGGCAGCTATCTTCCTATGGGGTGGTATGCTAAACCCCGAAACGGGCTGGATTAATCGGACGTTGATTTGGATGGGAGTTCCCAGAGAAAGTGTTCCCGGATGGGCAAACGATGTGAACTGGGTTTATCCTGCATACGTCATCCTCGGTATTTGGGGGATTGGTAATGCCTTTCTCATCTTCCTGGCCGGGTTGCAAGGTGTTCCAACGGAGTTATATGATGCTGCAAAAGTAGATGGCGCCAATACCTGGCAGCAGTTCTGGAAGATAACTTTCCCGATGATTTCTCCCGTTGTTTTTTATAACTTAACCTTGGGCATCGTCGGTATCTTCCAGTATTTCCTTGTACCGCTCGTTGTTAACAATGGAACTGGTCGTCCTGGGGGTGCGACTAACTTCTATAATCTCTATCTGTATAAGACCTTCTTTACCTTTCAGCGAATGGGTTATGGTTCAGCAATGGCCTGGCTGTTGTTTGCTGTTATTCTCCTCGTAACATTGATCTTATTTGGTTCAGCCAAATATTGGGTCTTTTATGCCGGCGGCGATAGAGAGTCATAAGGAGTGGTATCGATGAAAATAAAAGACCTAAGGAAAAATGGGAAAATAGTTTTTATAACGCTTTTGGCCGCTGCTTTATTGTTTATTTTTCTTTCCCCCTTTGCCTTCATGGTTTTCACATCTCTGAAAACCACTGCTCAGATTACTGCCATTGGCTCTCCTATCTGGCCCGCGAGGGCAGCTACTTATGAGTACAACGGTGAGGAATTGGAAGGCTTTACCGTGCCAATGAATACTTGCGTGGGCAGCGAAAATGACAATTCTGATAAAAATTTAGGTATCGTTCAGAGAGGACTGCGGGAGAGTGTCTTCGTAGACCTCAGCGATCCTGAGCGGGGTGAATTTACCTGCGCTGTTTCCTGGCGGGCTTTGGAACGGCCGTGGCAGCTATCCCCAACCTGGGGTAACTACGTGGAAGTGTGGGACGCGATCAACATTCCCCGCGTCATGTTCAATACCGCCTTCTATGCTTTTACCACCGTTATCGGAACGCTCATTTCCTGTACTCTGGTCGCTTACGGCTTTGCCCGTTTTCGCTTCCCCGGTCGGGATCTTCTATTTATCATCCTGATCTCAACGATCTTTCTGCCGGCCTTTGTCACGGTAATTCCGACCTATACCTTCTTTCAAAAAATAGGCTGGGTTGGTACTTGGCTGCCATTAATCGTGCCGCATTTCTTTGCGAATGCCTACAATGTCTTCCTGCTGCGGCAATATTTCATGACCATGCCTCGTGAACTGGATGAGGCTGCCATGATTGAT
>JBAPRX010000087.1:0-2614 GCA_049281335.1 Promineifilaceae bacterium (SeqCode)
CGATCGAGGAGCTGCGCTCGAAGATCGATCGTAGTCAGTTCGACCTCGACGCGCTTCTCGACAAGCTCGATTACGATCCGGACCAGATCATAAGTTTCGTCACCGACGAGATCGCCTTCGAGCAGTATCCGGGCGTGCTGCGCGGTGCCCAGGGCACACTGATGAGTCGAGCCGGCAATGCGCTGGATCAGTGCATACTGCTTGCGACCTTGTTAAAGAACGCAGGTGCCGATGCGCGCATCGCGCGCGCCACGTTGTCGCAAGAGGATGCGCGTCGATTGCTCGACCGGATGTTTCTGCCGCATCCGCCGCGTTCGCCGGCTGGCGACTTGAAAGCAATGGAAGAGGTGATTGGGCAAGCGGGCGGTAACGGAGGTGAGCCCGGAGCCGAGTCCGCTGCCTCGATTTCGGATTTCTTCTCTGAAGTCGGTAACCAGCAGAAGGACTTCCGTGCCACGGCCCTGCAGATTACGGCGGATTTTCAGGAGCGTCTAAAGGCAGCGGGTATCGCTCTCGGCGATCCGGAAATGTCGCGTAAGCTCGTCACCGAGGCTCAGGACTACTTCTGGGTGGAATACCGGCTGACAGCTTCGGGGCCTTGGGAAACGGTGCATCCGGCCTTCGGCAAGGATGCGTCACCAAATGTTCAAAAGATGGCGACAATTCAGGATTCAATCCCGCAAGAGTTGCAGCAGCGGGTGCGCTTCGATGTCGAAATCGAACAACAGCTGAACGGACAGCTCACCCGCAAGAAAGTGATGGCAACCTGGGAGCGTCCGACGGCGAACCTGATCGGTGTGCAGATGAGTTACGCGAGCGCGCCTAGCGGCGTGGAGCATGCTGAAGACTTTGCTGATCCTTCGGAAGTGGCACGCAAGTCGAACTTCTTTATCCCGGTTTTCAACGGCAATGTGGCCCCCGGGGCCCAGTTCTTCGATCTCGATGGGGTTACGATCCCTCCAGAGGCGGCGGGTTCCCCCGCCTCCGGCGTTTTCAAGCAGGTGGGCGAGAAGACGGAGTCGGCCGCGAGTGCGCTGTCCGGCCTGGGTGCAATGTCGACGCCCGGTGAAAAGCAAGCCGACATCCGTAGCCTCACCGGAGCGTGGCTAACTTATACGCTTATTGCGCCTGGAGAAAACGAGAAGTCCATCCGACGCACTCTATTTGACCCTGTCGGTACCGACAGGCGCAAGGGAGATCATATCGTCGGCTCTGTGGGTGTGCTTGACCCCGTGCAGGCCACACTGGCGCTGGCCCAAAGGGTGACCTTCATGGTTTCCCCCTGTGATTACCCGGATGCCTACATTCTGGATCGGGGATTGGAACAACTCCTGCATGCGCGCCTCATGTGGCAGACGCTGCTGGACCTACAGTACGGAAAGAGTACTGCCGAGGCAAGCCAGGATGCATGGAAGTCCGCGCAAAAATCCCCGGAATTCATGTTGTTTCCAATCATTCAGGCATTTCTTCATAACAGCCCCAACATGGTGTCTTACGTGGCCACACCGTCGATTATTGGCTCGTGGTCCGGAATCTCGTCGGAAAACGACCAGCTTTCCGAGTTCTTTGCGACGGACATCGTATATCAGGGACGCCGCACGCTGCAGGCAGGCGCTGACGGCCCCCAAGCGGCAGTGAATGAAGCGATGATGAGCGGCATATGGGCGTCAGTGAACGAACGCTTCGCTGCACTCGCCGGTGGCCTGAATTCTGTCACTCCTGTCGGGGCTATTGACACACTTCGATCCGCCAAGCAAAACGCTGTGCGTATGGTAGTGATCACACCGAAGAATCAGGCGGCCGTCAGCTCACTTAACGTGCCAAAAACTATGCGGTCGAGCATCCACGCAGCACTTACTCAGGGATACGCAGTTGTCACACCCGAGCGCGTGGCTGCCGGGATGTTTCCAGGGTGGTGGCGCGTAGATCCGCTGACTGGCGCGACACTTGGCATGGGACCACAAGGCCGCGGAGTCGAACTCACGATGGAAGTGCTTTTCAATAAATTCTTGAACGTACTCATATTGGCAACTTCGATCGCGCTGAACGGTGTAGCAATCTGTATCAGAAACGGATGTGAGCATTCCGTTTGCTTTACGGAAGCAGTCAAAGGGTGGCTCAGTGGCATGTTTTTGGGTGTCGTTTTGGAGCTCCTGTTGCCCATAGAGTTTGCGTTGGTCGGTGAGCCGAAACTTTTCCCGAAAGTTTTTCCCCTAATCGTAAATGCTGCAGAAAAAGCCCACGCTTGGGCCGAAACAGGACACAATGCCATGCACGTTATTGAGTGGGGTGAGCACGCATACCAGGCCGCCACAGGAGAGTGTCCATCGGAGTCCGAATGAGTACGCCTTCTTCGTCGGGACGGAGCAACCGTTCGGCACAATTGTTGACTCCCTGTCTGCGCGTCCCATAGCCTCCAGCTGCAAATAAGCCGGATGTGCCGCGCCCGCGTCAGTGCTGGTAAATCGTGGTTATGGTACCCCCCATCCGATCCGGCCCGTACTCGTCGCTGCGTGCCTCGATGATACGTACACGCGACCTGCAGCTTGCAAGATCGCCGCTCGTCGCCGCGGCCGGGTCCGTGCAGATCGCCGCTTCGATCTCATCTGCGGTG
>JBAPRX010000088.1:0-7928 GCA_049281335.1 Promineifilaceae bacterium (SeqCode)
TCCCAAGACTACGGATGGCTGACTTCCCAAACGCTGACCCTATCGTCCATCAAGGACTATTAAATGAAAAACGGCCGCCTGAAGCCGTTGATATTCTTTTGGTAAACCCGCCCACACCGGACGGTGGCTTGTGGATTCGCACCCAACATCGCGTTGGCCGCCGCACTCGTGAGAATATGGTCTGGCCCCAGGTATCACTGGCCCAGATGGCGGCTTTGCTGCATCCCGTTTACAGTGTCAAGGTCGTGGACGCCAACGCAGAGCGAATGGGTTGGCCTGATTTCATGAAGGTGTTAGACAAATATCGTCCTCGCTATTATCTAACTCAGGTTACTGCCCCTACGCTCGAAAATGATATGTATGGCTGCTTCCTAGCAAAAGCGCGGGGGGCGAAAACTATCGCCTTTGGCACGCACGTCACTCCTATCCCACAGGAAACAATGCGGCCGTATCCCGCCCTTGATTTTATCCTTGTTGGCGAACCTGATCTGGCAATTCGAGATTTGCTCGACCACATGGAAAACAAATTCGACCAGCGTTCGGCCGAGATCAACGATCTCTTTACCAAACATGACCCCACTTACAAACCGGCCATGAAAGAAGATGGCACACCGGATATGTGCGGGATCAAGGGGCTAGTATGGCGTGACGGGGATAGAATTGTCACCAATATGCCGCGTCCCTTCATTGCTGACTTGAACCAACTGCCAATGCCCATGCACGAGCTGCTGCCTTTACAGGAATATCGTATGCCGCTCATCAAAGGGCCGTTTACCTTCATCGTCACCAGTCGGGGCTGCCCTGCCGGATGCACTTATTGCATTAAACACGTCAGCTACCAATTTGGCGTCCGCCTTCGTTCACCCGAACTGCTCGTTGAGGAAATGAAGCAGTTGAAGGAACTCGGCATCCACAACATTCATATGTACGCCGATCTCTTTACTGTCAACCGCGATCAGGTGATGGAACTTTGCAAGTTGATGATCGAGCAAGATTTGAAGATACGATGGACTTGTAACAGCCGGGTTGATTACGTGGACGAAGAGATGCTTCAATTGATGGGAAAAGCTGGCTGCCGGCTTATTTCCTGGGGCATTGAGAGTGGCAACGAACAAATTCTGCGCCACGCTCACAAGGGCGCTTACCCCGATAAGGCTGAACGCGCCCTGGTTTGGTCCAGAAAAGCGGGTATCATGAATTGGGGCTACTTTATCATTGGCCTCCCCGGTGAAACGGAAGAAACAATCCGCCAGACGATTGATTTCTCGAAGAAACTACCGCTTGATATCGCGCTGTTCCATGTCGCTGCCCCTTACCCTGGCACACCTTTCTTCTTTGAAGTGGTGAAAAATGGCTGGTTCCGGCCAGGGACTCGTTGGGAACAGGTGGATATGGATAAAGGGACTGTGTTGGATTATCCAGAACTTTCGGCCGAAAAACTGCTTTACTGGCAAAAACGGGCCTTCCGCGAATGGGCTTTCCGCCCCGGCCCCATCCTGACCTATTTAAAGATGCTTATCTCTGACACTTCTACTATGAAATCAGCCCTGAGTGTCGGACTTCAACATTTGTCCTGGGCTGGAACGGACACGGGTTTACCGGCTTCCTCCTAAGGAAAGCCAACTCTGAGACAATCAGACACCGGCCAACAATTATGCTGACCAACCTCGTTCAAAACGACCGGTTTCCACTGGCTGCCCTGGCAATGGCAGGAGCAGCAGGCTTGTTGTGGTATCTTCAACCGCAATTAGGCTGGATTCCTCTACTTATTGCATTAGCTCCCTGGATAATTCGGGCCGCAGCCGGGCTGATTCCCTTTCACCTAACTCGGCTGGACTTGCCAATGGCGCTGTTTCTGGCAACAGCAGCCGGTGGGTTGTGGCTCTCCTATGATCAAACGGCCGCACAAGCCAAATATTGGTTGATAATTGGGGCGGTACTAATTTTCTATGCTGTAGTCAGCCAGCCCTGGAAAAATTTATGGCTCCTGGCCGATCTCCTAACCTTACTAGGTGTGGGGGTCGGTTTTTATTTCCTGATGACTCAGGACTGGCAAACCCAGCCCGCCAAGATACAGTTTATCAATCAGATAGGCTTACGGTGGATGTCAATCCGCCCTGCTCTTCATGCAGACTCGATTCATCCAAATGTGGCGGCAGGTCTGGCAGCGATCATTCTCCCTTTTCCTTTAGCCATTGGCCTCCGAGAATTATTCACAGAAAAGTCCTGGCGCAAGAGAACCCCAATGGTCTTGTTTGCCGGAGCCACCGGTGGTTTCTTACTCCTGATCCTGTTGGTGACTATATCCAGGGGAGCGATATTGGCGGCGGGTGCAGCTTTCGGTTTCTGGCTGTTGTGGAAAGCGTGCAAAGCGATAGCCGTCCGGCGGCGTTTAGACCCCCAGTTGGTTTTTGCCATCACCCTGACCTTCTCCCTCACTATCGGGTTAATTCTTGTCTACACCTATCCGGCAGGCCCGGAAGTTCTTATAAACAAGCTGCCAGGGCCAAGCAATGTAGACAGCCGGGTTGGGCTGTATACTGATATGGTGCACCTCATCGGTGACTTCCCCCTCTTTGGAGCCGGGCTGGCTTCTTTTCCTGGCCTCTACTCCCAATACGCCCTGGTTATCCCATCATTCGTGTTGGGCCATAGTCACAATCTCTTTTTGGATGTCACTTTGGAACAAGGGCCAGTGGGGGCGTTGGCTTTTGCTGCGGTGATGATTGGAAGTTTGGTGCTGCTGGCCCGATTCCGGGCCGGGAAACGACGAATAAAAAATATTTCTCTACTGCGGTGGGCTGTAGGCAGCAGCCTTATTATTTTGCTATTACATGGCCTGATTGATGACCCTTTGTACGGCAGTCGGGCAGTCGTTTTTCTTTTCTTAATACCAGGCATGGCGGTTGCTGTTGCACAGCTTAATGGGTGGGATAATAGAGGCGCTCCTTCTAAGAAACGGTTACTCCCAAAGTTGACCAGCCAGGACTACGCAATTATTGCTGCCTTCTTCCTGGTTGTGATCCTTCTTTTTGCCGTTATGAACCGTAGTAAAATCCGCTCTGCCTGGTATTCAAACCGGGGTGCGGTTGAAATGGCGCGAGTTGAGCTGGTCAACTGGCCGACCGACAAATGGGATGACGGCCGAAACGTGGCCCAGCTTATTCCTATAGAAGGATATTTCAAACACGCTTTTACTTTCAATCCCAATAATGTAACCGCCCAATACCGCATGGGGCTTATTGCCATGCGTATGCGTGATTTCCAAACAGCAATTACCTATTTGGATAGCGCACGTCAACTTGAACCAACAAATCGCGGAATTCAAAAATCACTAGGCTACAGCTATACCTGGGTCGGCGACTTCGACCAGGCTTTTGTTAATTTATATCGGATCAGGGAAGCCAGGCAGGAAATGAGCATATACGTCAACTGGTGGGATACCCAGGGACGTCAAGACCTGGCCGAAAATGCAGCGGTTATGGAGGAGCGTCTGCAAGCCACTAATACAAGACCCGGCAGCTAGGGAAAGGGGTAGTTGAGTCACAGTTCAATGAAAACAGGAGGTGTAACATCGATCAGCCGAATATAGGAGCCGACTTCACCATGGGACTTGAGGGAGTTCCAGGTATTACTCCTAGAAAGGCAATTACCCTTGCCAAGCATCAATTGTCTACGCAAACACAATGGCGTTTATTTACATTGGGGCTGCTGATAAACGATTTTCTTATGATTGGCCTCGCCTTCAGGTTTGCTTATTGGCTGCGCTTTGAGCTTTCTATCTCTTTCTTTCAACTTGATGTAAATCCCGAAAGGCAATTCTATTTCAGCATTGCCATGTTCCTCGTCTTCATCTGGATGGTCTTATACGCATTGGCAGGGCTTTATAATCGTCAGAAGCTACTGGGGGGTATTCAGGAATATGCACTTGTATTTCGGATGACCTCCACAGCTTTGCTGCTGGTCATTATCGCCGGTTTTCTGGACCCGGTTTTCATCATTGCACGGGGTTGGCTGCTTCTGGCCTGGGGATTTTCTTTTTTCATGACCTCTTTCGGCCGTTTCTGGCTGCGGCGGGTGGTATATACCTTACGGCGAAGAGGTTATTTCCTAACCCCTGCTATCATCGTAGGGGCCAATGATGAAGGCAGCTCTCTAGCTGAACAGTTACTTAGTTGGAAGACATCGGGCTTGTATCTGATCGGTGTTGTTGATAACAAAACGACACCTGAAACAAACCTGATTCAAGACTTACCGGTACTGGGTACTGTTGATATGCTGGAAGAAATTGTCACAAAGTACGGTATCGAAGAGATAATCCTGGCCCACAGCGCCCTTTCCCGTTCAGAAGTCATAGCTATCTTTAAACATTATGGCTTCTCGAAAAAAGTTAATTTACGTCTTTCGTCAGGGCTGTTTGAGATAATCACCACCGGTTTGGAGATCAAGGAATTTGCCGATGTTCCTCTGGTCAATGTCCAGAAAGTACGCCTGACGGGTATTAATAATATACTGAAAACAGCACTTGATTATGGGCTGGCAGTTCCAGGGGCAATTTTGTTATCTCCCTTGTTCTTATTGATTGCAATCGCGGTTAAACTTGATTCACCGGGGCCGATTGTTCACCGCCGTCGGGTTATGGGGGTAAACAGTCACCAGTTTGATGCCTTCAAGTTCCGCACGATGTATGTCAATGGGGATGAAATATTGGCCGCCCACCCGGAGCTTCAAGAAAAACTTGCCAAACAACACAAATTAAAGAAAGATCCTAGAGTGACCAGGGTTGGCCGTTTGCTTCGCAGCTACAGTTTGGATGAGCTACCCCAGATATTTAATGTGTTACGCTATGAAATGTCTCTTGTTGGGCCGCGCATGATTTCACCGGCCGAAATGGAGATGTACCAACATTGGGCTTTAAATCTCCTTACGGTACGGCCGGGTATCACCGGCTTGTGGCAGGTAAGCGGCCGTTCCGATGTTCCCTATCGAACGCGGGTGCGTTTAGACATGCACTATATCCGCAATTGGACGATTTGGCTCGACTTACATTTATTATTACGTACAATTCCTGCCATCATCAAAAAAAGTGGGGCTTATTAAGCAACCGCCCATACAGAGGCCGCACCCCTGTAAATATGGAAGGATAAAATACTAAAATATTATGGTTTTAAAATGTCTAAGTTAGCCCAAAAACTAGCCATCGTATTCCTTTGGTTCGTTTTGTTGGGTACGGCCGTCCTCTTGCTCAATCCTGGCCGAACAGTTGGCGCTCAGGAGGGCGAAATCGCTACAGCTGAACCTTGCGGCGATCCTACTCTTCAGAGCATCGTTGGAAATGTTAATGTACGTGAGGGGCCGGGCCTGGAGTACGACGTCATCGGTACCCTTGCCACCTTCGAAGTCCGGCCCGTTATCGGCCGTGCTGGATTTAGCGAATGGTGGCTGGTTGAACTGGCTAGCGGCGAGTCCGGTTGGGTGGCAGCCGATGCCGCAGCCGTTCAAGGCAATATCGCTGCTTTAGATATCGTTGAAGCTCCCACATTGGCCGATGGCACCACCCCAACTCCGGGCGCAGCCTGGAATCCGGCTTCCGACGTCAACTGTGCAACCTCGGAGGCAGAGGCAACGCCCACCTCAGAGACCCCTAGCGAATGGACGACACCAAACAACCTTTCCCATTCGGGCGGCAGCAGCGATCCGAGAATGGTGGTGGATTCTAATGGCGAGTTCCACGTTATCTGGAAAGACGAAACCGAAGGCTTCATCTACATTCACGGCAATGGCACAGAATGGAGTGACCCGGTCTCCCTGGAACTGCCTTTTGGAACCCGTATTTATTACCCCGATCTCAACGAGACAGAGGAAACTCCTCTTTTTGTTCCGCAACTGGTCGCTGATCAGAACGGCAATATCCATGCTCTTTGGATTGATGACGAAAACGGACTCTACTACAGTTCGGTTGCCGCTGAAAACTTCGGCACATTTTCCGCCTGGACAACGCGACAATCGCTGGCTTCGGCCGCCTTACAGTTAGATATCGGCGTTGATAACAATGGTTTCCTTCACCTGGCTTATGTTCGTCCGGACGACACAGAAGAAGCTCCCGCAGGCGTGTATTACCGCCAAAGTGTCGACAATGGCGGTGCGTGGTCTACGGCTGCTCCTGTCTACCTCTCGCGTTATTTTCATTCGACTGCTGCGGAAGATGTTAATATTGATCTCACCACAACCCGCAGCGAGGAAGTCGATCAGGTGCTCATTGCCTGGGACAACCGCCCATTAGGTCGGGTGTTCGCTGCCCATTCTGGAGATAACGGTCAGACCTGGGATCAGCCATTCCAGGTTGATGGCCGAGAGCCTGAAGATTCGACCGAAGCCACCAATCCGGGCCACATCTCTGTCGGCGCTATGGACAATCAGGCTATCGTGATCTGGCAGGCCGGTCATAACGGAGAAATTTGCGGCCAATATTACCGCACCTCTTTGGACGGTGGGCAAAATTGGGGGCCGCGCCAGGCTCTTGAAAGACCACGCGGCTGTCACCAAAGCGATCAATTCATAACCACTGATGAAGGCTATCTCGTCCTGGTTGCCCTTGTGGACGAAGTAACTGGAACAAAAGGCTATTTGTTAGCCTGGAACGGCCAAAAATGGAGCGAACCCCAGGAACAAACAACGCTGACGACCTTTGAAAACCCCCAAACTTACCTGGAAATAGCGTTCCAATGCCAGCAATCAATGGCGATCAATCCGAACACCCTTATGGTCATTGGCTGTGATGGTGGGGCCGGTAAAGACATTTGGCTAGCCAGACGAACCATATCAGACATTGTCGACTGGTTCCCCGTTCCCGCTGTCTGGCTGCAACCGGCAGTTGCCGGAACCCAGCAAGGCGAGATAACCGGTTTAAATGTACAGGCTGACGCCGATGGCTTACTGCATGTTATATGGGCCCAGAATGGCGAAGCGGAAATTTACTATGCCAGCTATAATGAGTTGTTCTGGACACAGCCAACAGCCATTTCCCGTGCGCTAGATGGAAATTCGGGCCAACCGGTTACTGTTCTCGATAACAACGGCCGTCTTCTTCTGGCCTGGACGGGTATTGACTCTGGTCAGATTTACTTTAGTTGGGCTGAAACAGCCCGTTCTCTGACACCGGCTGATTGGGCGCTGGCCCAGGTTGTTTCTGAACCAGGATTGGTGGCCCAATCCCCGCAAATAGTCGTAGATCAGTCAGGCATTATTTACATCGTCTATGCCGTTCCACTCAATGAAGAAAGAGGCATTTATCTGGTTCGTTCTGAGGATCGCGGTGAGACATGGTCACCGACAGTCAAGGTTTTTGATGGCGCTGCCTCTGGTTGGACAATCGTCGACCGGCCGCATTTAACTGTAACGGCTAATGGCAACCTCCACCTCTTGATTACCCGCTATCAGAAACCAGATGAAGACCAACCGTTGGCAATCTTCTACACCCGGTCAGAAGACCAGGGCGAAAGTTGGACATCCCCCGTATTAACGGCCGAAGAGCCTGTTCTGACCGGCGACCTTATTGGTGTTGGCCTACAAACCCTGCACCGTCTCTGGTTTATCGAAGGCAACAGCGGCCTGGAAGTGTGGCACGACCTCTCAATTGACGACGGCCGTTCCTGGAGTAACCCGACCAGCGCCACAGGTTTTGGTGGCGTCGGTGAACCGATGTCAATCATGACTGATGCAGCCGGACGGATTCATTTGTTGGGGCTGATGGATAATGCTGTTCAACATTGGATGTGGGAAGACAACCGTTGGAATGTCGAAGATAATGCCCCCCTACCAGAAGATTTAACCAGCAATATTTATGCTCTGGGGGGCACAACTGCGACCAACGGCGACCTGGCTGTTGTTTATGCTGTAGAAGGCGACGAAACCACCCTGTACTATAC
>JBAPRX010000089.1:0-11816 GCA_049281335.1 Promineifilaceae bacterium (SeqCode)
CCATATCCACAAAGGCACAAACACCGCCTCGTTTCTGTGCTTCGGCGATGATGTGCTGGCAGAGGGTTGTCTTACCGGAGGATTCCGGGCCGTAGATCTCAATAACACGGCCGCGTGGAACACCACCTACACCAAGTGCAATATCCAGGGAAATTGAACCAGTTGGAATGGCTTCAATCTGAAGGTGGTGGGCATCACCAAGACGCATGATGGCCCCCTCTCCAAATCGCTTTTGGATTGTTGCAAGTGCAGATTCTAGTGCGCGGCTTCGACCTTGTTTATCCATTTACATCTCAAGCTGCAAAACAATAACTCGAAAAGATAATAATGTAGTGTACAATAGCGTTATGGAAATAGCAAACCTTGATAGTGCCACAATTCGTCTGGCTACCAGCAAGGACGCGCAACAAATATTACGCTTATTACAAGAGTCGCCATTCGCGCATATTCATGCCGATTGGCATGTTCCAGGAGACTGGTTAGGGACACCGGGCTTCGTTGTTTCTGAACATCTGACCGGTGCCGGAGCTATGTCCAGTTTCGGTTTGGAAGCACTGAATTTAATGGCTTGCCTGGCAGTTGCGGCCGATCCTTATCCGGCGGCCTGGGTCAGAATTGCGGCCATACGGCAGACGACCTTTGCCCAGGAGGTTTTGGCCGAGATGTTGGAGGCTGTGCTGCCTTTTTTGCGAGAAACGGCCGTTACGGCGTTGGGGTGGCTGGCTGTCGAATCCTGGCCCGGAGAGATATTACCGGCGCTGGGTTTCCATCGAGAAAATTGGATAACAACTTTTATTAAGGAGGGGGTGGACTCGCCGCCGATCAAGGATTCGGGGGTTGAAATTCGGCCGGTCAGCGTTAATGATATGGAGACGCTGGCGGCTATTGAGGCTGCTGCTTATGAACCCCTGTGGCGGCACAGCGCCGGCGGGTTGAGGTTGGCCTATAAACAATCGTTTTGTTTCGATGTGGCGCTGGTAAATGAGCAGATTGTTGGATTTCAATACAGTACATCCAATCACTATGGATTAGGGGCGCACTTGGTTCGGATTACTGTACATCCCGATCTTCAAGGATTGGGGGTTGGCAGCGCCTTAATGGCGGCTGCTATGGAACGGTATCGCCGACGAGGAATCAAACGGGTTTCATTGAACACACAACTTGATAATATTGCTTCGCACCGACTATATGAGAAGTTTGGTTTCTACCGCACCGGTGAACAGATGCCAGTTTGGGTTATGAACATTGGTAGAGGTTGAGGGTAAATGAGTGAAGATAAAATAAAAGTCATTATTGTGGACGATCTGGCAACAACACGGGAGAGCGTCGTCAAATTATTACAATTTGAGCCGAATGTGACTCTGGTGGCCGAGGCACGGACGGGGTTGGAGGCGATTGAGACGGTGCGAAGCCATCGTCCAGATATCGTGCTGATGGACATTAATATGCCGGATATGGATGGGATTTCGGCCAGCCAGCGTATTACGGGTGAGTTCCCTAACACTCAAATTATTATGATGTCTGTCCAGAGCGAGACGGATTATATCCGCCGGGCGATGGTGGCCGGGGCCAGGGATTTCTTAACCAAGCCCTTTTCGCTCGATGAACTTCTGACGGCTATTCATAATGCCTACAAACGAAAACAGGAGATGCCGACTCAGGTTGTTGTCGCCGATAGACGCCCTGCCATTGACGGTGCTGCGTCTTTCAAGCTGCCTTCTGAACAGGTTGATGAGGGTAATGTCGTTACTGTTTACAGTCCAAAAGGCGGGGTGGGGTGTACGACCTTGGCAGTTAATATTGCTGTCTCCCTGGCTCGCAAAGGTCATTCAACCGTTCTGGTAGATGGCAATTTGCAGTTTGGGGATGTGAATGTCGTTTTGAATATGAAGGCTAAGACGACGATTTTGGATCTGGTTGAACGGGGCGAAGAGTTGGATGCAGAATTGATTACCAGTGTGGTCACTTCTCATAAGAGTGGTTTGAAAATATTGGCCGCTCCTTTACGGCCTGAAATGGCGGAGGCGATTAAGGTTCATCATATGGAGTCCCTTATCAGCCACCTGCGCCAGCTTTATTCCTTTGTGGTGATTGATACCGGCTCCAGGTTGGATGATATGACGTTGGCAATGTTGGATGGGGCTGATAAGGTTTTGTTGGTGGTCCAGCCGGAGCTGACGGGTATTACTCATGCCAGCCGGTTCCTTGACCTGGCTCATGAACTTGGGTATGAACGGGAAAAGACGATGCTGGTCGTCAGCGGGGTACTGGGTAAACAGGGTATTTCGCCGACCGATGTCTCAAAAGCGTTGAAACGGCCGTCTCCCTTTATTGTTCCCGATGATGGCTTGATGGCGAGAGAGGCTATTAATCGCGGGGAACCATTGGTTGTTGGTAGGGCTTCAGGACGGCCGATTGGTAAGGCGCTTGATGAGATTAGCAAACAGCTTGTTGTTGCCTTTGAAGCGCCGCCTGATGAGGAGTCTGAATCAAAGGCCAAGAAACCATCATTTTTTGCCCGTTTATTTGGACGAGGATGAGATTTTGGTAATTGGTAATTGTTTTTTGTGGATGGTAATTACGAATTACTAATCACATAATTACTGGATTTCACGAGGGTTTTTATGCTGTGATGTCCGGTAAGGAGAGATGCATGTCTCGAAGAAAAGTTAGTGACGATGAAGTGGCGGAAGCCCTGAAAGAGTTGCCCGGTTGGAAAGTGAAGGATGGCAAGCTGCATAAGAATTATAAATTTGGCTCCTTTGCTGAGGCGTTAGGCTGGATGGTCAGTGTTGGCGTCCATGCCGATAAGATGGACCACCACCCGGACTGGTGCAATGGATATAATAAAGTAGAGGTGAACTTAATGACCCACGATCTAGGGGCATTAAGCACCTATGATCTGGAACTGGCGGCGAAAATGGAGGAATTGGCAGGTTGAATCTTTAGAGGTGACAGGCACTTCATTCCAGAGGTGACTCGGATAACGACACCTTTTATAAGTGCCTATCACCTGAATGGTCAATAAAAAAACGCCCCAATTTGGGGCGTTTTTGATAGCGGGGGGACGATTCGAACGTCCGACCTCCGGGTTATGAGCCCGACGAGCTGCCACTGCTCTACCCCGCATCGACGAATGAGCATTATAACAAACTGTGGAATTTTGTCAACTGTGTTGACATAAAAACGGAGAAAGTTATGCCAAGATTAACAAAACTTTATACACGGAAGGGGGACGATGGGACAACGGCTTTGGGGAGCAATGAACGGGTTCCGAAGGACTCCTTGCGGGTTGAGGCGTATGTGACAGTTGATGAGCTGAATTCGGTGATTGGCGTGACGGTCGCGCATGGTTTATCGGCCCGGCTGGCGGAGGTTTTGCCGCAGATTCAAAACGAGTTGTTTCATTTAGGTTCCGATCTCTGTTTTACGGAGGAGGATAAGAAGCGTTTTGACATTCCCCAAATGGAGGAACGGCACGTTGTCCGGCTGGAGGCGCTGACGGATGAGATGATGACGGCCGTTGGGCCATTGGAAAACTTTATTTTGCCGGGCGGGTCGGTTGGCGCTGCCAATTTACATGTTGCACGGACGGTCTGCCGCAGGGCAGAACGGATAGTTGTCTCTCTGCGACGCGAGGAGGAAGTCGGTCCTTATGTGCTTCACTATTTGAATCGGCTGTCGGATTTACTCTTTGCGATGGCCCGCTATGAGAATCACCAGCGCGGGATTGACGAACCCCTTTGGAATTCGTGGTTATAGCCGTTACATGATGTCGTTATTTTCGGGTACACTCTTAAAGCAAATATCATTATAAAAAGAGGAATGAGGAATAAGTTTGATGGAAAACCTGATTGTCGTTGCAATCGTGATCATTGTTTTGTGGTTGGGAGCAATGGGCTTCTACCTGTTTGTTTCCCGGCAGCAAGGCGGGCTGGCTGACGAAATCGAGCAACTTCGAGAGCAGTTGGATAAAACTGAAGGGGAGAATTGAACCAACAATCCAAACGGCCGAGAAGAGGTGAGAAATGAAAAAATTATTGTGGATGGCACTTCTGCTGGTTATTCTCTCTGCCTGTTTGCCGGAAGATGTTTCTGGGCCGGACCCATGCAACGAGGGAGGAACGCTTTTGAATGACGATTTTGAAGGGACCAAAAACTGCGGCTGGACGCTTTATGATGGTTCCGGTGCAGCAGCCCAGATTAGCGATGGCGTTTTGCGGCTGAGTACCAGCCAGCCAGGGCAGATTTGGTGGACGAACGCCGAACGAGAGATGGACGACACTATCATCACGGTTCAGGCCCGGCAGGTCGGCGGCCCAAATGACAATGCCTATGGGGTAATTTGCCGGTATCAGAACCCGGAGAACTTTTATGTTTTCCTGATCAGTGGTGATGGCTATTATGCGATTGGAAAATATCAGGCAGCCAGCAATCAGATTACCTATCTGACCGGCGACGGCCAATATACTTTTACGGATGTGATTAATCAGGGGGCGGCAGCGAACGAGATTCGGGCAAGCTGCATAGGCAGCGAATTAAGCCTGACGGTCAATGGTATTCCGCTTGAAACGATTACAGACCCCACCTTTGTTGTTGGGGATATTGGGCTGGCGGCGAGTACCTTCCAACCAGGAACGGCCGTTATTCAATTTGACAATATCCAGGTGATTGCGCCCTAGGAGGCTGCCAGGAGAGCGACTAAATGGCTTTTAAAAATATTAGGGTCATTATTAATCCGGCATCCGGACAGGACCAACAAATTCTGAATACCCTTAATCGGGTCTTTCAGAATTATGATCTGAACTGGCAGGTGGACGTGACGCAGAAGCTGGGTGATGCCAGACGGTTTGCGAAAGAGGCGGTTGAAGCAGGCGTTGACCTGGTTGCCGGTTACGGCGGTGATGGCACCATGATGGAGATTGCCAACAGTCTGTTTGGAAGCGACGTGCCGATGGGAATATTGCCGGGCGGTACGGCAAACAGCATCGCCAGAGAAATGGGTATACCCTTCAAATTAGAAGAAGCGGCCGAACTCTTGTGCAAAGGGAACATGGTTCGCCCGGTTGACATTGGCAAGATAAATGATTTGTATTTCCTTCTGCGGGCTTATATCGGTGTCAAGGAGTCCAATCTTGCCGGTCGGGAGATGAAGGATAAAGTTGGATTTTGGGCTTATCTGCTACCGATCTTGCGGCTTATCAAAGAGCCTCGGCTGTCCCGTTATTTTCTGACAGTGGATGGCAAAGAGGTTGAACAGCAGGCTCTAATTTGTATTTTGATGAATTTGTGGGGTTGGGGTATTGAACAGCCATTTGAGAAAGCTGTTGAATCCAATGACAAATTGCTGGATCTTATTCTGATCAAAAAGAATGTGCCGGAGGCCGTCACCGGATTGTTGAGCGCGGAAGGCAAAGAAGAAATTTTCCAGCATTGGCAGGGTAGAGAAATTATTGCGCGGAGCGAACCGGCTGTGGAATATTGGGTAGATGGCGAGAAGGGGGGGCAAACACCGTTTACGGCCGTCATTGCGCCTGAACCTTTTCGGATTGTTGTGCCAGAGGAGCAATCGTAAATTGAGCGTCCAACGATGGATATTAGGGTTGGCAGTATTGGTGCTGGCGCTTTCTGCCTGCGATTCGGAATCACCGGCGACGGCCGTTCCACTCCAGCCGGAGGATTCCGGGGTGCTGCTGTCCGAATCGTTTGCCATTGGTGACACGGCCGATTGGTTCACGGAGGCGGATGATTTGGGGATGACGGCCGTTCTCAACGAACGGATGCTGGTTGAAGTGAACGCCCAAAATACGATCCAATACACAACGCTTCAGGATCGGGCTTTTTCAAATTTTTTGCTGGAAGTTGAAGCGACCCAACTGGCGGGCAGCCTGGAAAGCAGTTATGGGGTTATCTTCAGGATGCAGTCGCCGGATGAGTTTTACCGTTTTGACATTACCGGAAACGGCCGCTTTACCGTCCAAAGGCACGATGCGGATGGCAGCTGGACGTCCTTTGTTGAGGATTGGCCGCAGTCGGAGGCCATTATGCAGGGCTATAATGTGACGAATTTGATTCGCATCTCGGCGACCGGGCCGGCGGTGGCTGTGTATGTCAATGGGGAACTGCTGCATCAATTCAGCGACGCGACTTATGCAGAGGGCAATATTGCCCTGGAGGGCGGAACTTTTGGTCAGCCGGGGCTTAGTGTTTCCTTTGATAATCTTGTCGTCAAACGGCCGTAACAGCTTGTTAGGGAAAAGGGGGAACTATTTCGGCCGTTTATCCGTCCTGATAATCAGGTGCCGATTACTTTTTTCATGGTAGGTGGTCCAAAGGCTTTTGCACGCGCCTGGCATTTCCAGGGCCACAAAAGGAGTGAGGACAATGAGAAGAAAGGTATTGCTTTGTTTGGTTCTTGTGGGGGTGATTGGCTGCGCATGGCTTTCTAGTCAGACGGCCGAAGCCTGTGGAGGGTTGTTTTGTCAGAATAATCCGGTTGACCAGAATGCAGAACGGATTATCTTCACCCAAAATGGGGATGGGACTGTCTCGGCCATCATTCAGATTCAATATACTGGCTTTGACGATGATTTTTCCTGGATTTTACCACTTTCGACTCCGATTACGGCCGAGGACATCGAAGTGCCTGAAACAGGTACAACTGCTTTCGTGGAGTTGGAGCAGATGACCAATGTCCGTTTCATTCCACCACCGGTCCCAGATGACTGTCTGGTTGTCGAATTTGAGGCAGTGGAAGAGTCGGCCGAGGCGGGCGGCGTTGAGGTTTTTGCCACCGGGGAAGTCGGCCCCTTTGGCTTTGACGTGATTGGTTCGGACGACCCGACTGCACTTATTAATTGGCTCCGAGATAATAATTACCGGGTGGAGGAGCAGATGGAGCCGCTCATTAACCTATATGTGGAGGAAAACTTTTACTTTTTGGCAATGCGCTTGCTGCCGGATCAGGGGGTGCAGGATATTCAGCCGATTAAGGTGACGTATGATTCGGATGTTCCGATGATTCCGCTGCGGTTAACGGCCGTTGCTGCTAACCCGGATATGGCTGTTCTGGTCTGGTTCTTTGCTGAACAGCAGGCCGTTCCCTTGAACTATACTCATATCCAGATTCCGACCGACGATCTCCGCTTTTATATTTATGGAGGTAATAACTACCGCCAGCTTATCGGAACAACGGCCGACCGCTTTCAGGGGCAGGCGTTTGTGACAGAATATGCTGGATCGAGTTCTAACTTTGCCTTCACCGACCCGCTGCTGGTGGAACTGGCCCAGGAACACAGCTATCTGACCCGGCTCAATACGGTTATTTCACCGGAGGAGATGACGGTTGATCCCGTCTTTGGTTATGATCCCGGCCAGCCGGATGTGTCGAACGTTCGTGACCTATCGAGTTATGATAAAGACCTATATGAATGCGACCGGGTAGAGAGTTCCAATACGGAGAATGAGGGCGGTTCGACGATTAATTTGCCTTTCTTCGGGAACAGCGGTGATGATAACAACAGCAACTCGGCCGTGTCGCCCACCGAGACGGCTCCACAAAGTAATAATGACTCTAGTAATTCGGGTGTTTTTCGAACCGGGATTATTGTTGGGGTGCTGTTGGGAATTGTTGCCGGGGCTTTTGTTGTTATTGGGGCCGGTATCTGGTTGATACGGCGTTCTGGAAAGTAGGCATCGAATAAATTCGGTGTTGGAGATGAAAAACCTGCTGAATTGGGTTGACATAATGTTAACTGTATGGATTTAGCTGAAAAAATCAAGGAAATTACGGGTCAAAGCGTGACCAGTGTGGAACCGTTGAGCGGTGGCTGCATTGGAGAGGTTTACCGGGTCAGGTTGGTAGATGGAAGCTCGGTGGTTGCGAAGATGGAGGATGGCCCCAGACCGCAGTTGGCGGTGGAGGGGTATATGCTCCGCTATCTGGCCGAGAACAGCCAACTGCCGGTTCCGGCCGTTCTTCATTCGGAGCCAGGTTTTCTGTTGATGACTTACCTGCCAGGCCGCAACCACTTTTCGGCCGATGCCCAAAGACATGCAGCCGTCCTACTGGCGGCGCTGCACAATATCAGTTCAACGCAGTATGGACTGGAACAGGACACCTTGATTGGCGGTCTGCACCAGCCAAATGCCTTGAACGACTCCTGGCTTGATTTTTTCCGAGAGCAGCGGCTTTTATACATGGGCAGGCAGGGATTGGAAAGCGGCCGTTTACCGGCAGCCGTTTTTTCAAGGCTGGAACTGTTGTGCCGCCGTTTGGAGCGGTGGTTGGTGGAACCGGAACAGCCGTCGCTGATACACGGCGATGCCTGGTCGGGTAATATTCTGGCCGCCAGTGACCGCATTACGGGTTTTGTTGACCCGGCTATTTATTATGCCGACGCCGAGATAGAGCTGGCTTTTACAACGCTCTTTGGCACTTTTGGCGAGCCGTTTTTTGAACGGTATACCTCAATACGTCCCATTGCCCCTGGTTTCTTTGAGGAACGGCGGAATCTTTATAATCTTTATCCGCTTCTGGTTCACGTCCGTTTATTCGGCGGCAGCTATGTTTCCTCCGTAGAGCGAACGCTCCGGCAGTTCGGTGCGTGATACCTGTGATTATATTATTCGCAACGCTGGCTCGGTCTGGAGACCGGCCAGAGCAGTTGTGATATTTATGGCAAGAAGATGTTGCCATCCTGCTTTGCGCCTTGACGTGAGCTAAATTTGCATTGATACGATGAAAAAACGACTGGTCGAGATGTTTAAATTGAATGATCGGGTGGAGATTTATCTGAGGACCACGCACGGTGACGACTGGCAGCCTGGCCGGGTCATTCAACTTGATCATCCTGGCGTCTGGGTTGAAATAGATGGGGGCAGCCATTGGTTTGTGACCAATCGGCAGAAGATTCGCAGGAGCGGACAGGATGGATGGAGCGGTTGTTGAGCGGTTACTGGATTTGAATCAGGCGTTTTACGGCCGCTTTGCCACGCCATTCGTAGAAACCAGGGCCGCTCCCCAAGAAGGGTTTTTCAAGCTGTTGGACTATTTGCCGCAGTCGGCGGGGCATTTGTTGGATGTGGGCTGCGGCGACGGCCGTTTCGGCCGTTTTTCTCTGGCCCATGACCTTGCTGCTGACTATACTGGCCTTGATTTCAGCGCCGACATGCTCCAGGCGGCCCGCAGCCAGACGACAGGCGGAACGTTCATCCAACGAGATATGAGTCAGGCAGATTGTCTGGCAGGGTTGGGGAGTTATGCCTTGATTAGCTGTCTGGCGACGATGCAGCATATTCCGGGGTGGGTCAACCGCTTGCGGCTGATGCAAGAGATGGCGGCCCATCTTGCGCCGAACGGCCGAATCGTTCTCTCAAACTGGCAGTTTTTAGACAGCGACCGCCAACGGCGCAAGATAACGCCCTGGTCGAAGGCCGGGTTGCTGGATGAGGACGTAGAGGAGAACGATTACCTGCTAACCTGGCAGCGGGGCGGCAAGGGGTATCGCTATGTGGCTTTTATTGATTCGGCCGAAACCGAAAAACTGTCTGAAACGGCCGGCTTAAGGTGTCTGGCCCAGTTTCGCAGTGATGGTCGGGAGGGTGATTTGAACCTGTACACCATCCTCTCTGTTTGACATTCATTCAGATGAAATGCTAAAATCAGGTTGGGAAGATTTGAGGCGGATAAGGAATGGAATTAAAAGAACAATTAAAATCCGATCTGGCGGCGGCTATGCGTGAAGGGGAAACCCACAAACGTGATACGCTTCGGATGCTGCTGGCAGCGATCAAACAAATAGAAGTGGATGAACAGACGACGCTGGACGAGGAGGCGGTTCTGTCTGTGTTGACCAAGCAGGCCAAGCAGCGGCGTGAGACGATTGCCGATGCTGAAAAAGCTGGCCGGGATGCTTTGGTTGATCAAGAAAAGGAAGAGTTAACGTTCATTGAGGCCTATTTGCCACAGATGATGACTGAGGATGAAGTTCGTCGCATTGCGGGGGAGGTCATCAACGAAGTTGGCGCAAGCAATATAAAAGATATGGGGCGGGTGATGGGACAGTTGATGCCGAGACTGCAAGGTCAGGCAGACGGCCGTGTGGTTAGCGCCGTTGTTCGTCAACTGTTGCAGGGATAATGTTTCCCAAACGCACCTATGAACGCTCAATCTGATAATCAAGCGAATTCACGCTGGCAAAATATTGCCCGACAATCACAGATATATCTATTTGTGACTGTGGTCACGCTTGGCGTGGCTGTGATTTTGTCTTTTAATCTGGTTCGGGGGCCGCAAGTTTCGGTGACGTTAGCGGAACCGGCTCCTCAGGATGTGGTTGCCCCTCAATCTGTCACTTATATCAGCGATGTGTTGACGGAACGGGCCAGACAGGCGGCTGTTGCTGCTGTTCCAGACCGTTATACGAGTATTGACTTGGGAATCGGCCGAGAACAGAACAATTATGCCCTCAGTGTTTTTAGCTTTGTCGAAGTTGTGCGGGCGGACGGCGTGACAACGGCCGATGACAAACAGGCCTATCTACAAAGCATTCAAGACCTCACTGTTGATCCCCAGATTACCAATGATTTCTTATCATTGACACCGAATGAATTTGCGGCCGTTCGTGACAACGTTTCCCAAATCATTCAAGATACGATGCGGGAAGGGGTTGTTGAGGAGCAGTTGAGTGAAGCGCGACGTAAGGCGTCGTTAGGAGCCAATTTCAACCTGACACCTTCTCAGGAGCGTATTGTTACCTCGCTGGCTCCCCAGTTTATTGTTCCCAACATCTTTTTTGATGCCCAGGCAACCGCAGAAGCCCAGGCGGAAGCGAGAGAATCTGTCGAGCCAGTTTCGCAGAATATTACCCAGGGCCAGGATATTCTCCGGGTGGGTGATATTGTGGTTGAAGAAGACATTGAGATGCTGCAACAATTAGGGCTGCTCCAGCAGACAACGAACTGGCAGATCGTCATTAGTTCGCTGCTAATTGCCCTGCTTTCAACCGCAACCGTCACCCTTTACTGGGTACATTTTACCAGCCGCCAATATCGTTCGACCAGACACCTGGTTATTTTGGCTGTCCTGCTGCTGCTGTTTGTTCTGAGTGCCAAGCTGCTGATTCCGGGGCGAACGGTGTATGCTTATCTGTTCCCGTCGGCGGCATTGTCTTTGATTACGGCCGCGATTTTTGAGCGTCGTCTGGCGCTGGTTGTGACAGTCGTTCTCGGTTTTTTGGTGGGGTATATTGCTCAGGATTCGCTGGAGATGGCTTTTTATTCGGCCGCAGGGGGAATTTTGGCAGTTTTGTCATTGAGAGACAGCCAGCGGCTTAACTCGCTGTTTAGGGCCGGGTTGGTCGTTGCGGTGGTTAATGTTGCCACTATATTGGTCTTTCGTTTGTCTGATAATGCCCAACTGCCGGAACTGGTCACACCCTTTATTTTTGGTGGGCTTAATGGCGTTATCCTGACCTCTGGATTCGGTCTGGCAGGTATCTTTGTGGTAGGCACCGTTTTCCAGGTGATTACCATGATCCAGCTTCAGGAGTTGTCACGCCTGGATCATCCTTTATTGCAGGAACTGCTGCGACGAGCGCCGGGAACCTATCACCACAGCATTATGGTTGCCAACCTTGCGGAGCAAGCGGCCGAACAGGTGAAGGCTAACAGCACCCTGGTTCGCGTGGGGGCTTTTTATCACGACATTGGCAAAATGAACCGACCGCCCTTTTTTGGGGAGAATCAAAACGGTGCTAACCCCCATGACCATCTTGATCCTTATGTCAGCGCCCGCATCATCATCAGCCATGTTA
>JBAPRX010000090.1:0-3322 GCA_049281335.1 Promineifilaceae bacterium (SeqCode)
CGCTCCCGGCCCAATCGTTGTTCCCGAAAACGAACATCGGCATAGCGCCGGATTAGTTGGGCCAGCGTCCAGGTGAAACGCGCTTCGGATTCCAGGGGAGAAGCCGCATTGGTCAGGGCGTTGTGCAACGACAAAACGTTCTGGACCAACCAGGGATCGTCCACCCGAACCTCTTTGAAAAATGGCAGCGCCTGATGCCATCCGGTTAGCTCGTAGACGGCCGCTTTCATGTGTGCGACAGTCGGATAAAAGCAAACCATCTCATACCCGTTGGAATCGGCCGGTTCCCCCGTATGAACCACATCGGGGTTGATCAGAATAACCCCACCGGGTGGGGTAAAATATTTGTCACCATCATGGAAAAACGTCTGCAATCCCTGCCTGACCACAGTAACCACATAGTAATCATGGCTGTGACGCGGAAAGGCATGGTCAACGTAATGGGCTTCTAACAGCCGCACACCAACCTGGGTATTATGCCAGATTTTTGTCCAATCCCTGGAAGTCATGAAACGAACCGTACAACCTTTTCACATCCGGAAACACTCTCAAAGTGTCCACCACAATCTCTATCGTACCACAACCACAAACAGAATGTCTTGCAGGATATTGCCCTCTTTCCTATTCGTCTGAACAAGGGAAGGCACTCAGCGCCTCAGTTTCCCCATCCCAACAGTAGGCAGCACGACCCGGATATAAGTCTAGCAATCGGCCGTTTTCTTCCCCCAAATCTCGTGCAAAAATAATACGGCCGTCCAGCCAGGGGGTGTTGCCACTGAAAAACTGTCCATACTCCCACCAGCCGGGTTCGTGACTGGTGATAAAGACGACCGCCTCGCCGTCAATCGCCTTCTCAACCGCCGCCAGTGGTTGTCCACTCACAAAGTTAAAGCCTCGCGTATTTTCAACCGACTCCGGCAGATAAAACAACAAATTCCCAACTATAAAGGCTGCTGCCAAGCCAACCGCCACCCACTGCCCGGAACGGCCGCCCAACCGCTGTCCCAACACACTCACTCCTCGCGCTGTCAGCAGCAAGAATGCTGGTAAAGCCGCGTAATAGTAACGCGGACCATACATAATGCCCGACGACCAGTAGGAAACATAGACCCCAACCACCGCCGCCATTAATGCCAGCAGCAGCCAATCGCCAAAAGTCGGCCGACCTGCCACAAAAACGAGCCAGCAAAAAGCCAGTGTCAGAAATGGCAGCCAGCCAAACAGGTGATCATTCAAGACCTTCCAGTTTTGGAGCATATTGAACAGCCCTCGCGCTACCGTGTGGCCTCTGGGGGGCAGGTCTGGATCCGTATACCAGGCAATGAATCGCTCTCCTTCCACTACATCGTAGACAAAGGCATTATCGTGGCTGCCCACGTCCAGGCCAAACCCGGGTTTGTCAAACGGCCGACTAATCAGGCGTGGGTCTTGCAGGGGATCGCCGGTCACGCCCCATTGATAGCCAAGGAGCAGCAGCACGAAGGGCAACACGCCCAATCCGACTATCAATCCACCTGATAAAATCTTGCGCCAGGCTCTCTTATCGCTCGCTATGCGAAGTCCATCAAGGCCAAATCTGCCCGTTAGGGCCGCAATGAGGGACATACCCACCACCGCCCACCACCGACCCGCCAACCGCAACGGCCGTTACCTGCCGGGTCAACAACACCATTCCCAACGCCATTCCCGCCCCCACCAGCCACCAAAGGCTTCGGCCTCCCTTCAGCCAGTAACACCAGCCCAACAAAAACAGCACGGTCCAGAACAGTTCGGCCGGATGCACCATGAAGCTGCCCGACATCAGCAAATAGTAAGGTGAAAAAAGGGCCAGGACGGCTGCCAGCAGCCCCACTTTTCGGCTGAACAACAGCGCCCCCAGCTTATAGAGCAGGACCACCGTCACGGCCGAAAGCAGGGGATTCACCAACCAGGGCAGCTTCATCAATACCCCAAGGGCCAGCACCAGCGCAAAACCCGGCGGATATTGCCCAAACCAACGGCCGTTCTGAACGGTCAGAAACTCTTGCTTAAAAAACTCCGGCAGCTGTGGCGCAGGGGCAAACAATCGGCCTTTTGCCAGCAGTTCGGCCTGAAACAAAAACGTCACCGAGTCCTGCACATGCGGGATTTGCTCTAACGCATCTATGGTGATAAAGACGGCCGCTCCCAACATTACGAACGCCACCAACCAAACGCCATATTGGGGGCGAATCTTCTTGAATGATGGCAGCAGCCGCCCACGAAGCAGCTTATTTAACAGCCAGCCAACCAGGAGGACCAGCAGCGCACCGTGATGTCCTCGCAGGATCACGCGCAGCAGCGATTTAATCTGAGATATAAGCGACTTTTGAAAGGGGATACCTAGAAGAAACTCGGTCGGCTGATTCCCTTCCCATCGCCACCAGCTTGCCTGCCGTTCATTGGTATCGACCTGAAAAACCCAGCCCGCCTGCCCACCCGGTTCGAGCAGCAGCACGCCTGCCAGTTCTCCTTCCGGTCGTCTGACGCTGGCTTCGACTTTGAATGATCGCTGAATTGGCGCCCGCCAGCGCAGCGCGGCATGTTCTAATAACGGCCGCCATTCGTCGCCCACCCGCCGCCAATAGGGCAATTGATCGGTGAAGGTTACTTGAATCGGCCGAGTATCGTCGTCGCCCGACACAAGAATCCGGCGCCAACCCGCTCTCGGCGCAAACCAATCCAACGGCCCTGTTTTTGCCAGATCGCGCATCTCGGTGCGTTCCAGCGACAGGCCAATCTCTCCTTGACTTAGACCAGGACAGGGAATTTCGGCCGTTCTATCGGGTAAAATCGCCAGGCAGTTCCCATCCGTCACCTCTACCGTAATCGGCACAGATTCCGTCAGCGTCCAGCCATATAACAGCAGCAGCGCCCCATTTACCACCAAGAACAGCCATTTCCCCCGTCGTTGCCTGAAAAACGCGGCCGTTTTCCGAATTAATCCACTAATAACTGCCATAGTACCATTACAAATTCCTCACCCCAATTTTACCAACTCCCCCCAGACAACCAAAAATCACTCTCGCGCCACGACCGCCACTTCCAATACTTCCACATCAAACGAGTGGCCTGCCGAAATAAGTGTGATCGCGTTAATCCGACGCGGCAAGATGTTAAGCTGGCCCAACTGCTCCATCAAGTTGTCCGATTCATAGAAGAAGGGCTGGTTGAATGGAATCTGAATATGCTCGGTCAATGGCGACTGGCAGGTTGTACACTGGCCTGGGTCTGGCCCGACGGTTCCAACCGCATAAAACCCCTGCCGCCAGACCTGACTCGTACCATTGACATCGGTGTAATC
>JBAPRX010000091.1:0-4708 GCA_049281335.1 Promineifilaceae bacterium (SeqCode)
GCCCTGGCTGGGTCGGGGGTCTGAAACGATGACCCAGGGATAATACAGAGCCGCATATTCAGAAGAACGCAAGTTGCGAAATTCCAATGCTTCGGTGGTCGTTTGATTGGGTGGCGTATCAAGCACAGCAACCCGATAACGCATCCGTTCGCAGTGGTTGATGAGGGCATTTTGGATGCCCAGGACATCATCATCCTCTGGGCTGGCCGAGTAACCAGGCGCAGCCACAATGGAAATGTCTTCCACCGCTTCAAAGGCCAGAAAGCCGTTGAGCGGCATTTGGAGCGGGTCTGCGGTCAGATCATCAAAGTCCGGATCACCGGCATAGGTGATAGGAATGGGCAGTTCGCCGTCGTCGCCGCCACTCAAAGTGTAAGCGATTGTGTCCTCTTCATCAGCCGTTGAAAGACTGTCCAACATGTCGGTACTCATCAGGTTTTGAGCCAGGGTGATGGCAAACTGCTCATCAGCGTCCATATCAACCAGGGCAAAAGGTGTCGTCAAGGCGGCGAAACGGTTATCGGGGTTGGGCGTGAAAGTGGACAAGAGGGCGTTACGGGCTGTTTGAACAAAGGAAAATTCACCTAATGTTTCCGGTTCGTCAAACTCGTTGGGTTGAGCTGCCGGTCGGGCAACTTCAACCAGAACTGTTACAGGCCGAACTTGAAGGCCCGCCGGAACAGTACCGGTACTGGACAAATCCTGAGTTACAGATGGCGTAGACCCATCGGGGTCGTTGTCAAACAGTTCCCAGGCGCCATTGGCCGGATTGCGGCGGGCAATCATCAAACCATTGGCCGTTCCCTGTGCGGTAATCGTGTCGGGGTCGGTGCTGGTATCAACGGTGCGAACGTGAACCAGCGAGTTGTTACTGAGGCGGGTCAGGAAATGATTGCCACCGTCGGTATTCTCCCGGTAGACATTTCGGCCGACAATGAGCGCGAATGTGATCTGCATATTTCCGGCCGCGCCGGGAAACCGGGCCACAATGTTGAAGCCATCTGCGGCCGTTGTTGAACCATCTGGGGTGTTGCCGGTAGCGTAATGGTTAGCCGGAACGCCATCGGTGATGTCAAAGCCGTCCGGGGTATTGAAAACCCGTTGGACAAAGAGACGACGGCCACCTTCCTCAAAGAAGGCTCGAACGCCATGCGCCAGGTAATTGACGGTCGGGTTATCCTGGTCAGTAAATGTTAAATCCTCCAGGTCGCCAAAAATTCGTTGATAATCGGCAAGACTGGTAACGAGTTCAGGCTGGCCGCTCACCGGGCCAAAGCGAGCGGAGCCGACAAATCCGGCCGTGCTGGTGCTAACCCCTTCTATGGTTTTAGAACGATAACTCGTTTCTTCGATGTAAACGCCCGGTGACAGATATTCAGGCATTGAAACCTCTCCTTTGCCAAAGGCAGAAATAATTGATTGGTTTATTGGTGATTGGTGACTGGTGATTGCCTGTTACGAATCACTAATCACCAATTACAATTCCTATGCAGATTCAACTAAAAGTTCCGACAACGGATCGTCCGGTGCGCCGTTTACTTCAGTTCTGAGGATCAGGGAACGGCCGAACTGAAGCGTGAAGTCTCGTTCGGTCACGTTCGGTGGGCCAACGATGCTGTAAACCTGATCGGCAGCATTGACAACATTGACGACGCCAAAAAGAAAAGCCGCCGCCTGTGATTCCAGCGTATCCTGGAACGGAGGCGTCTGTTCTTGGTCGAGATCGGGCAAAATGATGTTCAGCAGGTCGTAGTCAGTTTGGAGAGCGGCCGTTTCATATTCCACTCCTACCGTGATCGACCATTCCGCTTCGTTGAGCAGCACATTGGAAGCAATTACCGGATAGGGAACGAGAATTAGCGCCATCCCCCGGCCATCGGCCAGCCCATGTAACAGGTTGGGAGGGTCGCCAGGATTGTCGGCCGGAACAGTGACCGCTATTCTGGCCCAGGCCGCAGGCTGAATAACCGTTACTTCGGGTGGAACCCCGGCCGGAGCCGTTGTCCGAACGAGTTGGACACGAATTGCGCCAAATCCGGTTGGGGTCGGACGATTGGGGTTAGAATAGAGCGGAATAAGCTGCACCGCCGGAACCGCCAGCGGCAGGTCGTAGCGGCGGGTCTGGGGCAGAAATCGGCCGAACCGATCTACCACCGTCACCACAAAAGCGAGGCTGCCGGTCGGAACTGTATCCCCTACTTCATACCGCTTCAATCCGGGCATAGTCCGAAAGCCATAAACGCCGCTGTTAGGCGACTTCTCGGCTTCATCTACCCGCTGGACAAGCTGCGGAGCGACCGGATCAAATGCCCATGCCCGAACCGTCAGTCCATCCGTCACCCGCTCCCCGGTGACAACGTCGGTAAATTGCAGCGCCAGGGCTGCCTGGTAAGTGACGATCTCAAGCGGAGTCAGATTTGCCAACATCCTAAAATCGTTATCCTCGGAAATCCAGGTAGCGCTGAAGAACCGGCGGCCCTTCTAAAGTGCTTATCGGCGATTCAATCCGTACCACGCGGGCGCAGTAGGGAACGCATATATTGAAATCGGAAGGCAGTTGATCCCAGATTCGCAGCATCTCTTCGGTAGTCAACATGCCGGGGGTTATCTCGATATGCTCTTCGGGATAAAAGACGTTTTCCTGCCCGCTGTTGAGAAGATTGGCCGGGATGGAAGCGTTGTCCTCAACGACGCGCATCATCCAGCCTAAAATCAATTGCTGTCGTTCAGCCTGGTTGGCACGAGGAATGAGCAAAAAATGGAGGTCGAGGGGCAGGTGACGGCGTTCTTGAATGCCGTCATAGCGGGGTCGGGGCGGCATGGTGCGCTGGGCAGCGTTGACATCCACCCGGTAGAGGAAAAGGGCCACCTCTCCATCGGTTGGGATATTGCCGTTGAAATCAAAGGTGGTAAAAACGCTGCAACCAATGTTCTCAATATCCACGCCATATAAATCGGCCGAACGCGCTTGCAGGAGAACGTTACAAATTGCGGTACAGGTTGCAAAAATTGCCTGGTAACTTGCCATATCTATTTAATAAAAAGACGAAGAGATAAATCAGTCATAAGCCATCGCTGGCAATAATTTCGCGCTACGCAAGAGGGGCAGCCCATCAGGCAATTCCCTTTATGGCTTTGTGCGAGTTTATAAGTCACCTGTTTCATCAGAAAGTTCTGGATCGGAAGACGGCCGTTGCAGCCATTGCTTCACTCTTTGGAACCGCCCTTCTTGCCGCCCAAATGCATCAATCTTTACCCCCATCTCTTCAAAAAAAGGGAGGATAAAGATGATAATGTGAGCAAGGTCTTTCAAGTAACGTCTTTTACCGGAAGGAACGTGTTCAATAACACCTCGCCAGGTCGGAGGAGCATCTTTAAGCTCCCGGTTTTCCTTCCAGATGCGAATAATGAAAGCATGGTCGCTTTTCTCGGATTCATTCATTTACAAATCGGGTCTCTGAGTCTTGTCACCGCCGAGAAGCCTGTCTTTGACGTTTGAGAAGCCCGTTTTTTAGATTACCAAATGGGTATCACGAGATTATCACGAGAATGTCACCAACCACCCCAAAAAATTAATGGTCAATGAAGTGGGTCATTGCCTTTTTGGCCTGATAAAGCTGCCCTCGCACTTCTTCCAGATTAAGGAGTGCCTGGTCTATCTGGTTTAATACTTGTTGGAGGTTTTCTGGCTGCCCCTTCCCGACAGTGGCTGCCGGTTTAAGAATAGATTGGCCCCTGTTTGAGGCGAGTTGGTGGTAAAGCGCTTGTGTTTCCGGCATTGGTAGGATATCAAGTTCCTCTGCCAGAATCTCCCGACAATGTTCGTACTGTTGAACCGCCTGCGCCCGCTCCCCATTTTGATCGTACAGCCGCATCATCTCCCGGTGAATCTCTTCTCGAAGGGGGTCCATATCCAGAATTTTTCGGCCGTAATATATCCCCCGTTCATAGGAATAATTCTGATTGTGGTAGCGCATGAGACGGCCGAGACAGTTGATATATTGGGCGCGAAGCCGTTCCCGAGGGGAAAGCACCCAATCATCGTAGAACCCTTCCAGCAAATCGCCGGTGTAAAGTTCGGCCGCTTCCTCTAATTGTCGTGCTTCAGCTGCCCCCATCTCGGCCGGACTGCAATCTAGACCATTTTTGACCTTCGTATCAAATTCGGCCACATCCAGCCAATAGGCTTCACTTTGGCCGTTAAAACCAATCTCGCCTGAATGGGTTGTCGTGACGAAGGTTCCGCGCGGCGTTCCTTCTGGTTCCAACTCCTGCCGTAGCCGCCACAAAGTTGTGCTCAGGCAGCGCCGAGCCTGGCTCTCATCTCGTTCACCCCAAAAAAGGCCTGATAACACCTCCCGACAGTAATGACGGTGGCGGTGGAGAAGCAAATATGCCAGAAAGTTTTGTACCGTTGGCTGCAATGAAATAGCCGCGTCGTTTGGACCAACAAGCTGTACCCCGCCCAAAAGTTGAATGTGTAACACACTCATGACGTCCTCCATGGATCGCCTGTGCCAAAGGTCAAACCCACTGACCTTCATGCTGTTATTTTAGAATCTAACGCCTATGATTGTAAATTAAATAGATTACAGACAGCTATCCAATTTCCGCAAAGGCATCATTCTCTCTAAACGAAAGTGGGCATCATTTTCCGTTATCGGCGGAGTAAGTTGTCCAGGCTTTTTTGTGCTGATCACCATAATAC
>JBAPRX010000092.1:0-4514 GCA_049281335.1 Promineifilaceae bacterium (SeqCode)
CCTTTTCGGCCGAACTTCCGAAGGACGATTGGAATTTATCCCCGAATTGGGCAGCCCCGGCGTGGTTGGTCCTACCCTGGAAGACACCCAAATACCGCGCCGCGTCACCCAGCTGACGATCCAACAAGCTGAAGTAATTTGGATGGGGAGTTGGTTGGACCCGGCTAATGGCCTGCAACAGGTCTTTCCCGCGGATGCTGTCCTGACAACTGACGGGACTCAAGGCCAGGAGGCAGAATCAGAAGTTGAAGGCGCGGCAGCACCAACCCCGCAGACTATTCAGACAAATCCGGACATCGTCATCCTTAGTATGACTGTTCAGGACGCTCTCGCTTACAAATTCGCACTCGAAACCGGAGTCGAAATCCATCTGGCTTTGCGCTCTCAAGGCGACAACAGCGTCTTCATTACGACCAGCGTATCGCTGCCCCAGATTGTTGACCAGGGTATCCTGAGCATTCCAGAACCGGCGACTTTTGGATTAGAGCCACGAGTTGACCTTGTGCCAACGCCAGGTGTCCCGAATGTACCTGAAACGGGTGTCGAAACTTTCCCGGATCAATAAAATTGGATGAGTGACAGTTCGCCAGACGATTTTGACGCATCCGGCTACGATCCCTCAGCCTACGACCGCCCCTCGGTCACGGTAGATGTTGTCATATTTTCACTTTTTGAAGAAGAGCTACAGGTCTTACTTGTCCGGCGAAAATACCCCCCATTTGCCGGAATGTGGGCTATTCCAGGCGGCTTTGTTCAAATAGATGAATCATTAGAAGATGCAGCCGCCCGCGAACTCGAAGAGGAAACGGGCGTCACTAATGTTTATATTGAGCAGTTATACACCTTTGGGAAGCCAGACCGCGATCCCCGCACACGAGTTATTACCGTCGCTTACTTCGCTCTAGTTCCTTACACTGATGTCGTCCATCGCCCTGGTGATGATGCTGAAGCGACAGGCTGGTTTTCAATGGATGCGCTGCCAGAACGGCTGGCATTTGATCACGTTGAGATCCTCAACTATGCTCGAACCCGGCTTCGCTACAAATTGGAATACACCTCTGTTGGTTTTCAACTGTTGCCAGACGAATTCACCCTTTCCGAACTACAACATGCCTATGAGATTATTCTTGGGGAAGAGCTGGACAAGCGGAACTTCCGGCGGAAGATATTATCGTCTGAAATTTTAGAAAAAACAGGCAAAAAGAAGAAAGAGAGCGAGGGGCGTCCCGCAATGCTTTACCGTTACCAGGAAGATGCTATTGCAGAAGTTAAAGCGCGGCGATTATTCCCATAGAGTCAAGTAACCCAAAGCAGCTTCGTTAACTCCACCCCTAGAACAACTTCCTCTCGGCCAACGCGCAGCCGCATCGGGCCATTGAACGGCGCACGGCCGACAATTTCAAACTCAGCGCCAGGAACCAGTCCCAACGTTGCAAAATATTGCAGCTTTTCCGATTCGTGGGTTCGCACTCGGCTGATCTCCCCTTTATGACCAACATTCAAATTGATGATACAAACATCGGAAACGTCCGGCAGGTTCCCGGCTTCGTCGGGAATTGGTTCACCATGCGGGCAGCGTTTAGGAAAATTGGTCATCTCAGCCATGCGAAGAGTCAGCTCATTGTTCAGTCCCTTTCCCAGGTCATCTGCATGTTCATGGGCCTCATCCCAGGTAAAACTCATTACCCGAACCAGGAAAACCTCCAGAATTCGGTGACGGCGAATCTCGCGTAGAGCCTCTTCCTGACCAAGTTCAGTTAGCTCAACGCCCTGATAGGGGATATGTTTGACATATCCGGCATTTTTCAGTCGTTTTAACATTCTGGGAACGGCCGGAGCCGATACATTTAACCGGTCGGCGAGACTTGTTGTACTGACTGTTGGCTCATCCTCCTGGAGCCGGTAAATTTCAGCCAGATACTCCCGCATTGTCACACTAGGTTCCATAGACCCTCTCCGTCAACTTGTTCTTCATATCCCAGATTTTTACTGTTTTTCCGCTCAACATGGTGGTCCTAACGACAGGCAAAACAAAGAAATCTTCTTGGAGATAGACATTGACTATATTTTTATTATGAAAATAATAATAACTCATCGAGAAACGATTCGCCACAATATCAGGAAAAACACGATACAATTAAACTCATGAGAGAAACAACCGTAATTTGTCACGAACTGAACAAATCCTTTGGTGGAAAGCTTATTGTAAAAAATTTTTCGCTGACAGTCGAGTCCGGCACGATTTAGCTTTTTGGGGGCTGAACGGCTGGGCAAAACGACCACTTTACGCCCGATTGCAGGTTTTGAGAGACTCGCTTACGGCCGTTTCCGTCTCCTTTCGCTCCCACCACGACCTCGTTTGCTTCCCCATAAAAAAATAAAGATTGGTTCAATCTGTAAGACCGAACCAATCAATATCGTGAACCTTAAGGCGACGACCGGATTCGAACCGGTGAATGAGGGTTTTGCAGACCCTTGCCTTACCACTTGGCCACGTCGCCAAATGAAACCGGCAGGTCGTTTAGCGACCTGCCGGTGAATTGATGGAGCGGGCGATGAGATTCGAACTCACGACCTTCTCCTTGGCAAGGAGACGTTCTACCACTGAACTACACCCGCCTGGTGGTAAAAGTGCCAGGACCCAGGCTCGAACTGGGGACACCTGCATTTTCAGTGCAGTGCTCTACCAACTGAGCTATCCCGGCGAGAATTCAAGTGACTCCTGTAGAGCATTGGTGATTCTATCCAAACCGGGCGTCGATGTCAAATTTTGATATACTTGTGGTGGGAGTGGTTGTGTCCCGGTGGATGCCCCGGTCTTCAAAATCGGTGGCCGGTCGCGCAGAGCGGGCGGCAGTGGGTTCGACTCCCATCCACTCCCGTAAATCTCGAAAGGGTGATTAATTATGGGAAAACATGCGAAGTTTATTCGACTTCTAAATTAGATTGCTGTAAACTAATTTTATTGTGGCTTAGGAGGTATTTTCTTCAACAGGACTTAGAAAATACCAAATAGTATTGCCTTTTCCTACTCGTTAACGACTTTAAACAATGGAGGGTCTTAAATGAAAAGCAAGAAATTACTCGTTATTTTGGGTGTGTTTCTTTTAACTGTTAGTTTTTTGGCTTTGGCGGTTTTTAACATAAATACAGTTATGGCTGCCGGACAATCAGTTGAAAGACAGCGTGGCGTACCCGGCCAACCAAATCCAAATCTCCCAGAAGCACCGATGGGTGAACAAGTTCAAGACGGAGGATTTGAAGGCGGCACACCAAATTCGTCCTGGACAGAATATTCATCGAACTTCGGTACACCACTTTGTGACGCTGGCTGCGGCGTGGGGGGAGGAACTGGTCCGCATAGTGGCAGTTGGTGGGCTTGGTTTGGTGGTATCGCCGCCTACGAAGAAGGCTCCGTATCCCAAAGTGTAGTCATTCCGGCAGGGACAACTATGATGACCTGGTGGCAAGAATGTCCGGTTACTTCGGGTGCTGCGGCTGACTATTTGGAAGTGAACGTAGATGGCAATCAGGAATATCAGATCTTAGGAGACGACGCGGCTTGCGGTGTTGTTGGATATGCCCAAAAATCGCTCGATATTTCAGCCTATGCTGATGGTGGTTCGCACACCATTGAGTTCCACTCTGAAATCTTTGGCACAAATACGACTAACTTCTTCGTGGACGATGTTTCTATTATTGCCCCAGATGCAGTGCCAGACATCGCTATTGGCATCTCTCCGGCGTCACAGAACGTTACCACCAACGGTGTTGCTGACTTCACTATCACCGTTACCAACACAGGTGATGTTGGTCTGATCAACGTTGATGTCTCGGATCCGTTGGTCTCTGATTGTGATAATGCAATTGGCACACTGGCCGTTAGTCAAACTGTCTCCTACGGCTGTCAGGATACGGCCGTCGCAGGCAGCTACACCAATGTTGTTACAGTAACCAGCGATATTGAACTTACCGATGGTGCTGGCCCAACAGACAGCGCTTCGGCCGATGTGGTTTACACAAGTCCGACCAGCGTCTCCCTAACGGGTTTCGGAGAAGGCGCTACTATCCAAACACCAATCTTACTTGGTCTATTAGCTCTTGTGATTGTTGGCATGGGTCTTTTAATCCGCCGAAAAATGACAGCATAATAAACCATCACCATAACTATTAATAAAAAAAGGCTGGTCAATTTAATTGACCAGCCTTTTTTATTTTCTATAGCCTTTTTAGAGTAGCTCCTGTCGCCCTTCCATCGCTCGGCCGAGTGTGATTTCGTCTGTATATTCGAGATCGCTGCCAACAGAGAGGCCGCGCGCCAGGCGCGTTAGCCGCACCTCAAGCGGAGCCAGCCGTCGTTGCAGATACAGTGCAGTTGAATCCCCTTCCAACGTAGCATTGGTAGCAACGATGATTTCTTTTAGCCCCCCTTTCTCAACTCTGGCAACCAGTTCTGCAATCTTCAGATCATCCGGGCCGATCCCCTCTACGGGAGAGATAGCCCCATGTAAGAC
>JBAPRX010000093.1:0-3736 GCA_049281335.1 Promineifilaceae bacterium (SeqCode)
GGCCCAGGCGGCTGCCCAGCCACGCGGGGCGGCTCCGGCGGCTATCAGAGAGCCGGTGGCCGGTGTGGATTATCAGATGATAGAGATCACCGATGATATGTCTCCCGCCGACGTTCGGAAAGCGCGTATTGCCAATGCCAAAGCGAAATCGGCCGCTTTTAAAGCCTTCAAAGAGTCTGGTGCGGCTGCGGCGCTTCCGGTTGAGGAAGCTGCTCCGGCCCCTGCTGCACAACCTGTGGCCGCTGCTCCTGCTGCTCCAACGGTTGATATTTCGGCCGTTCCTCGTCCTGATTTTATCGAGATTACGGACGGTATGGATCCAGCCGATGTACGGAAAGCAAGAATCAACAATGCCAAAGCCAAGTCTGCCTACGTCAAAGCATTGAAAGAAGCGGGCATTGATCCGGCAACGGTAGACATCCCGTAGTTTTAGTTAGAAGTGGGTCGTAAAAAGTGAATAGTCATTCCCATTTAGCTTTGACTGTCTAATTTTTGTACTGTCGACTGTTCACTTTTAACTTTTTACTTCTTGCCCACCATCCCCCAAGACCCCCCGGTAAAACCGTTCATCTAAATTTGCCAGTTTTTGACCCAACGATATGGCGATGTTACGCATAACATTCATGCCAATGCGGGGGTAGCGATTGATAAGGTTTTCAAAGTCTTGGTTTTTAACGGTCGCAAGCTGAACGGGGGAAGCGGCCACCGCTTTTGCGCCATAGGGCTGCTGCGAAACAAGGGCAATTTCTCCCAGGAAGTCGCCACTGTGAACGTGGCCGACGATGGTGCTGTTATCACGAGCCAGAATGTTTATCTCGCCATCCAATACGATAAAAAAGCGGTCTCCCAGTTTTCCAGCTTCCAAAATGATGTCACCGGCTGAATAAGTTGATATGGTGCAAAGACCGGCGATTTTGGTCAGTTCGCCTTCTTCCAGACCCTTAAAAATCCCTATCCGGCGGTTGGTTTCATTGACCAGCAGCCCCAGCCTTTTTTCTTCAAAGCCCCTGCGAACAAGATCATACAACGGCCAACTTTCTTCGGTCAGATTGACCTGGTCAATGTCCAGGGGAATATAGACTTTTGCAAACTTGATGGTATCCAGCCGCTCTACCTCGTGAAAGACGAAGGAAGGGCAGTATGCGACCGGAACAAAGCCGAGATTGCTTAAGGTTCGTTGGATATTGGGCCAGTAGGCGCTGACGGTTATTTCGATGTATTCGGCTTTGTAACGGTTCTGCGCCCACCGATCCAGCTCCTTTAACAGAAATCCGGCGACATCGTCTCGCAGGTCAATTAGCTCCAGAATTTTGATGCTTCGGCCGATAGAATCAACCGTGAAGCCAACTGCGCCAACGATACGGCCGTTTTCGCGGGCCACCAGATAGTAAGAATTTCGGCTCTGGAGCAAGAAAATACCATAGGTTAGCTGTAAGTTTCCGAAAACATGACGGCGCGAAAGACGGCCGCGTTCAATTCGCAGCAGAGAAGAAAGGCCGGACTCGGTTAATTCTTCCACCTCAAAGTCGGTTCCAATTGGATACCCGGCAGCGTCATCTACAGCAATGAGGTCGCTCTCAAGCCCCAGGTTGTGGAGGGAGTGTTGGCCCAGCAAGAAGGCTTCTGGAATGACGCGGGGATTATTGCGCCGAAGCTGGCGAGCCGGGCCGAATAACTGGGCGGTCAGCACCAGGCTCTCCCGGTTAGTCAGCAGCACCTTTTGGGGGAGAAAGCCAATAGGCTGGAAACCAAACTTATGGGAGATGCGTTGGGCATAGGGGTGGGCGGTGCGGCACTCTGCCAGGCCGAAATGGAGCCTTTTTTCGGCAAATTCCAGTCTGGCTTTCATCAGGGCTGAACCGACGCCTTCACTGCGGTAGGCGGGATCAACAGCCAGACGGCCGAACTCTCCGCATAGGTCAGTATACGCGCCTACTTCAAAGTAAACTGAAGCGGTGCCAACAACTTGGCCGTCTACCTCGGCCAGTAGAGAAAGATAACTGTCACCATAAATACTGCGTTTCAGCCACTCATCACTATAAAACTCTGTATACGGGTAGTTCTCACCATAGCTTCGATAAAACAATGCCCGGATGTCTTCCAGGTCTGATTCAACGACAGGTCTGACAATAATTTCCGATTTCATAACGCTAATTTTATCATTTTTCTTCGCTAATATCTTAAACTCGTAAGAAAGGTGGAACCTCCTTAACTGTATGTTACAATCAAAAAAATGTTAGTCGATTATCGTATTCGCCAAAGAGAATATCTCCTGGCAATTAGTCGGGCTTTAACCTCCGAATTGGAACTGATTGACGTGCTGCGGATCATTGTCCAGGCGTCGGTCGATTTCATTTCGGGACAGGCCGGGGTGATTGTCCTGGCCGATCCGACCGACCAAATGTTTCGGGTTGCGGCTATTTATGGCTTGCCACGTTCCCATTTTGAACAGTTTAACAGCTTGCTCCAAGGCTTTCCTTATGAGGAAGGGGCCGAGAAAGAGGTAATTCCAGAAATTACAGAACGAATCTATGAGGTGGTCAAGTCGGTAAACATTGGTGTTGCTCAGGGATTGCGGCTGCCGATGTTGGGCGGCGAGACAATCATCGGCATGATCTACGTTTTCCAGTCAGACAACTATCGAATAAGTCCTGACGCGGCTAAACTGCTGCAGAGCTTTGCCGACCAGGCGGCCATTGCGGTGAAAAATGCCCGTCTTTACCAGGAGGTTATTGCAGAAAAGCAGCGATTGGACGCCATTCTTGAGCAAAATGCTGACGGGATTATGATTCTGGATCATCAGTTGAAAGTGGTCCGTTTTAACCCTTCGTTGAGTCATATGACTGGTTGGGTGGCGAAAGATGCCATTGGTAAAACTCACGACGAGATATTCCGGTGGAAAACGGTTCGAACGGATACAGTTTTATCACAGGCGCTGTCGAATGGCTGGCCTCTGCCTGGTGCGGCTCATTTGTATGTGGAGGGTGATTTTATTCGGCCGGATGGTGAATTAATCAGCCTCGGAATCACATACTCTCCTTTAATGAACCACCGGGAGACGATGACAAATATCATTGCGAATGTACGCGACCTGACACGCTTTCGAGAGGAGCAGGAGCTTCAAAAGACATTTATCTCTGTTGTCAGCCACGAATTAAAGACGCCGGTTTCGATTATTAAAGGCTTTGCCGGAACGCTGCGGCGGCCAGACGCCAAGTGGCCGCTGGAAATGACACAGGAGTATGCGGCCGTTATCGAAGAAGAAGCGGATAGACTCACTGATCTCATTGACAATCTGTTAGAGGCTTCCCGGCTTCAATCGGGGACATTTAAGCTCAATTTGACGGACGAAATCTTGCTAACCAAAGTCGCCTCTGATACAGTCTTGAGATTACAGACCCAGACAAAGAAGCACACCTTCTCAATTCATTTTCCAGAAGATTTCCCCATCGTTTATGGTGATGAACGCAGACTAACTCAGGTTTTCTTTAACCTGATCAGTAACGCGATAAAATATTCACCGGACGGGGGTGAAATCGAAATTTCGGGTGAGGTTCATTCCGATTATGTGACCGTTTCGGTGCGGGACGAAGGTATTGGCATTCCCGAACACCAACAGCACCGGATCTTCGAGAAATTTAGCCGTCTGGATAATGCGTTGAGTCGGAACACGGAAGGGACTGGTCTGGGCCTCTTTCTGACCAAAGCGATAATAGAAGCACACGGTGGAAGTATC
>JBAPRX010000094.1:0-2508 GCA_049281335.1 Promineifilaceae bacterium (SeqCode)
TTTTGCCCAACATGGTGTGCCTATTCCGAACGGTAAGGTTGCGACAACGGCCGAACAAGCCCGCGATATTGCTAAGGAATTAGGTGGTCGGGTTGTGGTGAAAAGCCAGGTTTTGACTGGCGGCCGAGGAAAGGCCGGTGGGGTCAAACTGGCAAACAACCCCGATGAGGCGGAATCGCTGGCGGCCCAAATTTTAGGTATGGACATCCGGGGATTTACCGTCCGAAAAGTTTTGTTGGACGAAGCAGTAGATATTGCCACCGAGATTTATCTGGCGATTTTGATTGACCGGTCACGCCGCTTGCCAATGTTGATGGCCTCGGCAGCCGGTGGTATGGACATTGAGCAGGTTGCGGCCGAAACGCCGGAGAAGATTTTCCGGGTCCATATTGACCCGATGATTGGTCTTCGGAGCTACCAGACGACCTATGTTGCCTCGAACATGGATTTGCCAAGCAAGCTGTGGGGTGATTTCCACAAGCTGGCGACGGGCCTCTATAAAGCCTTTAAGGCGACCGATGCTTCGCTGGCGGAAGTGAATCCGCTGGTTGTAACGGGAGATGGCAAGCTGTTGGCAGTGGATGGTAAGCTGTCAGTTGATGACAATGCATTGTTCCGCCATGCAAATTTGGTGGAGATGCGGGATGTCGAAGAAGAGACAGTGGCCGAACAGCAGGCACGTCAATATGGACTGAGCTATATTCCCCTGGATGGCAATATTGGCTGTATGGTCAATGGCGCGGGTCTGGCAATGGCAACGATGGACGTTATTAAGCTCTATGGCGGCCAACCGGCCAACTTCCTCGACATTGGCGGTGGTGCGACGACTGAAAGTGTAACGGCCGCTTTGCGGATTATTCTTTCTGATAAGAAAGTAAAAGCGATTTTGTTCAACGTTTTCGGTGGTATTGTCCGGGGGGATGAGGTTGCAAAGGGAATCGTGGCCGCGCTCGATCAAATTCAGACGGATGTACCGATGGTGGTGCGGCTGCTCGGAACCAACTCGGAAGAGGGGATGCGGATTCTCTCTGAAGCCAAGATGACGACAGCCACAACATTGACAGAAGCGGCCGAAAAAGCTGTTGCTGCGGCGAATGCGAAATAGGGAGAGAGGAAAATCATGGGAATTTTAATCAATAAAGATACACGTCTCCTGGTTCACGGCATTACCGGGCGGCAGGGGATGTTTCACACAGAAAAAATGTTGGAATATGGCACCAAAGTTGTTGGCGGCGTAACACCCGGCAAGGGAGGTCAATGGGTGCAAGGCGTTCCGGTTTTTAATACGGCCAGGAAGGCTGTCGAAGCAACCGGGGCAAACTGTTCAATGATCTCGGTTCCGGCCCGCTTTGCGGCCGATTCGATGTACGAAGCGGCCGATGCCGGTGTGCCGTTAATCATTTGCCTGACGGAAGGGGTTCCGGTGCAAGATATGATCGAGGTTCGGGCTTACCTGGACCGGAAAGGCATTCGCCTGATTGGGCCGAACTGTCCGGGTTTAATCACCCCGGCCGACAATGTGAAAGTTGGGATTATTCCCCATACAATCGTTCGTCCGGGCCGCGTTGGCGTGGTTTCTCGTAGTGGAACCCTGACCTATGAGGTCATTTATGCTTTGAGCGAACAAGGTTACGGCCAGTCCAGTTGTGTTGGTATTGGCGGCGACCCGGTGAATGGAACAAGCTTTGTGGACGTTCTGCGGATGTTTGAGGAAGACCCGGCTACAGAGCGTGTGATTCTGATTGGTGAGATCGGCGGCAATGATGAACAGGTTGCGGCAGCTTACATTTCGCAGCACATGACCAAGAATGTGACGGCCTTTATTGCCGGTCGTACCGCCCCTCCGGGACGACGGATGGGCCATGCAGGTGCGATTGTGGAAGGTGCAGCAGGAACGGCCGAGGCCAAGACCCAGGCTTTGGAAGCGGCCGGTGTCCAGGTTGCCAAGCACCCGGAACAGGTCGTGGAGCTAATGCGGCCCCTTTAACGAAATTGGTAAGTGGTAATTAGTAATTCGGTGCTTTTAATTACCAATTACCAATTACCACTTTTCCCTCCCCCCTTAGGCACAATAATTTGAACGTTTTTTCCCGCGAACGGTTTCGTGGCTGGTTGGCTAACTTTGACAAAGGATTTCTCGTTGTTCTGGTTATCTGCTTGCTGGTGGCGTGGCCGTTTCTGAGTCGGCCGTCTTTGCCCCAGGCAACGGATGCGGAGCTGCATATTTTCCGGCTGGCAGAATTGAGCCGGATGGTAAGGGGCGGCGAGCTATACCCCCGGTGGGCGGCCAATTTTTACTATGGCTACGGCTATCCGATTTTTAACTATTATGCTCCACTGACCTATTACCTGGGGTTAGGCGTGGAGCTGCTGCCGCGCCTGGACGCGGTGGACGCGGTAAAGGCGTTATTTGTTGGGGGACTGTTAACGGCCGCAGTTGGGATGTACGGTTTTGTGCGGGATTCGTGGGGGCGAATTGCCGGATGGATAGCGGCGGCAGCCTATGTC
>JBAPRX010000095.1:0-11395 GCA_049281335.1 Promineifilaceae bacterium (SeqCode)
GGCCCCGCTGGTTTCCGGTTCCTGTCCAGTCTGGAGACATTCAATAAAGTGGCGTTGGGTGGCGACGAAGCTCTGCTCAATGGTGTCTTGAGGAAACTGCCATTCCTCAGAACCATCAGCCCTGTAAAGGCGCAGCAGGCCATCCTGCGAGAGCGCAGCCGTCCCTTCGCTGCCTTCAACAACAAAACGGCCGTGTGCCGCATTCCCGGTATGGTCGTGAAGAACGGCGAACCAGTTCATGTCAAACAAAAAAGTCAAACGGGCGAAACGGGCCAGGGAGAGCGCCATATCTTCCCCTTGAATGTCGGGGCTGACGCGGCGCAGGTCGGCAAAAACGGTGTCCGGTTCGCCGAAAAGATAACGGGCAGTGTCGTACAGGTGAATGCCCATCTCAAAGATAAGGAGGCGGGGCATGTCCCGAAAGTAGTCCTGACCGGCAAAGTTAGGGGTGGGCAGCGTGGCCCGCCAACGGCCGTAAAAGCGGGCATAGTGGGGGGTTCCAAGACGGCCGTCTTCAATTAATGCTTTTGTCTGCCGGAACCAGGCTTGATGGCGATAATTTTCATTGACCATGAACTGAACGCCCGCCTCCTGACAGACGGCCACCATCTGTTGGGCCTCTTCCATTGTTTCAGCGATAGGCTTCTGGCACAAAACATGAAGACCCCGCTCGGCAGCGGCTTTGACCATCGGCAGGTGCAGATTGGGGCGGGTGGCAATGTCAACAAAATCGAGGTCGAGGCCGTCAAGCATTCGGCCGTAATCGTTATAAATGGTTTCAATGCCAAACTGCCGGCCGCGATAGTGGGCCTTTTCCAGGTCAACATCACAGAGAGCAACGATGTCTGCTTCTGGAATTTGCTGCCAGGCCTGCAATTGTTGTTCGGATATGTAGCCACATCCGATGAGTGCGCCGCGTAAAGGAGTGGTCATAAGGATTCGTTTCTTTAGCTCTTTAACGCACCGGCGGCAATGCCCTGGATGAAGTGGCGTTGGAAAATAAGATAAATGATGACAATGGGCATAAACGTAATGGTGGCCCCGGCCATAAGCAGGGGAATATCGTTGGCAAACTGGCCTTGAAAGAAGTTGAGGCCAACCGGCAGGGTACGCTTGGAATCTATCTGGATCAGGACAATGGGCAGAAGGAACTGGTTCCAGGTCCACATGAAGTTGAATACCAGCAGCGTCAGGAGTGCGGGGCGGCTGAGGGGGGTGACGATATGGCGCAGCAGGTTCCAACTGTTGCAGCCGTCAATACGGCCGCTGTCTAATATCTCTCTTGGTAAATCCCTGATAAAGCTGTATATCAGCAGGATACTAAACGGGAGCGCAATTGCAATCTGGGGCAGGATCAAGGCCCAAAGGGTGTTATTTAGATGGATCGCAATCATTTCGTAGAAAAGGGGAATGATGAGAACGCTTAACGGGATTGTCATCCCGGCCAGAAACAGGATAAAGAGGCCGTCCCGGCCCCGGAAAGACATCATGGCAAAGGCATAGGCAGCCAATAAAGCCAACAGCAAAATTCCCACGACGACCGGCACAACAACAACGATACTGTTGACAAAGTAGGTGCTGAAATTACCGCCTATCCAGGCGTCTGAGAAGTTCTCCCAGTGCCAGACTTCAGGGAAGCCAAGAGGATTACGAATAATTCGGCCGCGATCTTTCACCGCTCCAAAAAAGATCCACATCAGGGGAATGATGACGATGAGCGATAGGGTAAAAGCGAGGATAGTAAAGGATATTGAACGGCCGGTGGCTCGTCTTAACGAAAATACGACTCTCATTCGGCCTCCTTAAAAACGCCGCGTGCTCTCAGGAAAAGAATAGACATGACGATGATGAACAAGCCGAGGGTGACGGCAATAGAGGCGCCATATCCGACTTTATTAAACTTAAAGGCATTGTCGAGCATAAAAACAGGCAGCACCATCGTGGCATTGGCAGGGCCGCCGCTGGTCATAATGAAGACCAGATCGAAAACCTGGAAGGAAGAGATGGCCGTAACCAAAACAACCGTTGAGAGAGGGGCGCTAATGAAAGGAACCAGGACATGACGAAACTGCTGCCATCTGTTAGCCCCATCTACTTTGGCGGCGTCAAAATAAACCTCATCGATGCTCTGAAGGGCGGCAATGAAGATGACCATCGTAAAGCCATAATGAACCCAGCTCCAGGCGATGAAAACGGCCGGAAGCGCCAGGCCCGAATCACCAAGCCAGCCTTTCTGCAGTGATTCAAGGCCCAGGAAACCCAACAGCTCGTTTAAGGCGCCGTAGGAAGGGTTGTAAATCCAGTTCCAGATAATGGCGACGACAACGGAGGAAATGACCTGGGGCAGAAAATAGATGGTGCGAAAGAGAGTACGGCCGTGCAGCGGACTCCGGGAGAGGAGGATTGCCAACATTAAACCAAAGAAAACTGGAATAATGACCGCCGCCAACATCCAGGCAGAGTTATTCAGAAAGGCTTTCCAGAAGACCGGGTCATGGAGCAGGGCATCATAATTACCCAGACCCACGAACGTCGGTTCCTTAAGGCCGTCCCACTTTTGCAGGCTTAACAGGATCAGCCGAAAAGCGGGATAGAGAAAGAAGACACCGTAAATAATGAGAGCGGGAAGGACATAGACATAGGCAGTCAGGTTTTCACGGACTATGCGCCGCAAACGACTTGATTCCTTATCCTCTATCATTTCAACCGGTATTGCCTCTTTCATTTGGGATTTAATTTCCATCCGATTAACATCCACGTTAAGAGAGGTTCCACCTATTTAGAAGGTGGAACCTCTTCTACGCTACGTTTTTAACCGTTATTCCGATTGAACACTGACATAAACTTCTTGAATTGCCCCCATCGCTTCTTCCGGGGTTAAGTCTCCAGCCAGCATCGCTTGCAGATTATCCCAGATAGCCTGGGCGACTTCAGGACTGGAGTTGCCCAAATAAGTGCCGGTTGCAGCATTTTGCATCGCGTTGTAGACATCAGCCTGAAGGGGAACCGTCGGATCGGGAACCACATCAAACTGGTAAGCGGGAATATCACCGGCATTCCATTTTGCTGTAGCAACCCCTTCCTGAAGCATAAAGTCTACAAATGCCAGAGCTTCATCCTGGTGTTCGCTGTAAACGGGAACCATCCAGGCATTGTTGGGAGAAAAGCCGCCCATATGCCAGTCCAGGGATGGGTCAACCTGGGGCAGAGCAAAGAAGCCAACCTCAAAGTCCGGTTGAGTGGCAAAGGTGCCGTTGTTCCAGGTGCCACCGATGTTGATGGCGGCATCCCCATTGATAAAGAGGTTGTTGCCATCGGCATAAGAGGTTGCCAGGACGTTATCCTGGAAATAGCCCATCTCATTCCAACTGTTGACGGTTTCGGCAGCTTGAACAATCCGGGGGTCATCATAGCTAGAGGAGGGGTCTTCCGCTTCCAGCCCTTCGATAAAATCATATGGGACGCTGGTATGGACTAGCTGATCCCAGATATGGCCAAGCGGCCATCCGTCCAACGCACCAACGGAAATCGGGGTGATCCCGGCCTCTTTGATCGTAGCCAGTTGGTCTTCAAACTCCTGAAGTGTGGTTGGTGGTTCCAAGCCCAGGTTGGCATAAATCTCGGTGTTGTAATAGACGCCGACTGTTACCAAATCGAAAGGCATCTGATACAGGGAATTGGGATAGTCCGGGTTGTAGTAGGCAATGACACTTTCGGCAAAGTGGTCTGCCCAGCCATATTTTTCTGCGGCAGGCAGCAGATCAACGAGATGACCAGCCTCGGCATACGCGCCGCCGTACGAGGGGCCAGGGGAGGCATAAGCAACATCGGGGGCGACGCCACCATCAAGGGCCAGGCGCAGGGTATTGTTCATATCATCAAAGCCATAAGCACTAAATTCGATGGTGATGTTAGGGTGGGCCTCTTCAAAAATGGCAATTTGGTCCCGAATCAGGTCTAGTTCCTCAGGACTTTGGGAAAGATACCAGACGGCCAGAGTGACCGGTTTTTCATCGGCCGTTTCTCCACCTGCTGTCTGACTTTCTTCCAGGGCAGCCTGGGCATCTGCGGCAGCCTGCTGGGCGGCGGCGGCTTCTGCTTCGGCCGTTGCCTGGGCAGCTTGAGCGGCAGCCAGCTCTTCATCATTGGCCGAGGACCCTGCTTCAGCGGCGGCAGCGAGCGCTTCGGCCGTTGCCTGGGCATCTGCGGCAGCTTGTTGAGCGGCGGCAGCTTGTGCTTCGGCCGTTGCAGCCTGATTTTTGGCATCGTCTAATTCGGCCGTGTTGGCCTGGCAGCTAACCAAAACCATCATCAACACAACTATCAAGGTAATCAATAAGTTTCTTTTATTTAACATCTCAATCACATCCTCCAACTGGTTAATTGGGCTGTTTTGCCCCATGTAAAAAACAGACAATTGATTGGAAATTCATTTCAGGTCATTTGAACCATACGTTCCTCTCCTTCCTCTTATAGACTGCGGTTCCTTGCTAAAATCTTGGCGTTTCCCGAAGCCAAATTTCCACCTGGGAATTTTCTTCAAGGACATCCATGGTGATTGTTTCCCGGTGACAGTTATTATGGGGACGGCCGTTTCGTTCAGCCTTGTCTATATAACGGCCGTTGTTATGAATGGTTAAATCAAGCCACCATTGCCCTTGACGCAGGCGGGCGGTGACGGTCTTCATCTCCGGCAGCAGATGGGGGGCAATGGTGATCTGGTCGGGGCCGGGGCGATAGCCGAGCAGGTGGTGGACGAACATGAAGACGGCTTCGCCATAGCTGAACCAGGGAGTGATTCCATGATCAATTTGAAGCGCCGGATCGGCGTCACGGTATTCCCACCAGGTATAACCTCGGCCGTCTTTCGTCGAGAGAATCCAGTCGAGATTGCGCCGCACAGTGTCATATTCCCGCGCTTCCAAAGCAGCCTGGGTGACGAAATAAAATATCATCGGCCACGCACCCTGTTTGGTGGGATCAGAGCCGGGATGATGGAGAGGGTAGCCGCCAAAGTCCCAGTTGAAATTCCAAAGGGACTCCATGCGGAGCAGGGTGCGGTGAGTGAGGTCGCTGTCGGGGTCTATCATACCGAGGGCAATGGGCCACGCCTCAGAGCCATCTGGCTCCAATTCGCCGCCCATGCCTCGGTTGCGGGGATAAACGCGAGTAGTGCGGTCATCAATACGATGGACATATGGGATAACGTGGGCAAAGCGTTGAAAGGTTCCGTCTGGCAGGCGGCGTTTCATCAGGTAGCCATCTTCGATGAAGTTGAAGGTGGGGTGATGAAGAACGGCATCCCAGATTCGGCCGCTTATCTCGTCCCAGCGGTCGGCCGTCTTGACATCGCCCATGTGGCGGGCCATATCGGCCGCTTTTGCCAGCCCTAAACTGTTCCACATCTGGTGCGAGAGTTCGAAGCCCTCCTTCAAGCCGTGCCGTTCAGCATCGCGGTCGCGCTGATCGCGTTCGCTTTTTAGCATGGCGGCTTCTTCCACCCAAAAGTCAGGGCCAATGGGAAATTCGGCAACCCGGATGAGCTTGGGCCAGTTTTCGCGGATCAGGCTGTCGTCACGCGAGTGAACCCAATACTGCCAGAGGGCAAAGATAAATTCGCCGTTCTGGTCAAGTTCAGCGCGGCGCGGTTCGTAAAACTGGCTTTCGCCAAAAGCCATGCCCTGGTCGCTGATGAGGTCGGCGACAATGTGGTTGAGCATGGCGCGGGCGGTTTCAAACTGGCCGGAAAAGGTCGCGCCGAGGCTGGCGCAGCTGCTGTCGCGGACCCATTCGGCGTTGTAACCCCAAATAGCAGCGTTCATTCGGCCGCTTTCCGCAACCCCAGCCCGAACTCCGGCGCGAACAGCCTCATAGAGCTTGTCCAGGCGAGGTTGTCCCATTCCCAGGGTATTGCGCTTCGCCCAATATGCCTTGACCTCACTGCGGACACCCTCATACCCTTTCTCCCGCAGGGTTTCGGCCGTCTTCACCAACGCTCGCTCGCTGCTGCCATAGAGGTAAAGCAGGTCAACAACGGCCGACTGCCCCGGTTCCAATGGTCCCAGGTCAAAGGCCAGGGTAATAACCGGCCCCAGGTGGGCACTGCCGGGGAGCAGCGGGTAATTTGTGTAACCACCCTGGGGAGCCAGGTAGTCGTCGTCATCAAAGGAGCCAATAAGATTCCCCAATTGGCCGTCGGCAGCGTCGTCGAAGGCCAGTGGAAATTCAGCGACCTGGTGAGCGGTGATGGGCGACAGGGCGGCGAGGGCCAGAAATTCGTCCCCTCTGGCAAAATGACCGGCCACGCCCATGTCTGCCCCGGTCAAATAGTGGGCTTCGGGAAAGAGGGCTTGATTGGGGACGAGAAAGGCAAGCAGCCGGGCCGACTCGGCCGACAGCCCGCGCTGGTTTATCACTTTGATACGGCGGACAACGCCAGCATCCTCATTGGTGCAAAAGAATGTCTCGACGATATTGAAAGCAGACTTGGCCCGTTCCCCTTCCAGCGTAAAATCGGCCGGATAGCTGGCCTGGAAAGTGGGAACGCCATCGTCGTAGGCCATGCCATATTGGAGGTCAAAGGCGGTCTGCCGGGGGTGGGGAACGTAGGTTCGGCCGTTTGCATAAAGGGAAACAAGGGTCATTTCCGGCCCGGCCTGCTGGTGATAGGTGAAGGAACTGGATTTCGGCCGATCTTCAAAGCGGTCGGGATTCATCAGGTGCAGAACCAGGGCATTGCGACAGGCGAGGTTCTCCGTGACCTGAATCATGGCCTGAATTCGGCCGTTGCCCAACAAATGATGAATAAAATCATCGCGTGGCACGCGAGCGTGGTAGGAAGTGTCGTGGGTAAAGGTCAGATTTTTCATATAGCAAAGGCGTACTGCTTAAAATAGAGAGCTGTAAAAAACTCGGGTTTTACACAATACCTGTTACTTCTCGTGCTGCTCGATTCCTTGCCGCACCAATGCCTGCCCTGATGCCAGGTGGTCGGACATGGTTTGGCGAGCGCCGTCAGCGTCGCAGGCTTTGACACACTCTAAGATGCGGGCATGTTCATCAAGGATACGTTCGGGAGCGCCGGAAAGGGTGAACCCCAGACGCCGGACTTCGAGCATGATTTCGCTAATAGATGAGAGAAGAATAGAAAAGAGGGGGTTTTGGGTGGCGCGGGCCAGGGCGGCATGAAATTCAACATCGGCCGCTGCGGCCATTTCCAGATTGTCAAGGTTTTCAGCCATCATTTGAAGCTGGTGTTCGATTGCCCGAATATCGGCCGAGGTTGCTTCCTGGGCGGCCCGTCCGGCAATCTCGACCTCCAAAACATGACGAACATCAAAGATGTAATCCAGGGGGTCGCCTTCTGAGTTGAGACGGAGCAGGAGCTTGAAATGGTCGGCAATGGAACTGGCGGTCGGTTTGCGGACAACCATACCGGATCCGGCCGTTACTTCTAATAACCCTTTGGCAGCTAAAGAGCGCACCGCTTCTCGAACAACGGTGCGGCTGACCCCAAACTGGTCGGCCAATTCTCGCTCAGAGGGCAGCCGTTCACCCGGTTTGAGAACACCTTGAGCAATCAGCTCCTGCATCTGTTCCGTCACCTGATCGGACAGGCTTGGCTGTCGAACGATTGTGTGAAAAGAGTCCATCACGTTCTCACCTTTTTAGTTTCCAGTTCCTTTCATTGCCGTCTTTTTAATTTGATTTACCACGAATAACTGATATAATATCAGAATGCAGCATGTGGTATACCACCTACCATATTACCAATTTGCTGTTTTGTCAAGAAATTCATGGCTGATAATTTGCCTGATCGTCAAGAGGAATTCTTATGAGCAGTACATACAGTCCCTCCCCCCGCCCTACCTTTGAGCAGCCTACCGCCATCCCCTACCCCAAGGTGACCCGCCATTTATGGGGCGAACCGGAGGCGGGTGAAGTGGCCGACTGGATATATGTTTCCAGCCAGCGCATTCATCAGCTTGTCTTTGGGCTGCCGGTCGGCGGAGCTTATCGCCATTCGGAAAGTTTTCGGACGGTCTTTGCGGCCGACGAACTGCTCTATGTTCTGGAAGGGGAAATGGCCTTTAACAACCCCGAAACGGGTGAAGTTCACCGCGTCCGGCAGGGACAAAGCATCTTCTTTCGGAAAGATACCTGGCAGCACTGCTTTAATATTGGGACCGGGCCGCTGCGGGTGCTGGAATATTTCTCCCCGCCGCCGTCTCAGGGAACATCGGGAGCCTATGCCCGAACACGGCCGTTTCTGACTGAGGCAACATACGGCCGAGACAAATATCTGGAAAACTGGCCCATGAACCGCTCGGAGGCTTCCGCCGAAGAAACCATCTATCTGCTGGAAGAAAAAGACATCCTCTGGCGGCTGGAAGGCAATGAACAGCAGGCATTGGTCGGCATTCTGGCCTCAACCGAGCATCTAACGGTCGGCACAATGGAACTGCTTCCCGGTCGACACAGCGATCTGGAAACACACGGCGGCGATGAAGGGTTGTACGTTCTGGAAGGGACGCTGCACGTCCACACCCCGGACGGAGAACAGGGTAAATGGTTTGAACTAAACGAAAAAGACGGTTTCTATCTCCCGCAGGGCAGCCCCCATCGCTATTTTAATATGTCAGGGGAACGAGTGCGGTTTATTTTTGGCGTCGCACCGAAATATAAAGCGTGATCTGTTCTCACACACCATAAGGATATTCTAAATGGACTACGAAGCCCTGGACTTAGCTTCTCATTGTAATATTGGCGTGGCGGTCTACGAGACAATTGACCGGACATCCGGCAGGTATAACTATCCGGCTGCGGCCGTTCCCCCGGTCGGCCGTCAACAGTATCAAGGGATTCCGTTTCAGATTGGAGAAGATACAGCCAGATGTTATGTCGGCACGGGCAGAGAAATTACGGCCGAACCGATCCTGATCCCGGTTAGCAAAACGGCGCAATGGCTGGTCTTTGCCCATACGCTGTTGGAGACGGATTTGTGGGCCGGGGGGATACCCGGAAAGACGGTTGTCTCCTACGCCGTTCACTTTGAAGACGGGCAAACGGTGACGATACCGATCCGGGAGCGGTTTGAGGTTGGTAATATACCAATACCCTGGGGACAGTTCCCATTTTTGGCCTTACAAGACAAGAAAGATTATCTGGAGCCGCGCAACAGCGGCGAATGGGCCAACTTTGGCGTCCGGCTGACCGAAACTAGCGAAGGGTACACCGAGGCCTATTATCTTTGGGCCTGGGAAAATCCGCGACCGGAGGCAGTGATCTCGGCCGTTGAACTGATCCCAACCAGCTATCGCTTCATCTTGGCCGGATTGACCTTAAACCACCTGCCGGAAGACCCTTTCGGCCGTTCCGCCCAACGCCCCTTGAAGATTACCCTGCTGGATGAGGCGGAGGCCAAACGGCCGTTCGACCTCTCCGTCGAAGTGGATCGTGGGACTGCCACCTATGCCTACCCCCTGCCGCAACAGCCGCTCTCTGATGAACGGCCGGAAACGGCCGGATTTGGCTTTGCGCTCAACGAGAGCAGCAGTCCGGCTTATGTGGCCGTTGCAGCCAATCCGTCGGCCACCGTCGAAGTGCGATTGGGCGAGGAAGAGGTGGTGGGCAAAGCTCGCTGGGGTGATCTGGAAGCAGGCGGCGTGGTTAATAACGGCCGCAGTCGTCTGGAACTGATTGACCCCGGTCGAAATTGGGTCAAGGTTGAGGTAGTTGATGAGGACAGCGGCCAAATACTGCCCTGCCGGGTGGCCTTTCATTCGGCCGAAGGCGTTCCCTTCCCGCCTTACGGCCACCATGCCCCGGTTATCTCCAACTTTTACGACTGGAATATGAAAGTTGGCGGCGATTTGCGGCTGGGGCATGTCTCGTATGCTTATATAGACGGCCGATGCGAGGGCTGGCTGCCGAGAGGCCGGGTTCTGGTTGAAGCAGCACGGGGCTTTGAGTACGAACCGCTGCTGCAATGGGTTGACATTGAACCGGGGCAGCAGCAGTTACAACTCAAGCTCAAGCGGTGGGTGGATATGAACAGCCAGGGCTATTACAGCGGCGACACTCACGTCCATTTTTTGTCCCCCCAGAGCAGCCATGTCGAGGCGGCGGGCGAAGATTTGAATGTTGTCAATCTCCTCCAAAGTCAATGGGGCCATTATTTCTCAAACACCCCTGACTTCATTGGACGGCCGTCTGTGTCGCAAGACGGCCGTACCATTGTTTACGTCTCCCAGGAAAACCGCCAGCATATCTTGGGACATCTGTCGCTGTTAGGCTTAAAAGAGTCGGTTCTGCCCTGGTGTTCGGGCGGGGCGGGCGAATCAGAGTTGGGCGGCAGTCTGGAAATAACATTGAGCCATTGGGCCGACGCCTGCCATGCCCAGGGCGGCACGGTCATTATTCCTCACCTGCCAACGCCAAACGGCGAACCGGCGGCCCTGATCGCCACCGGTCGGGCCGATGCGGTCGAGATTTTGGACCAGGGGCCGTATGAGCATCTGGAATATTATCGCTACCTGAACGGCGGCTACCGGCTGCCGTTGGTTGGGGGGACTGATAAGATGTCTTCCAATGTGCCGGTTGGTCTGTATCGCACCTACGTTTATATCCCGCCCAATGAGCCGTTTACCTATGACAATTGGTGCCGCCACCTGCGAAACGGCCGTACCTTTATGAGCGGCGGACCGCTGCTGTGGTTCACCGTCGAAGGCCAGCCCATCGGCAGTCAATTAACCGTGAAGGGCGGCGGAACGGTTGAAGTTGAAGCAACGATGCGTTCCATTTTCCCGGTGCCGACCCTCCAAATTATTCAGGAAGGGCGCGTGGTGGCAGAAACGGCCGAAAACGACGGCGCAACCTTTCTCCATCTCAAAACAAAATTAAAGATAACGGGCGACACCTGGCTGGCAGCCCGCTGCGGCGGACGCCCCCAGTCACCCATTCCCCACTTCGACCGGCGGGGACGGGGTGTTATGGCCCACACCTCGCCCATTTATATTCAAAGCGGCGACCACTATAACCTGTGCGACCCGGCGACCTGCACCTATATGCTGACGCTCGTAGACGGTTCGTTGTCCTACATTCGACAGCGCAGCCGCCAATACTCACCTGAAACAACCACTCACCAACACGGCCGAACGGATCATCTGGCTTATCTGGAGGAGCCGTTTCTGGAAGCGCAAGAAGCGCTGCATCGAAGGCTGCATGCGTTGGGGGTAGCACATTAATCTACATTTAGGAGACTCAAAGATGACAAACCCTGTACGAATCGGCATCATCGGCTGCGGTAGTGTAGTCAGACGGCCGTATATGACCTTAATCAATAATCTAAAGTTGAAGGGACAGGCGGAGGTTGTAATTGCCTGTGACACAGACC
>JBAPRX010000096.1:0-2239 GCA_049281335.1 Promineifilaceae bacterium (SeqCode)
GCGTTGGGGACGTTTATCGGGCCGTTATCAATAGTCAGGCGCTCCAAAACTTCGGCGAACTCCAGTTTGTCCAGGGATCGCAAGAAGTTGATCCGGGAACGCAGATAGAAGTCGCCCTTTCAGGCTCGGCAACGGCCCTGGAGTGGGACTCGCCAAGTTTGAGCTACAAATATACCTATGAGCAGGGCGGACAGACCCATACTGTCTGGTTGGGTAGTGAAGCGTTATTGAGCCACCGCGCCAGATTTGCCAACCGCTACCATCTGGCCGGGATTGCCATGCACGGCCTCGGAACAGTGGAAAACGCGGCCGGTTATGTTCTGGCTCTGCAAAGTTATCTGGGAACGGCCGATGCGCCCCAACCCGCCAGCGCCGCCATTGTCTGGGAAGTTGAAGACGAGTCTGGCGGTGTCCTTGCCAGCCAGAGCGGCGAGGAACTGGCCTATGCCTGGGAAGCGGGACAGGAACCCGGACGATACCAAATTCTGGCCCAGTTTGCTCAAGGAGATAATGTCGCCGAATTGGGTTCAGTCGAGGTCTCTGTAAAAGAGCCGCCGACACCAACCCCAACGCCGGAACCAACCGCCACGCCGGAACCAACCGCAACGGCCGTTTCGACCACTTCCCAAAGCCAACCGGCTGCCCCCGTTAATGTGGGCAATGCTGACGCGGCCGCCAATACAACGGCCAATGTTCGCAGCGGGCCGGGATTGGGCTACGGCGTTATTGGTGGGTTGCAGCGAGGCGAGGCAGTTACCCTGCTCGGCCGAAATGACGCCGCCAACTGGCTCCAGATTCAGTTTACGGGTGATGATCCTGGCTGGGTCTATGCTTCCCTCCTGACGGTCAACAGCTCCGTCAATGTAAACAGCCTGGCAGTTATTGAAGTTGAGCCGCCCGCAGGCAGTGGGACAACGGCCGGAGGCGGTGGCGCACCACCGCCGGTAATAGCTCCCGCAGGTGGCGGCAGCTTCGAACTGGGTGGTCAGACCCAATCTTTTGCCAATCCCACCCTGATGTCGTTGGCTGGAATGACATGGGTCAAAATCCAACACAAATGGGGGCCGGGTGATGATCCAGGTTCCGTGGCGGGCGTTATCCAACAAGCCCATGCCAATGGATTCAAGATACTGCTCAGTATCCCCGGCCAATACCGTCCAAGCAGCATTGACTTTAGCGGCTATGTGCAGTTCGTGGGTGGGGCTGCTGCTTTTGGCCCCGACGCCATTGAAGTCTGGAACGAAGAAAATATTGATGCCGAGTGGCCTGCTGGACAAATTGACCCAACTTCTTACGTCAACAATATGCTGGCGCCAGCTTACAACGCCATTAAGTCGGCCAACTCCAGTGTGATGGTGGTTAGCGGGGCGTTAGCCCCAACCGGTTTCGACAACGGCACAAACGCCTGGTCTGACCAGCGTTACATAGCCGGTGTTGCCGCTGCCGGTGGTGGCAGCTATATGGACTGTATCGGCGTTCACCACAATGCTGGGGCGACGTCGCCCAGCGCCACTTCAGGCCATCCCGCCGGAACCCATTACAGTTGGTACTTCTTCCCGACCCTGAATCTGTACTACAATGCCTTTGGTGGCTCCCGACCGGTCTGCTTCACTGAACTGGGCTATCTCTCTGGACAAGATTTTGGTGGTGTTCCGTCGGCCTTCTCCTGGGCGGCAAACACAACCGTTGCCCAACATGCCCAATGGCTGGCAGAAGCCGCCAGTCTCTCGGCCAACAGCGGCAAGGTTCGCCTGATGATCGTCTTCAATGTTGATTTCACACTATATGGTGAAGATCCTCAAGCCGGTTACGCCATGCTGCGACCAGATGGCAGTTGTCCATCCTGTGGCTTGCTTGGCCAGGTGATGGGTCGCTAAAAAACCAAACAAAAGATATTACAAATAGGGGCGGAGCAGACAATTGTGTCTGCTCCGCTTCTATTTTTGCTCATACAACTCTATTCAGGATAGGATAGGTGCATTACAACAGAGATGTGTGATGCACTTTTGTTTCATCTATATATCCTGGCAGCCTCAAGAGGAGGAGAAATGAAAAAAACAACCCTGCTTTTGTTCATTGTTCTGTTTTTGTCTGTGGCCTGTGGAGGCGGAGACGCTGATGAGGGGCAGGCGACTGCAACATCGTCGTCAGCAGAATCGGCCGAACCAACCCCAACCTTGTCTTCCGAAGTACAGGCAACACTGCCCCCACCGGCGATTGTTGAAGAGGAATCTCCCGC
>JBAPRX010000097.1:0-1995 GCA_049281335.1 Promineifilaceae bacterium (SeqCode)
GGTTAACCATCAACTGGTTAAGTGGCCGCGAAAAATCTATCCCTCCCGTCCCATCACCTGGGGGAATCGGCAGCCCCTGAGAACTGACAGACGGCCGTTCCAAAAACAGGTACAGCCGTTCAGCCACATCCTTCGGGGTAATATGCTCCAACCGGCAGGCCAGCGCGTCCGCTTCCGTCGGCGGCAACTCCAGATGCCTGACCAGGAAAAGTTCCCACAAGCGCCGACTTCGCAAAACCTGTTGGGCCAGACGACGGCCGTTTGTCAAAAGGTTAACGCCCTTATAGGGTATATAATTCAGGAAGCCAGCTTCAGCCAGCTTACGCACCATCTCATTCGCCGAAGCTGGCTGAATAGACAAAGCCTGGGCCAACGAAGTCAGCGAGATCGGTTCCCTCATCCCAGCTTCAGCCAGTTGAACGGCCGTCACCAGGTACATCTCTTCACTTTCGCTCAAATTAGCAATGTTTTGGTCTGCCATAAAATATCCATCAAAAAAGTTATGGTATACCCAAAGAATATCCCCTCATACGCAAATGCGGAACGGATAAATGTCATCACATCAATATGACATTTATCCGTCTATTCAGCTCAATAAAGACTCAAAAGTGGTGGTTTTTCTGGCAGAGACCGGTATTGCGGATTCTACAAGCAGATGAAAAAAAGGAGCACCGCCATCTGTTGGTTCCAAAGACCACAGCTGACGGTGCTCCCTATCATATAAACAGGTCTGCTCGTCTAACGAGGTTCCCACTTAACAGCGTCAAACCCGATCAGACGGCTGAGACGCGGCTCATAAGTAATATCCGACAGAGAAACATAATCCGCGTTCGTACCCCGGAATCGGTACGTCCCCAGCGACACCCACTGGTTACTGTACGCGGACTGGTTGACAATACGAAGAGTGAAGCCATCATAATGAGCGACCCAATACTGGGCCTGTGCGGTCGTTGTAAAGCGGTCTGGAATATAAACAAAGACCTCATAGCTGCCGGGAGTCAAAGTCGGGTACCAACGCGCCCAGTTATAATTAGCCCACGCCTGGTCATTATTACGAGTCCAGGTCAGGCTGCCGCCATACCCTTCACTCTGGATAGTCCAGCCCGTGGGGCTGCCACCCTTGACAAATCCGGCACTGTTGTCGTCAACAATGGTCCCGGCAGTGCCGCCGATGCCGCCAGTCCCACTGCCGCCGCTGCCACTGCTGCCCAGCGGCGTCACCGACAGTCGGGCTTCAGCCAGCCCATACAACTCACAGTACTCCATCTTGATCGGAACAGCTCCGGCAGGCAGGTAAATTTCACCACTGAAAGCATGGGCTGATTGCTCCCGCCACTCATCAATCAACAAATGCCCGTTTACCCACAGCCGGACACCATCATCGGCCGTTGCCGTGAAACGATAATTACCGGCAGTGAACACAGGGGACTGCGTCCACCGCACCGAGAAGCGGTCAGGGTTGAGACCAGTTGCCGGAGCGCCGCTGCCCCAATAGAAATTGATGGTTGAATCTGTTCGCGTCAGGGCCGGGCTGCCGCTGAGCGAATCATTATTGTAGTACTCACCCAGCCAGCCATTCACAGGTTGCGTGACAAGCGCCCACGACACCCGGGCGACCGCCAGACCCGTATGCTCATAATACTCAACCTTTACCTGATGATGTCCCGCGCCGAGAGCAATATCGGCCGTTGCCACATGCAGCGAATGGTCACTCCAATCATTAAACAGCAGCGTACTGTCCACCCAAAGCCGGATCCCATCATCGCTGTTTACCGTGAACCGATAAGTCCCCGCCGCCAGGTCCAGGTAACGAGTCCAGCGGGCCGAGAAATCATCGACATTCACGTGGCTGTCCGGGGAACCATTTCCCCAGTTATAATCAATAGCCGCCTCAGATCTCTCAAAAACAGGAGCGCCATCAAGAAAACGGTTATTCCAATACTGCGCCTGCCAGGTCGGGTCGCTGTGTTCCGGACTTGGGCCTTGAGCCAGGGT
>JBAPRX010000098.1:0-8622 GCA_049281335.1 Promineifilaceae bacterium (SeqCode)
ATCGTGACAAATATCCTGAGAACGGATAGCAGCCCTTGCCATTCTCGTTTGTCCAGGGTCAATAGTTTGATGACTTTTTTCAAATTGTTGATGATGAAGGTCAGATAACCGCTTATGGCAATAAAGAGGGCCAGGACAACCCAGATAATGCCGCGCCGGATGAATTCTAGCGGGCCGTTCATGACGGCGTTCAAGCCGGGGATTTTGACGACGGTGAAATCCTTTCCTTCACAAAAGAAGGAGGGGACGTCGAGCGATTTGTGGATGAGATAGTCGCAGTTGAAGTAGGTTTTGAATGCCTGGGAGAGCAGGATCGAGAACAGCAATATGGCGACAGCAAGCAGGACGACGTTGTAGATCAGCGTTTGCCGCCAGATAAAACGAACGCCACGCCAGAGGAAACGGCCGACATTCCTAAGCTGCCGGGTAATCTTTCTGCGATTGAATGGGAATTTGAAACTTTTTCTTTTAGCCATTGATCCTCCAAGGAAAAACTTAACGTAGAGACGCATAAGGGCGGAGACAAAATGGGGGCGAACAATACCCGTCAAATTTTCCCTTTTTGATGATATTTACTTTTACATTCAAAGTCTAAATAGGGATTAGAATAGGGGGAAAATTAAAAGATTTGATACCTCAAGAATTCAGAATCTGGTAGCTGGCGTCTCAGATGAATAATGCAGTAAACTCTAACCTGGTCTTCTTCAGGCAAATATTTGTAGATGACCCGGTATGGCCGGCCTGACGGTTAATTGGTGATAAGCTTCATATCCTTGAAGTGTCAATCTTGGAGCAGATTGGGGGAATGAACGAAGCCTCTCCATTGCATTCAGTATTCGTTTACCCGGATCAGCTGATAATTCTTCTAGTTGTTCTAAGGCAAGATCAGAGAGAAGAACCTGGCTCATTCGTCAATTGCCGATCTCTGCCACACTTTTTCTAAAATTGTTCGAGCTTCTTCAAGTGTTGTATAGGCTCCGCTGGCAAACTGGTCTTCACCTATTGCAATGCCGTTTACTAATTCTTTATTCTCTAAGGCTTCTAATTGGGCCAAGAGGGAGTCGAATAGTTCTATACTGATGAGATAAGCAGTGGGTCGGCCGTTTTCAGTGACAACTAAAGGTTCTCGTTGAGCGTTTGACATAGCTTGATGCGTTTCTTGAGCTAAATCTTCTATTGTAATGATTTTTTCTGTTGTCTTTAACATCCTCAACTCCTTTGTATTGACATTATAACAGAAAAGATATGTATAGGGAGTGGGGTATTAGCCGGTTTTTAACTCAAAATTACCTTTACTGTGCTCAAAAACATTGCTATGCTTATTGCCTCCATTACTAATAAATAGGATCGTTGTTTCAAGGAGATTGAATTTAATGCGTTACTCACTCAAAGTCCCCTTCCTGGCATTTTGCCTGTTGATTCTTGCCAGTCTGGCATGCAGCGGTAGTTTCAGCACCGCCAATATCAGCGACGCTTACCTGTCCAAAGATGATGCCGGGGACCAGCCAACTATCGTCTTCGCCCCAACTGACACCACTGTCTACCTCCAGGTGCAGCTTTCCAACGCCCCTGACGATACGACGGTCAAGGCTGTCTGGACGGCCGTTTCTGTTACCGGTGAAGAACCCAATCTTTTGATTGATGAGACAACGTTAACCGGCGGTGATGGTGGTTACGTCTTTAATCTTCAAAATGATAATTTGTGGCCGGCCGGACAATACAAGGTTGATCTTTATCTAAACGACGAACTGGATCGCACCTTGAATTTCACTATTGAAGAGTAAATTAACAAGGGGAGCCACAATCATTTTCTCTCAAATTTACCTTCCGGTAGCTTTTGACAGATAAAAGACGGTATAAATGTAGCAGGCGTTTGGTGTTTTTCTCATCAAACGTCTTTTGTTGCTTGACTATGTGACTACTGACCCTTTGTGGCTGTTGCGCCTTTGCGTGAGTTGTGATTTAGAGGAGAAACCGAGTGGAAAGGATTGTAGAAAAGTCGTCTCGCCTGCCGGGATTTTATAAGCTGCCTTTAGAAGAACGGGTGGCGATTGTGGGAGAGTGGGCAGGTTTGGACACGGTCGAAAGGGTGTCGTTGTTAGAACAGGGCCTCCCGGCAAGCCAGGCGAACCTTATGGTTGAGAATGCTGTTGGCACTTTCTCGCTGCCGATGGGCGTTGCGGCTAACTTTTTGATTAACGGCCGTGATTATCTCGTTCCGATGACGATTGAGGAGCCAAGCGTTGTTGCGGCCGTTAGCAGTTCTGCCAAGCTGGTTCGGGCGGGCGGCGGTTTTGAGACGGAAACGACTGAGCCGGTGATGATCGGCCAGGTGCAGGTGCTGGATGTGCCGGATATGGAAGCGGCCGTTTTAGCCCTTCAAGACAATCAGGAAGAACTTTCTGAGATGGCGAACGCTATCAGCCAGAGCATCGTCCGGCGCGGGGGTGGGATGCGGGGCATCGAGATTCGGCCGTTTTACGAGTCGCCTGTCGGCCCCATGCTGGTGGTTCACCTGTTGTATGACTGCCGGGACGCGATGGGAGCCAACGCCATCAATACGGCCGCTGAAGCGGTCGCGCCTATGGTGGCTGAACTGACTGGTGGCCGGGTTCATTTACGAATCCTGTCCAATCTGTCAGACCGGCGGCTGGCGACGGCTCGCTGCCGGATTCCGGCTGCTGCTTTTGGGGATGGTAACGTGCCGCGCCTTATTGAAGAGGCCAACGCCTTCGCCGTTGTGGATCCTTACCGGGCCACGACTCACAACAAAGGTATTATGAACGGCATCGATGCGGTCTGTATCGCCACCGGCAACGATTGGCGGGCTATTGAGGCGGGCGCTCATGCCTATGCTGCCCGCAGTGGCATCTATCGGTCTCTGACCGACTGGCATGTAGAGGCGAATGGCGACCTTTTTGGGGAGCTGACGCTGCCCCTGGCAGTTGGCATCGTGGGCGGTGCAACGAAGGTCCACCCAACAGCGAAAGTGGCCTTGAAGATATTGGGCATCAATTCGGCCGCTGAACTGGCCCAGGTTATGGCAGCCGTCGGGCTGGCCCAAAATCTGGCAGCAATTAAGGCACTGGCAACGGTGGGGATTCAGAAAGGGCATATGCGCCTTCATGCTCGCCAGGTTGCGCTGGCCGCCGGAGCCGAAGAGGATCAGGTTGAATATCTGGCCCGGCAGCTTGTCCGTGAAGGCAATATTCGGGTGAGTCGTGCTAAAGAGATAATGCAGAATGGAAATTTAATCTCAGAGGTGACAAGCGCTTAGAATAAGGCGGGTTCACTCCCTCTTAATAAAGTGCCTGTCACCTGAACGAAAATGGAATGATGGAAGGTATCAATGAGTGATTACAATATGAAACGGGGCTTGATGAAGCCCAATTTGGAAGTTGGCATTGTTGGTTATGGGGCTTACGTTCCTCGCTATCGACTTCCGGCGACGGAAGTGTCGAAGATGTGGAAGGGGGGCAGCGAAGGTGTACCGATTAAAGAGAAGGCGGTCAATGGCCTGGATGAAGATGTCATCAGTATGTCCATTGAGGCGGCCCGGAACGCGATGGATCGGGCCAGAATTGACGCCCAGGACATTCGGGCGGTCTGGGTTGGCAGCGAGAGCCACCCCTATGCTGTGAAGCCGACCAGCACCATTGTGGCCGAGGCGATTGGGGCCGTTCCCAATACCCAGGCGGCCGATTGGGAGTTTGCCTGTAAGGCAGGAACGGAAGCGATGCAGGCGGCCATTGGCTTTGTTGGCTCCGGTATGGCCCGCTATGCCTTGAGCATTGGCATGGATACGGCACAAGGACGACCAGGTGATGCCCTGGAATATACGGCCGCTGCGGGTGGCGCTGCTATCGTGATTGGCCCCAGCGAAGAGGCGGTGGCGATCATCGAAGGTTCTTATTCCTTCGTGACGGACACGCCTGACTTCTGGCGACGCGCCCACTCCAACTACCCCTCACACGGGGATCGTTTTACCGGCGAACCGGCTTACTTTAAGCACGTGATGGGCGCTGCTGAGGCATTGATGGAGGCGCTGGATCGCCAGCCATCCGATTATCAGTGGGCTGTTTTCCACCAGCCTAATGAGAAGTTCCCCCGGCGAGTGGCTAAGATGTTGGGCTTCACCTCGGAACAGATTGAGCCAGGGCTGTTGAGTCCGCGAATTGGGAATACGTATGCGGGATCGGCCGTTATTGGTCTGACCGCCATCCTGGATGTTGCCAAACCAGGTGACCGCATCCTGGTCGTCAGCTATGGCTCTGGCGCTGGGTCTGATGCTTTTAGCCTGCTGGTGACAGACAAACTTGATGTCACCCGCAATGCGGCCCCCAAAACTGAGGACTACATCGCTCGCCGGATCGAAATTGATTACGCAACTTACACGCGCTATCGTGATAAGTTGAAGATGTCGTAGAGGTTTAGGTAATTACTTACGAATCACTGCTGTTATCAGGAAATAAAATATGGACGTTTCTATTATTGGAATTGGACAAACTGAGGTTGGGGAGCATTGGGACACTTCGATTCGCCACCTGGCCTGGTATGCCATTGAAGCGGCAATGGACAATGCTGCCACAACGGACGTAGACGCGCTTTATGTAGGCAATATGCTGGCCGGTGAGTTGAGCCGTCAGGACCATCTGGGCGCACTCATCGCTGACTTTTCCGGGCTTCGCGGAATTGACGCCGTGACAGTTGAAGCGGCCGAAGCCTCTGGTGCGGCGGCTGTGCGGCAGGCAATTCTGGCGGTTCAGAGCGGTCAGGTTCAGACGGCACTGGCTGTTGGGGTAGAGAAGATTACCGACCAGACCGGGAATGCGCCTATGACGGCCGTCATGACAGGACTGGATGCCGATTATGAAGCCATTCAAGGACTGACATCGGCCGGATCGGCCGCTTTGATGATGCGCCGCTATATGTTTGAGAATGGGCTGGACATTTCCGACTTTGCCGGATTCAGCGTTAATGCCCATGCCAACGGGGCCAATAACCCGATGGCGATGTTCCGCAATCGGCTGAGAGCAGAACGGTTTGCAGGCGGGCCGCTGGTGGCGACACCGGTTTCTCTCTTTGACATGGCCCCACTAGGCGATGGATCAGCGGCCGTTTTGGTCACAAATTCGGAACGGGCAATGGATATGGTTCCCAAGCCGGTTAAGATTGCCGGTTCCTCCATCCGAACTGACCGGCTGGCGCTGCACGACCGGAAAAGCGTGGTCTGGCTCGATGCGGCCGAACGGAGCGCGAAAATAGCAATGGAACAGGCCGGGATTACGCCGGAAGATGTGGACGTTTTTGAGCTGCACGATGGTTATACTATTTTGGCGGCGCTGTCGCTGGAGGCGTGTGGTTTTGCTGAGCCGGGTAAGGGCTGGCAGTTGGCCCGCGACGGCGAGATTGGGCGGGACGGCCGTATTCCCATCAGCACCTTTGGCGGCCTGAAAGCGCGAGGCAATCCAGCCGGGGCGACAGGCGTTTACCAGATCGTTGAGGTCGTCCGGCAGCTTCGCGGTGAAGCCGGAGAGTGCCAGGTAGAAAGTGCGAAGATCGGCATGGCTCAAAACCTGGGCGGCAACGGCGCAACGGCCGTGACCCATGTGTTGAAAATGAGTGATTGATTTTAGCGATTTACCAAATCGGTCTACATGATCCGTTAAATTATTTGTCAGGCAACAGCTATAGGGCTAGTTGTAGAATCATCCTTCTCTTAATAAAACTGTAACCATTTCATAAACTCTGCGTAAAACCTTTCCCCGATCATAGATGGTCACTGTTCTAACAGGAAAAGTTTGAAAGAGGAGAGGAAAAATGAAATGGATAAAATTGTCTGTTCTGGTGATATTGACGGCCGTTTTCGGCATTCAGCTTTTGGCAGGACAAACGGCCGATGCTCAAGAACAGCAGTCGGCCGAATCTGTTGGAAATGGGACATTGGAACGGTTAGGCGCCTGGCCTTACGGCCCTTCGGAGGCTGTTACCGTTGATGAGGGACGCAGCCTGGCCTTCGTCGGTTCTGGTGGGGCTGTGCTGACGCTTGATGTCAGCAACCCCAACGCTCCCGTCCTTATTTCTGACTCCTTACGCTCTAGCGGCCTGGTGAAAGCGCTCGATTATGACCCCGCCACCCAACGACTCTATATCGCCGGACACGAAGCCGGTCTGGAAATATGGGATATGGCCGATCCGGCCGTGCCGGTGCGCCTCAGCCAGACCAATATTTACTATTTTGGGGTTTCAATTCCCATTAATGATGTCGCTCTCAGCGGCCATTTCGCCATTTTGGACGGCAATTATGGCTATGTCCATTCGGTAGATGTCTCTGACCCGACCAATCCCGTTGATGTCAGCTTTAACGGTATTGGCGGCAATCCCACTCTTGGCGTCTATGCCGATGGCAATCATGCTTATGCCTGCGGCCCCATGTTCATTCGCTTTGTTGTCCAGCCCAATGGCCAACTGAGTGAGGCTGGATACCGTGACTTTTACAGTCTGTGTGGCAATTTCACGGTGGACAACGACCAAACAGCCTACGTTGGTGTTGGCAGCACCATGTACATTTTGTCCCTGCCCAGCTTCGTCATCCAGAGTGCGCCGAATGTTGGCGGCATACGTGACATGGCGGTACGCAATGGCCTGGGCTATGTTCTCAACAGTACCGGCCTGCATATTTATGATGTTACCAGCAGTTCAAATATCAGCCTGCTTGGTGAAGTGGATACCCCTGGCGGCGCGTTCGACCTGGAAATTGCCGGTAATTATGCCTATGTTGCTGACTCTGTGCTTGGCCTCCAAATCATAGACATTTCTAAGACAGGCCAGCCTCAAATCGTCGGCACTTACGATGACGATATGTTCGGTTCCACTGTCAACACCCTTCTTGACGGCAATTTGGCCTATCTTGCTACCGGTTACAGTGGTTTGGTTATCGTAGACATTTCTGACAAAGTCAACCCGCCAATAGTCGGCCGTTTTGATACCGCCGGTTACGCCAACGATGTTGCTCTGGAAGGCAGTCTGGCGTATATCGCCGATGATGATGACGGACTGCGAATTTTAGATGTTTCTAATCCTGGCAGCCCAACTGAAATCGGCTCTTATGAGGGTCTGGAAGTTTGGAATGTGACCGTATCTGGCAATTATGCTTATGCCGTTGATTTCGATTCGGCCTTACATATCCTTGATGTCTCCAATCCGGCTAACCCTGTGCTGGTTGGGACGCTGCCCCAATCGGGTTATATTTGGGAAATGGCTCTGCAAGGCAATTACGTTTACCTTGCCAATGCCGATAATGGGGTTCGCATCATAGACGTTTCCAACCCCAGCCAACCGGTTGAAGTCGGCAGCTATGTTGTTCCCGACACGATAGACGTTCAGGTTCAGGGGAGTCTGGCCTTTGTGGCTGCGGCCGATTATGATGGCGGCTTCATCATCCTCAATGTTTCCAATCCGTCCCACCCCACCCAAATTAGTCGCTACAACCCGAGCGGCTTTTTCTGGCCCTTCAAGGTGAATGTCTCCGGCAGCTATGCTTATCTAACCACCCCCTCCGCTTCCCAAAAGCTGTACACCTTCGACATTTCCAAACCGTCTAACCCGGTTGAACTGGATAGTTTCAGCACCTCTGGCGATGTCAGCGAAGTAACGGCCGATGGCTCATTCGTCTATGTTTCTGACGGCGCAGCGGGGCTGCAAATCTACCACAACACCCTGTCCGGCCCACCGCCAACGCCAACAGTCGTGCCGACGCCGACTAATACGCCGGAACCGGGCGGCACTTTGCACGTTGGCGACCTGGATGGCAGCAGCACCATTAACGGCAATCGCTGGAATGCCAATGTCCTGATAACCATTCATGATAGCAGTGAGAACCCCCTCGCCAATGCCACCGTCAATGGCTCCTGGAGCAGCGGAGCAAATGGCAGCGGAAGTTGCGTTACTAATGGCAGCGGCCAATGCACCATTAGCAGAGACAACATTCGGGGCAACAGGGACAGCGTGATCTTCACAGTGAACACTGTGACCCATGCCGCTAACACCTACCAGGCTGGGGACAACCACGACCCTGACGGGGACAGCAACGGAACCAACATTGAGGTCTTTCAGGAAGGGGCGCCAGAACCAACGGCGACGCCGGAACCAACGTCGACCCCTGGCCCAACTGCAACGCCTAGTCCTACATCAACACCAACTCCTACTGCAACGCCTGGCTCCGGTACTGTTATCCATGTCGGTGACCTGGACGGCAGCGCTACGATAGACGGCAACCGCTGGAGTGCGACGGTGACAATTACCACGCTCGACGCTGCTGGGAACCCGGTTGCAAACGCTACTGTGAACGGTTCCTGGAGTAATGGGGCAAATGGCTCTGCTTCTTGTATCACCGATACTTTGGGACAATGTTCCGTTACGAGGAATAACATTCGGGGTAACCGGCCGAGTGTGACCTTTACGGTGACAAATGTGACGGCGGCAGGAAGTACCTACAATCCCGGCGCTAATCAGGACCCCGATGGTGACAGTGACGGCACCGTGATCGTGGTCTTACAGCCATAATGAGTCGCCCATCCTGATGAACATCATTGGCATCTCCGCTTTTTATCACGATGCTTC
>JBAPRX010000099.1:0-6303 GCA_049281335.1 Promineifilaceae bacterium (SeqCode)
GTGGAACTGCTAAACATTAAATTTGATTTAGTATCCATAGCGTCTGCGGCTTTCTTTTATAGAATAAGCAGTAACTATGACAAAATCATTTGTCGCATTAATAATCGCGTTGTTCATTTTGGTCGGAACAACCGCGCATACCAACGCAGAGTCAGAAAGCCTATTGGTTCCAAGAGCTTACTTGCCGATGGTAAGTACGGCCGTTGAATGTGCCACCAGTTCAACACGTTCCTACGCCAGCGGCACGGTTTTCCAACACGACACCGACAATCCGGTGCGCCCTGCTTATAATCACGCCGATAAAAATATCGAACTGCGCGGCTACGTCCCCAATACAAATCCGAATCTACAACGAGAACTTATCAATTACGGGTCAGATGATCCGACCCAGCCCCCACAGTTTGCCACCCTGTTTAGTCCCAATAGAGTACCGATACTTTCAGAATTTTATCGAGTACGCAAATGGAATTGGGCGCCATCGCCTAACCCTGGTTCACCAGGCCCGCCAATGACGTCTTATCCGGTAACGGGCCTGGCCTTCCGTCTTTCCCCTGGTACACCCCTGCACACCCCCGCCTCCGGCTACAACATTGGGGGTGGTATGGAGGTGATTGTCCTGTTTGCCGATGAAGACACCGTAACTTTACATTACACCCGTGAAGATACGGCCGCTCTTGGATACACCATCCACATAGATAATATCTGTACCGATCCAAACTTGCTCAGTTTGTATAACACCCTGGATAACCCCAACGGCCCCCGCTACGATTATCCATCATCCAGTTACAATCTGCCCACAATGCCAGCAGGCCAGATATTCGGCACAACCAAAGGTCAAGATATGGTCGTTGCCATTGTAGATTCGGGTGCTTTTCTTGACCCCCGTTCCTGTAACGAATGGTGGCAAATACGGCCGGGCTACCCCGGAAGCTGCCCACCGGCGCTGTCACTCTCCGATTAGTCTGTAATTCAAACCCCACGTTCTCCGCGAACGTAAGGCGTTCCCAAAGCGGCCGGTGCGCCCAGACGGCGGCGGGCGGCGGCGCTGGAAGTGAAAATCAGGACAACGATGGTAAAGAGATAGGGCAGCATGTCCAGCCAGACCCCCAAAACGGGGTTTGAGGCAAAGGGAAGCCATGCGACGGACTGTAAATCGAGTGGTAGGCGGCGCAGCGCGCCGAAGATGTAAGCCCCTAATGCCGCCCGCCAGGGATCCCAGCGGGAAAAGATGACCAGCCCGACGGCTATCCAGCCCTGTCCGGCGGTCATGTCGTTAATCCAAAGGGGGGTGATTGCCAGCGAGAGGGAAGCCCCGGCCAATCCAGCCAATGCCCCGCCGATAAAGACGTAGAGATAGCGCAGGCCGCTGACACTAATCCCAACAGCGTCAACGGCGGCTGGTTTATCGCCCACTGCCCGAAGGTGCAGTCCGCCCCGTGTGCGGTGAATGTAGAACCAGACCAGAGGGACGAGCAGCAGGCCCAGGTAAAAGACGATATTTTGACGGCCGAACAACGGCCCCAAAATCAACTCTCCCACCACCGGTATCTTCGCCATGAAGGGTAATTCAACCACCGGCAGCCGGGGAACATCCCGCACCTGGACATATCGCGCCCCCAATACGGAAGAAAGACCTCGGCCGACAAAGGCCAGCGCCAGCCCGCTAACAACCTGGTCACCCCGCAGGGTAATGGCTACTAGCCCGTGCAGCAGGCTCAAGATACCTCCGGCTAACATCCCGACTACAACGCCGAGCCAGGGGTTGCCGGTGGCGAAGGAAACGGCAAAACCGGCCAGTGCGCCCACCAGCATCATACCTTCGACGCCAAGATTCAAGACGCCGCCCCGTTCGGTAATTAGTTCGCCAACGGTTGCAAACAACAGCGGCGTACCGGTCCGCAGACCTGCCCCTAAAATATTGACGATGAAAATAATTGTTTCAACCATGTTTCACCCGGTTCAGCAATCCCTACCTAATTTCACATCACAACTTCATATACTGGTCACTTTTAACTTTTCACCATCCACTGACCCTAGTCCCCAGGCTCAGTAACCGCAACAGGGACCGTTCTGAACACACTGACCCGGTATCGGGTTAGCAAATCGGCGCTGATAACGCAAAACATGATAATGCCCTGGATCATCAAAGGAATACCGGCCGGTTGAATGGCGTCGCCGCCAACCAGCAGTCCGCCAAAGAGATAGCCCACGATAATTATCGCCAGAGGGTTAAGGCGGGCCAGCCAGGCCACAATGATGGCGGTAAAGCCATAGCCGGGAGAGAAATTTTCCTGAAGGCGGTGAACAACCCCGGCCACTTCCGACATCCCGGCCAGTCCGGCCAGTCCGCCGGAGACAACCATCGCCAGGACGATATTACGAGAAATGGGGATACCGGCGTAGCGGGCCGCTTCCGGGTTGTCGCCGATAACTTTCAATTCATAGCCCCATTTGCTGCGCTTAAAGATGATGAAGAGGATAACGGCCGCAACAATCCCCAACAAAATACCGGCATGAGCCGTCATGCCCCTGAATACCGGAAAGGTATCCACCAGGTCCAAGAGACGGGGAAACCAGGCAGAGCGAGGAAAGGGGGGTGTCAGGCCAAAGCCACCGGAAGCCCAGGGGCCGTAAATAAAGTAATTGGCAAAGAAGATGGCAACATAAGTCAACATGAGCGAGGTAATGATCTCGTTGACATGCAGCCGCGCCTTGAGAAAGCCCGGAATCGCGCCCCATATCGCTCCGGCCGTAAAACCGGCGATAGTCATAGCTGTCAGCATCAGAAACGGTGGCGTTTCCGGCGGTAGCAGTTTCAGGGCAACCCCGGCAGCCGCCCACGCTCCCATGAAAAGCTGTCCTTCGGCCCCAATGTTCCACAGCCGCATCCGAAAGGCAACGCTTACTCCCAATCCGGCCAGGATCAGGGGCGTTGCCTTCACCAATGTGTCGGAGATGGAGTAAGAGTCCAGAAAGCCGATTTTCAACATTTGGCGGTAGGCAACCAGGGGGTTCAACCCACCATAAGCCAGGAGCAGTCCCCCAATTGCCAGGGCCACAAGGATGGCGATCAGGGTGCTGATCAAGTGCATCCAGGTCGGTACTTCAAGGCGAGGTTCAATTTTTAGGCGGGTTTTCACAATATCCACCTTACCTTAACGTTCTTCAATATCATCGCCTTTTGCCAGAGCGCACTTCCGTTAATCATTCACCAATTCACCGATCAATTTATTTTTTGCCTGAAATATGCCCTTCGCAAAAAGACCTTACACCTTACATCTTCGTTCCGGCCATCATCAGGCCGATTTCCTCAACTTTCTCGTCATCAGGCGGCACTTCACCCATGATTTGGCCTTCATAGAGAACGACGATCCGGTCCGCGAGAGAGAGTAGTTCATCCAAATCTTCGGAGATGAGCAGAACGGCCGCACCGCGATCTCTCTCTTGAATCAACAGGTGGTGAACGCTTTCCGTCGCACCGACGTCCAGACCCCGACTGGGGTAGACGGCCACAATGACGTTAGGATCGTCAGAAAATTCGCGGGCTAGAATTAGCTTTTGGAGATTACCGCCCGACAGCGTTCGGGCCAACGTTTCGATGCCAGGAGTGCTGATATTAAAATCTTCAATTAATCGGCGTGCCTGCGCTTTCATCGTTCCCACATCAATCGCCCAACCCTGGCTGATTGGCGAGCGGCGATAATTTTTCATAATCAGGTTTTCGGCCAAGGTCAAATTAGGGGCTGAACCAACTTGATTGCGGTCGGCCGGAATATAGGCGATTCCCTGGTTGATAGCGGCCGTTGCCGGTTTGTTGGTAATATCATGCTCCATCACCTCTATCTGTCCATTGGTGACGTCACGCAGTCCAGTAATAGCCTCTGCCAACTCAGTTTGTCCATTCCCCGCTACCCCTGCGATACCTACAATCTCGCCTGCTTTCAGTTCCAGCGACAACTCTTTTAGGCAGGGAAGTCCCCGGTCACTCAAACAAGAGACATCGTTAAGCACCAACATCGTCTTGCCCGGCTCGGCCGTTTTCTTTTCCACTCGAAACAACACTTCCCGGCCAACCATCAGGTGGGCCAGTTCCGCTTTGGTGGTTTCGGCCGTTTCAACCAGCGCCACCGCCTTGCCCCGCCGCAGAACCGTGACCCGGTTCGAGATTTCAATCACCTCATACAGCTTATGGCTGATAAAGATAACGGTGTGTCCGGCAGCGGTCATGTTGTTCAGCGTTTTGAACAGGTCTTCGACTTCCTGGGGGGTCAAGACGGCCGTTGGCTCGTCCATAATCAGAATTTTAGCCCCCTGGTAAAGCATCTTGAGAATTTCCACCCGCTGCTGTTCGCCGACCGTTAACTGCCAGATTTTGGCGCGTGGGTCAACGGCCACGCCGAACTGTCGGGAGAGATCGGCAATGCGCTCCTCCACTTCCTGATAGTTGATGAAAAAGCGAGGCCAACGCTGGCCCAGGATCAGATTTTCGGCCACCGTCTGGGTGGGAACCAGCATGAAGTGTTGGTGAACCATCCCGATGCCGCTGCGGATGGCGTCACGGGGGGAGTTAAAATTGGCAGGTCGGCCGTTTACAAAGACCTCCCCCGCCTCCGGCCTGTATAAACCGTTGAGGACGTTCATCAACGTTGTCTTACCGGCCCCATTTTCACCCAACAAAGCGTGGATTTCACCGGTGCGGACGGCAAAGTCCACCTGGTCATTGGCGAGAACGCCAGGGAATCGCTTCACGATCCCTTTCATTTCAACAGCAAGTTCAGACATAGGAGCGTAATTGTGTAATTGGTAACTGGGTAATTGGGAGGCGTTTCCGGCCAGTTACCCAATTACCCAGTTACTCAATTACGTCTTAACTTTATTGCAGCGGCGGAATTTCGGCCGTTGGATCGAATCCTTCGACCAGGAAACCCATACAAACGGTGCAGGGATCCCGTCCGGTGATACCAGTGTCGGCCATATACCCTTCGGCCAACCCTTCCAGGTCGGATTGGGTCAGGCTGACTCCGGCAGGAAGAATTTCGTTGCCCTGGTTGTCGTTCATCGGGCCGCTGAAGATGTCAAACCGGTCATATTCTCCGGCTAACATCTGGTCCAATACCTCTTGAACATCAGGGACAACGCTTTCTGGCACGCTGTCATAGGGCGTTTGGCCGTCCATAAAGCCGTAGATTCCCAGCAGGCCATCGGAGGCGGAACCGTAATAATCTTCGGGTGTCCAGGTTCCTTCTTGCATGGCAGTGACGATGTCCACGTACAGCGGTCCCCAAATCCAGTAGGGAACGGTCAGGCAGTAATCCTCTAACCCGGCACAGGCATTGCCCGAATCGTAAGCGATACCGGTATCGCCGCGCTCTCCGGCGGCTTGAACCGGGCCGGGAGTGTCAGCGCCGGTAATGATCACGCTGGCTCCGGCGTCCAGCATGGATTCGGCCGCTTCCCGTTCTTTGACAGGATCAAACCAGGTGAAAATCCAGCGGACATCCATCACACAGTCCGGGCAGGTACGGCGCATACCGAGCGCGGCAGCATTACCCAGGCGAATGACTTCCGCAATGGGCCAGGGCGCAACATAACCAACCCGGTTGGAACCATCTTCGGCCGCTTTTGCCCCGGCAATCATCCCTGCCAGATACTTCATCTCTTCCATTGCCCCAAAGACATTGCCAAAGTTGGTGTCGTTCCTCTTCTGGCCGGAGATATGGACGAAATTGACATCAGGAAACTCTTCCGCAACAGTGGCGGTTGGATCCATATAGCCAAAGGAGGTGGTGAAAATGGCGTCGAATCCCTGGCGAGCCAGGCTGCGAATAACGCGCTCGGCGTCGGCCCCTTCTGGAATGCTTTCCAGGTAAGCGGTGTGGACGTTGTTGCCATTTTCCTCCAAATAGACACGACCTTCGTTATGAGAGTAAGTCCAACCGCCATCCCCAATCACACCGACGTAGACGAAAGCGACATTGGTTTTGCCTTCTTCAACGGTTGGAATAGTGATCTCAACATCACCGTCAAAACCGGCTATTGTCATGGTTTCACCTTCGGCCGTTTCTGATCCGGCGGTCGGCTCTCCCTCTGATGTTTCCCCTCCTGCGTTGCTGTTTGGTGCTTCCGTTGGTTCTTCTGTCGTGTCGCTGCTGCAAGCAGCCAGAGCCATGATCAAGATCAAAAGAAACGTGAACGACTTCAAAAAGCGTTTATTGTTTTCCATTATTCTTCTCCTAATTTTGGTTGCACGATTTGTGGAGATCGTGCAGATTCCCTCTAATTGTTGAATAGAAAACAGGCGTG
>JBAPRX010000100.1:0-3183 GCA_049281335.1 Promineifilaceae bacterium (SeqCode)
CATCACAAAAATTCTCGCCATCCCTCCCAACCGGGCTGTTTGCTCAATACGATCAGTTCCGGCTGCATCCAGTCGCCTCAAGAACAATCTCAACAGTACGATTAGTCGGGTTATCGGAGATGATACGAATTCCTGTTGACGTCTGCCACGGGATCACTATAATTTTTGATGGCTAAGCGGGACGATGGTGCTCATGAACCACAAATTTGTACGAATGTTCGCAACACTCAGCAAAAATATTTATAAAAGTCGGAAAAAGCGGCGAGAGGCTATCGAACAAGCCCAACCTTTCCTGGCTCAGAGCGATAAAATGTTCTTAATCGCGCTCATTTTTATTCCAGCTTTGCTGCCTCTTTCGTTCGACCCCACGTTATTATTCAACCTGCCTGCCTGGCTATGGTGGATGAAAACGTTTGCCTGGATGATCGCACTGGTCAGGCTCCTCCTTTACCTGCTGGCTGCTCTATCTCTTGCTTCCTCCCAATTTCCCGGTGCGGCTATTGATGCCATGGAGCTAGTTACGGGGGTGGATGACGTTCCAGTCTTCTTCCAGACCGAACTGTTTGAAGTTGAATGTGTACCGCTTTCCAAACCTCCGGCTTCGGCCGAACAAAAAGCCGGCCGTGTATCCTATTGGCGGCAGCAGTGGCAGCGTCCTGGACGCCGACTGTTTTATGGCCTCCTTTTCCGGCGTCAACTTCCCCAACCTTCCTTGTTAGAACCCGCTGCGTAAGCTCTTCCCCACCAGTCGAAAAAAGAAAAGTTGTCTGTCTTCGGCCTTGCCCGGAGCTATAAACAACTACCTAATAGCCGCTTATGGATAGTCGGTAGGGGCGTTTATTATTCCTCGCGCCATATCCCCAGATAAGGAAATAGGCTTAAGGCGTTCTCTTGGCCAATAAAACAAACCGCCTGCCGTCCAATAAGCAAAGGCCTGAAACGGGATTTATTCAGCAGCTGTCATTGACCCGGTCAGTGGTGCCAGACAGCCTGTCGAAATGAAATATTAAAAAGGGAACTTCTAGAAATGAACAACAAAGTGTACTGCTTCTCACTCGAACGGACGACAATTGCACAACAATTTTTCCATACCAGACTGCCTTGCAGCTTGGATGAAGCCTATGAGTTTTTAGCCTTGGTTTCCGGCATAAAATCGTTGATGCTTCCTCCTGAAGCTAACGCAGCATATCATATGACGAATACGCCATTTTTCATTCGCAAAATCTCCTTCTGGGAAAAAATTTTTCACACCTTTGATTCTCTCTACCCGGTACCTATCGAAGACCGGTGGCTTCACCTCCGCCAGCGAATTATGGCTTACATACCGGTTATGCTTAAATTAGTTTATCTGGAACGGGCTGTCCATGAGACCATTTTTGAAATTTTCACACCCACCGATGGTTTCCTATTTAAAGGTCCGCCTGCAGAATCGATAACGGATGGTTTGGTTTTGGCCCAAATGCGATTTTGGTCTCCGAGAGATGATTTTACTTTAGTCGGTATCAGCTTCGGTTGGAAAGACAACTCTCAACTTGGCTATGTTTATAGACTACAATCCTTTATAGAACGCTACATAAATAATATCGTAGCTTTGTTTGATCCAACGGCCGACAAGATTTACATCATTCCTCAATCGAATCCACCAGAGGCTGATAAAACACCAACAGATACGATTCCCACAGCCCCTTTCAGATACCAGGCCGACTTGAGTGAGGAATTAGGTGGCAAAATATTAGAACCGCTCTCCCAAATCTACCTAAAACTATTCAAAGGTGAATCTGGGTCAGGAGCTACCACGCTCCTGGTTTAATTCCTCTTGACAGTTGCCCTTTCAGGCTGCCACGCCCCCCGGAAGCGCCAGCACTCCCGTAGGCATGACCCGCCAAGTACACCGGCGCTGAATGGTTACAGGCCGGTGGTCGGAGCCAGACAATAAAATTTTCTTGACTGCCAACAAGCCATTCTGAGCGGCGTTCTCATCTCGAATATGGGATGAGCCGCAGGCCGGGCAATTCCACTGACGTACCTCAGGGGCCAGTCCCCCGGAAACAACAGCCCCGCACAAATGACATCCCCGCGTTGTGCCCCGCTCGTTGTATTCTAGATAGCGCTTCCCAGATTTTTGGGCCACCCAGGCCATCGTTTGCTTAAAACGGCCGATCAGGGACTGGTTGTTCATGGCCCGCCGCATCCCGGTGTTGAGACCACCGCCACGAGGAGTGTAGTCGCCCAGGGCAATGACATCATATTCCCGGCACAGGGCGTTGGCCACCGTATACAGATAGCACTTGGTCTGTTCTCGACGCTGACTGTATACCTTGTCCAGAGCCTGGTTGTACCTTCGCCAACGGCGGGAAGGCTGCCAATGCTGATGGAGGGAGCCATCTTCGCGCTCAAAACGAATCAGCTTTGACCGCCGTTGACAGCGGTCTCGTCTGGCCTTGAGGTCATCTATCCGCCGGTCAAGGGTTTTGAGGATGGCACAGTTCTCGATTTCAACCGCCTGTCCATCACTGCCAACCCCATAAGCCAGATTCTTGTGATTGGGGTCCAGGGCTATCATCTTGTTCCCGACTTTCGTTTCCGGCAAGGTCCGCTCCACCACAAAGACGGCGAAGAACTGAATGGCTTCTTTGACAATCCGCAGGGATTTTACCCGGTTCCTCGGGAAGGGGAAGCGGTCGGCCAATTCCAGCTTGAGCCTCAGGCGGCGGCCAGTCTGGTCCACCCCCAACGACAAAAGCAACTGGCGACCTTTTAGTTTGTAGCCCTTCCACGGCTCATCGTAAAAGAGGCTGAACCACTTCCCTTTCCAACTTCGGAAACCGGGCCAGTTGACCCCTCTGCCCTGGCGTTCATGGCGCCGGGATTTCTGATACGCCCGGATAGCTCGGGACAGGCGCAGCCCGGCGTTCTTCAAGGGGCTGCTGTAGACCGACTTCAGAAAGGGGAACTCCCCTTTCTGCGCGGGAATCAGGTTGCGCAACCCCCGCCGGCTGTAAAGGGTCAGGGCGGCCTCCTCATCCTGGCCGTCGCTGGCCACAAACCGGGTTCGCAAGGTGTTGGCCTGTTCCAGGAGCCGGTTGTACAACCAGTTGCACATCTTCGATTGCCCGTCCAGTACCTGGGCCTCCTGGGACGAGACCTTCAACCTGATTTTTACACCCGTTGACTGGTTCATAG
>JBAPRX010000101.1:0-2634 GCA_049281335.1 Promineifilaceae bacterium (SeqCode)
AAATGGTTAAGGAATATAACTTATCCTTTCTTGGCATCGTGGTTTTTGCAATATTATTTTTGGCAATTGGCTTTGGACTGCTGCTGGCTCATAGTGAACTTACTGACCCGACAATGAGCCGGACAGAGGCAAATGTCCTGGCGACAAGCAAAGCAATTGAGGCTCGTGGCACTGAGGCAGCAGTGAACAGCGCGATCAGGGCCGAAGCAGAACAGCATGTCCAAACGGCCGTTGCCGCACAGGCTGTCCAGGAAGTAGTGGCTGCCAATGCCACAGCAACGGCCGAAATGTCCGCCGCTATCGCCAGAGCGACCAGGGAACCGCTTGAACTCGCAGCATTGGCCGCCCAAGAAAAAGCAACGGCCGAAGCATCCTATCTTCAGGCTACTCAGAGCGCGATAGAAGCAGAACAACATATGAATGCCTTCAATGCCGAAGCCACCAAAACGGCCGCAACTCAAGAAATAGAAAGTCACCAAAACGCCGAAACCCATAAAACCGTTACAAACATAGCTCTAATAATCGGGGGCTTCATCGTTTTGGGAACGGCCGTTTACATCCTCACAGCCCATACTCGCAACCAAGAAAAAGCTTTTAAATTACAACAAATGAGGGAAGAACAAAAATTGACAATCGCTCGCATAAGAGCAACCGAGATCGAAATCCGACGACAGGCACTACTTCTCCCATCGCGCCCACCACAGTCGTCCACCAACGGGTCTCAACAACATTCCACACGTACCCACTCAGGCAACCGTCACGGGTCTGGCTCCAGAAACGGCCATGTTCACAATCAACGAAATGGACATCCAAAATAGCATTCTAGCCGGAATGCTTACTGATCAACAGTCCGTTACACGCCCAACTCGGCCGTTTCCAAAAACTCAGGCGGCCGTCTGACCAGGGTCGCTTGTTCAAAGGCATAGGCCAGCCGGATTATTGTCGGTTCCTGCCAGGTGGAGGCAATAAACGACAGCCCCACCGGCAAGCCAAAAATGTAGCCTGCGGGAACGGTTAGATGAGGATAACCGGCGACTGCTGGCACAGAACTGCTGTGCATATCCCAATTACTCGCATCCCCATTGACCAGATCAATTGTCCAGGCGGGGCCGCCGGATGGGGACACAAGGGCGTCCAGATTTTGCTGTTTCAGGACGGCGTCAATGCCTTCTTCCCGCGTCAGGCGGCGGTTCTTCTTCAACGACTTGAGATATTTCTTGCGTTTCAAAGAGCCTTTTTCCTGGGCAGTTGTGAATCGTTCCTGTCCGAAAAAGGGCATCACCCGGTCGCTGTTCTCCTCATTAAACCGGATAACGTCTGCCATCGTTTGCACCTGCGCTGTCTCGCCTAACTCTGCCAGGTACGCATTCAGGTCAGCCTTAAACTCGCTGTGCAACACCTCTCCCTCCCCCTTCCCAAACCGGTCATAATTAGGCACATCGGCCGGATCAACAATCTCTGCCCCCTGGTCCTTCATCACTTCCAGGCAGTTCTCGAATAACGCCAGGATTCGTGGATTGGTTCCGGCCAGATTTCGGGCCACGCCAATTCTTGCCCCTTTTAAGCCGTCCTTATCCAGAAACGGCGTATAGTCCTTCAACTTTCGCTTTCTATGCGACTGCGTTGCCGGGTCGCGCTTATCAACGCCCGTCAACGCGCCTAACAAAATGGCAGCATCAGCTACCGTTCGCGCCATTGGGCCGGCGGTATCCTGGCTGTGGGCAATGGGAACAATCCCGCTCCGGCTCAACAACCCAAGGGTTGGTTTGATTCCAACAATCCCGTTCGTCTGGGACGGGCATATAATAGAGCCATCTGTCTCCGTGCCAATGGCCGCCGCGCAGAAATTGGCCGCCACCGCTGCCCCTGACCCCGAAGACGACCCACACGCCGACCGATCCAGAGCATACGGGTTCCGTGTCAGTCCGCCCCGGCTTGACCAGCCGCTAATCGAATCTCGGCCCCGGAAATTCGCCCATTCGCTCAAATTGGTCTTGCCTAAAATCACTGCCCCCGCCTTTCGCAGCTTCTTTACTATATAAGCGTCTCGCGGAACGATGGACCCTTCCAGCGCCAGCGATCCGGCCGTTGTTTGCATCTGGTCGCGGGTTGCAATGTTGTCCTTGATTAAGATGGGAATACCGTGCAAAAGCCCGCGTACTTTCCCCTCCCTGCGTTCTTCGTCCAGCTTATCGGCCATTTCGAGCGCATCCGGGTTTAACTCAATGACTGAATTAACTATCAACCCCTGCCGGCCCTGCCCTTGTCGATCCAGCCGCTCAATTCGATCCAGGTACGCTTCACAAAGAGCGCGAGCCGTCAACTCATCCGACGCCATCCGTTCCTGCATTTCCTTAATTGTCAATTCCTCAATATCTGCCATAACGATCTAAAGTATAATCCAAGTCAAATGATTATTCACCCATTTCTTTGAAGCAACGCGCCAGTTACATACCTATTTCCTCAAGGCAGCCAAAACAACTCCGTAACCTTCCCCCCTATCACGCCCGTCAAATCGTAAATCACTGACCTGTCGGCCGGAATATAATAGACGCTCTGGCGCGTTCCATCATTTGAAACCGTATAAATGACCCCTCGATCACCCGGCTGCCAGGTCAGCAGTTGTTCCGCCCA
>JBAPRX010000102.1:0-6751 GCA_049281335.1 Promineifilaceae bacterium (SeqCode)
GTGTAAAACGGCCGTCACTCCTCGTTTAGTGACAGAAAGCACATTGTCACACGACAAATATCACTCATCCGGCTCTGGCGTCCCGATAGCCTTAATCTCCGGTCGCCTGACAGCCGCTCGCCTCATGAAAGCGATAGCGGTAGAGTGAGCTATGTTGTCTTTAATACAATATTACGGTTCGATAATCGTCGGGAAGTGAGTTTCCTCATCGTATCGGATTACATTCGACACTCCCTGGAAAAATTCGTACTATTAAACTCAATACTATGGCTGTTCAGACGACAGACATTTTTTACGAGAAGAAAGTGAGGCAAAGGGCGCTTACCACTTGTCAGTGGCTAGCATCTCCAAAGAGGTGAGATATGTCAGTATTTGGTGTGCCGAAAGAGGTACGTGATCTGGAAATGCGGGTTGGGTTGACTCCGGCTGGTGTCGCAGCGCTTGTCCATGCCGGGCATACCGTTTACGTCGAAAAAACGGCCGGGTTCGGGGCTGGATTTCGGGATGAAGACTACCGGCGAGCTGGTGCAGGTATTGTTTACAATCCGATTGAACTTTACGGTCGAGCCGACATCATTGCCAAACTTGCCCGCCCAACGGCCGAAGAATACCACCTCTTCCATCCGCAACAGACTATCTTTTCCTTCCTCCATCTCGCCGTCGCATCCCCAGACCTGTTTCAGGCTCTGACCGACCAGGAGATAACGGCCGTTGCCTACGAAATGATAACCGAACAGAACGGCCGACATCCGGTGCTGCTAACGGCCAGCGAAGTAGCAGGCCGCATGGCTCCCCTCATCGCCGGTCATCTGCTTCGAAGCGACCAAAACGGGCCTGGTATTCTCCTGGGGGGCATTCCTGGCGTCCCGCCTGCGGCCGTTGTCATCCTGGGTGGTGGCGTCCTGGGCCGGAACGCTGCGCGTGCCTTCTTAGGATTAGGGGCTGAAGTCGTTGTATTAGACCAAAATCTCCAGGCCCTACGCGAATTAGAGGAACAGATGCCTGGTCGGATAACAACCATGTTCGCAAATACCTTCAACATTCAACGGGCCGCTCAATTTGCTGATGTCCTTGTTGGAGCTGTCTTTATCCCCGGCAGCCGCGCCCCTGTTTTGGTGACCAGAGAGATGGTAAGCCAGATGCGACCCGGTGCAGTCATTATAGACTTTGCCATCGATGAAGGTGGCTGCGTCGAAACCAGCCGACCTACGACCTTGCGGGATCCAACCTATATTGCCGAAGGCGTCATTCATCACTGCGTGCCAAATCTAACGGCCGCCTGTGCCCGGACAACCAGCTACGCTATCACCAACGCCGCTCTGCCGTTCCTACTGGCAGCAGGCAATTACGGTCTGCCTGATGCCTGGCAGCAAGAACCGGCTTTACTTTCAGGTATCACCCTCTATCGTGGTCAACTGGCTCATCCGGCCATTGCCGACGCGCTGGGACGTGAGATGGATGTAGACCTAACCGATGAGGAGCAGCTTTCGTGAACTGGCAAGACCTATATCTTCGTAAAGTGACCAACGCGGCAACGGCCGTTCAAGTTATTCAATCTGGCGACCGCGTTTATCTTGGAGGCGGGGCCGGTATCCCTGTAACACTCAGTCAGGCCATGACCGAGCGTGCAGACGACCTGCGTGATGTCGAACTGACCCATATCTTAACCTTTGCCGATGCCCCCTATGCTGCCCCCGAATACGAGAATAATTTTCGAGTCAATGCCCTCTTCATCGGGTCAAATGTACGCAATGCCGTCCACGAAGGGCGGGCCGATTTTACACCCGTTTTCCTCTCAGAAATCCCCAGCCTTTTCCGAGATGGTTTTCTGCCAATTGATGTCGCTCTCATTTCCGTTACCCCACCTGATGAACACGGCTTTTGTAGTTTCGGGGTTGAGGTAGGGACCACTAAAACGGCCGCTGAATCAGCCCGCATCGTGGTTGCTGAAGTCAACCGTCGGATGCCACGCACGTTGGGTGACAGTTTTATCCACGTCAGCCGTCTGAACTATATCGTTGAAGTGGATTACTCTATTCCAACCGCCCCCCAAGGCGGCAGCACACCTCAACACTTGCAGATCGGACGTCTTATTGCCGAACTAATCCCCAATGGCGCTACCCTACAAATGGGTATCGGCAGCATTCCCGACGCCGTTTTGCAATGCCTCGGCAGTCACCAAGAATTAGGCGTCCACACCGAGCTTTTCTCCGATGGGGTCATTGACCTCGTTGAACAAGGGATCATTACGTGCAGCCGTAAAACCTTCCACCCTGGCAAAATTATCGCTGGTTTCCTCTTTGGAACCCAAAACCTTTACGACTTTGTAGACAACAACCCCTTGATAGAGCTGCACCCGACCGATTACGTCAACGACCCCTTCAATATCGCCCGCAACGAGAAGATGGTCGCCATCAATTCGGCCGTTCAGATAGATTTAACCGGTCAGGTTTGCGCCGACTCCATCGGCAACCATTTTTACAGCGGCGTCGGTGGTCAGGTAGACTTCGTGCGGGGAGCAGCCCGCGCCAAAGATGGCCTACCGATAATTGCCACCCTTTCCACAGCCCAACATGATGCTGCCAGTCGCATCGTCCCTACTCTCTACGAAGGCGCAGGTGTCACAACCACCCGCAGCGATGTTCACGTTGTCGTAACCGAGCATGGCGTCGCCTGGCTGCGCGGCAAAACAGTCAGAGAGCGGGCGCAGGCACTCATCAACATCGCCCATCCCAAATTCAGAGACGAGCTGACCGCTGCCGCTCGAAAACTAGATTACCTCTAACAAATCCCCCGACAAATCACCTTCCATTACCAGAAGTTTGAACAGGAGGACCTCTCTATGATCCTCTGCTCCTCCGCACGCTCGGTGTGCAATTCGTAACCACATCCGATGAAAATCACCCCTGTTCGGTGACTTTCATCACTCTCATTGAATCCAAATAATCTGTTAGTATTGTAGGTTGAGAGAGATTATCTTTTAGGGAGTTACGAGGAGGTAATTCATGTCTCACAAACAAAATAATCTAATCTGGGGAGCCATGCTGATAATTCTGGGAAGTGTATTCCTGATTCAATCGTTAGGGCTAATTCCAGAATTCTCAGCACTCGTTTGGACGGCCTTCCTTAGTGTAATTTGCCTTTTCCTGGTTGCTGCCTATTTATTTAGCGGCATAAAAAACTGGGGTTGGCTCTTTCCGATATTTATAACTGGCGGGTTGGCGTTGGCAGCCGGATTAAGTCTCACCACCATTAACTCTCTCTGGCTTGGTGCTATTTTCATGGCTTCAATTTCCACACCATTTTGGATTGTTTTCCTGCTGAACCCCAAGGAAAACTGGTGGGCGCTTATTCCTGGCTGGGCAACGGCCGTACTGACATTGGTTATCCTGGTTTCTGATTGGTGGGCAGGGGAAACCATCGGCGCACTCGTAATGTGGAGCATTGCGCTGCCATTCTTAGTTGTCTATCTCCGAAACAGGACATACTGGTGGGCCTTAATCCCAGGTTTCATTATGGTCGGGATGGGGATTGTTGTACTGTTAGCTAGCCAGAGTCCTGAAACGTTCATCGGTGTATTCGTCCTTCTCATGATTGCCTTTCCTTTTTTTGCCGTATTCTTCTTCACTAAAGGAAACTGGTGGGCTGTCATTCCGGCCGGAATAATGACAACGCTGGCACTGATCGTCCCATTCGCCTCTCAAATTGAAGGCGAAACCACTGAAACAAGGCTCGTTGCAGCCTTCATGTTCTTGGGTTTTTCCCTCCCATTCGGCTATCTATGGTGGCAGCGTGACCGGATCCCGACATCATGGGCCAAGTATCCCACTGCGGGTTTTGTCGCAGCCGCCGCTTTTACCCTTGCACTTGGTACAGTCATTGAAAATGGCTGGCCATTTATTCTAATTATTATTGGTGCCTGGCTTTTGTATGACAACATGCACCAACCAAAACTCAAATCCTAACTAAAGGGGAGGGTAAGAAAATGGAAAAGAAAGTTGATAATACTGGGTTCCGTCCAGGAACAACAATAATTGGCGGCCTGTTAATCTTGTTGGGCATTTTTTTCATGGTCGGAGAACTGTTCAACATCCGTATTGATGCGTTTGTCTGGCCTTTTTTCATCATTGGGCCAGGACTATTTATTTTTCTAATAGCCTTGACGCTTGATGAAGAAACCGGGCGTGGTATATCAGCTTTCGGCGGCCTGGTAACAATGGTTGGCCTGGTGCTGTTCTACCAGAACTTAACCGGCCACTGGGAAAGTTGGGCTTACGCCTGGGCATTGGTGGCTCCAACCTCCATTGGGCTGGGGACGTTGGCTTACGCCTGGATAAAAGGCAAGCCAGAGCTGCGTCATGAAAGCTGGAAGTTAGTGAAAGTTGGCCTGGCTATTTTCATTGGCGCGGCCGTCTTTTTCGAACTGGTCATTGGTATCGGTGGTTTTGGCCTCGGCCGATTTGGCTGGCCGATTCTACTGATCGCATTGGGAATCTTCTTGTTTTTCCGCAATTTGAACACCGTGTGGCATAAGGGCCTACCCAAAGAATCAGAAACGGCCACCAAGGAGGAGTACCATGTCTACCATCACTCATAAACACCATCATCGGCCGTCTTTATTCGGCCCGATCGTCCTCATTGCAATCGGTTTATTCTTTCTGTTCAATAGAACAGATATTTTCACCGATTTGCATTGGGGTGACGTCTTCAGTCTTTGGCCCCTCTTCCTAATCTTCGCCGGATTGAATATCCTTGTTCTACAAGCTCCCCGGCCCTTCGGAACCGTTCTAAGCGGCATTGTGGCATTGGTGGCAGTGCTCTTTTTTGGTTTCGTTCTGGTAAATGGACTACCCGGCTCGATTTTCCATTCAGCATTCAGCGGGAATTGGCAAACAGAGGAGGTTTCCTATCCAGCAGCCGGTTTGACATCGGCCGTTCTTGAAATTGAAATCGGCCCACCCGGTGCGGAGATGTATGCCCTCGAAGACAGCGGCGATCTCATCGCCGGGACGGTAATCTACCACGACGGATTGTTGTATGATAAACGTGGTGGCAATAACCAGGTGACGATAACACTTAAACCTCGTAACACTGGAGCTTTGCTGTGGTCTCCAGGCCAATGGAACAGCCTTGATACTGAAGACCGGTGGCAGTTGGGACTAAACCCAAACATCCCCTTGAGCCTTGACCTGACCGCTGCTGCCGGCTCTTCCGAACTCGATTTCAGAGAACTGCTACTGGAAGACCTCTCGCTCAATATCTCAGCGGGAGAAATGACGCTCTACCTGCCCGGCGGTGATTACAATGCCGACCTGGAAACCAACGCTGCTACCACCACATTGACTCTACCAGAAAGCGGTCAGCAAAAGATCAATCTCCAGGTAAATGCCGGATCAGTCATTGTAGAACTTCCAACCGGGATGGAAGCCCGTGTTGAAGCACAGCAGGCTTTGGGTAATGTTGATAACCAAAACAGAAGACTGCAAAACAATGGTAACAATATCTGGCAAACTGCCGGATACGAAAACAGTGCCAACCGGGTCGATCTATACCTGAATATCGCTGTTGGAGCAGTGACGATTCGTTAAGGAAAACCTTTGATATAGGTTGAAAGTGAAACGGCCGCTGACCGAAATCTGGCAGCGGCCGTTTTTGTTTTATATGACCCAATGACCTTCCTCATCAGGGACAAAAGTTGTTCGTCATTCCATTTCTTCCTTTCCGGTTCTATAATAGAACCCATGCCTGCCAGGACTGAGACGACTAAGAAAAAACATTCCCCTTTCCGTAAACATCTCCTCCTTCCGGCTGAACACGGCACCTGGTTTTGGTTTTTTGTCCCCTTCTTTGTGGGGGTTGGCGTGGCCAGGGTTTTAAATGCGGCCGTTCTTCTGACCTTTATCGGGGGCTTTGCAGCTTTCCTGATGCGCCATCCTCTGACAATGTGGTTCCAAATCCGGCGCGGGCGCGGGCGAAAAACCGACAGCCCTCAAGCCCTTCGTTGGGCAACCGGTCTGGGGTTGGTTGCCATCACCTGTTTTGTGCTCTTGTTAGCGATGGGCTTAATACCCCTGCTTTGGCTGCTGCTGCCACTTATTCCCCTGGTCATTTTTTACCTCATCGCCGCCCAAAAACGGCGAGCCGCCTCCAGAACCTTTTGGGTAGAACTCGCCGGGGCAGTCGGTCTGGCGCTGATGGCCCCAACCGCCTATATCGCTGCCACCGGGCAAATGAACTCTACTGGTTGGTTACTTTGGGGGTTGATGGCCGGACAAAATGCGCTGGGAGTCCATTATGTCCGTTTGCGTTTGGCCGATACCCATTCGCGGCGGCCCCGTCGGCTGCCGGTGCTTTGGTCACATGGGGTTGGATTGCTGGCAGTTGTCCTGGCCGGGATCCAAGGGCTAGTCCCACTCATGACGGCCGTTCCCTTTATCGCCTTCCTGGTCAGAGGTCTATGGGTTACCATTCGCCCACGCCCCGTTACAAATGTCCGTCGTTTTGGCCTGACCGAAGTTGCCATCGAGATTATCAGCGGCCTCTGGATGATCACTGCCTACTGATATTGTTCAGGAGATGATTTTTGAGATCAGCCCATCTACGCTATCGGATTTTACCTGTTATAATTTGAACATGAAAAACCAACTATCAGGCATCCTAAACAACTCGCGCGGGGAATGGTACGTCATCATACAATTCATCTTCTTCGGATTAATTCTTCTCGGCCCTCGCAGCTTACCCGGATCTGAAG
>JBAPRX010000103.1:0-14992 GCA_049281335.1 Promineifilaceae bacterium (SeqCode)
CTCTTTACCTTTGTTCTACGTCTGAATATGTATCCTTCTTCTGCTTCCAAATAATGAAGCAAGTTGTCAGACCTGTTGAAAGAAGCACTACTGCTACCAATGGCCAGCCATCGGGGGTTCGAGTTTCGGCCGAACCCAGTGTAATCGCGGATGGCGCAAAACCCCACTGATAATCTTCGACCTCACCATCCGTTGCCTCGCCGTAAACTAACTGCAAGACATTCGCTGGCGTGCTTATTGTTGGGCATCCGAAGCCATCTAATGTCAAGCCTAAAGCGCTAAAGAGCGGATCGTTCGTCCGGAATATCCGGAACCGGGCATTCAAACTAGTAGGGTAGGCCCCACCATATTGTGCTGGTGTTGGCGATGTAAAATTAACCGTTCCATCAGATAGAATAAAGTTGTTGTAAACTACCTCTGAAACACCACCAATTGAACTGGAAACCTCAAAGACATTATCGCCATCCCAGTCAATAAATCCAACTCCACAGACCAAAAATACAGAGTTAGGTTTGGTTACATCTATTACGACGCTCCCGGTGCCTGTAGACCAATCACCGGCTCGTGTGATACCGGTTTCATCATCTGTGCGAGCAACATCACCAGTTGCATCTGCGCTTTCCTGCCCATCTGGTTCACTATCAACCCCTGTTCCAAAATAGATACCTCCAAGGCGGTGACGTGCGCCATCATCCACTTCTTCGGTATTGCTATATGCCGCCGGCAAATCACCATAGTCCCGGCTGTAGTCCGATGAGACGAAGTCCAGTGTCATATCCAGGGAGTCAATGAGTGTCCCATCGAGTAATATTTCAATCGCTGCCACCGATCCAAAATCTGCCCCACTTCCCACACTGGTGAACTGGTCAAAGGGGAAATAGATTTCTGTTCCCGGTGACGCAATGGAATATGGTATCGCGTAGCTATATTCCGAATAGTTTGAGCTGTCTGTATAGATTCGCATCGTAACCGCCCCATTTAAGTCTACCTGCTGGATATACAGCGTTAAACCATCATAGGGATTGAGCGACTCAGAAAGTCCGAAGCTGTTTGTACAACTGCCGTCCACGCCATCAAACTGAATGAGCGCCGTACCCCTTGTAGCAGCCCCAATACTAAAAGCGAGACTATTAGCAACAGTAGAATCGACATCAGCTTGAATCGTACCACTGCCGCTTGTGCGGTTCACCAGGATGTCCCTTTCGCCTCCCATCATGTCACTGCCGGTGACGGTAGTACATGGTGTGCCAAACGTTGATATTTGGAAATCATTGTCAAAAGAATCAACATTCAATGCGGCCGCATGGACAACCGATGTCAGCAGGCCAAGGAGAAGTATAACGATTAGTAAGTAAACTTTTTTGCGGGGAAAATGGTTCATGCCTACCTCCTGTTTTGAAACGTCTTACCCATTATCAATGTTAAATTACATATTCTTTGTGGATTTTGGCAGCACAAAGCAAGCCAAATCCAACCCAGGCAGATTTAGATGAGCAAATGTCATTAATCCTGGTTACTTCAGTCAATGAAAATATTAAGTTATTGAGTGATCCACCACTGGAGGGTTTTTCAAGCTTATTTTAACTCAAAAGATTGATTTCCGAAGGATTTGTCCCCCTTACATTAGTCCTAATAACCTGACCAATTCCTAAAAATTTTTCCCCACCACACATAAAATTTAAGCACTTAAATGCTTGACATCCTTACCGCTCTCCCCGCATTCTTTATAGTTTCATCGGAATAAGGCGATTTTATCGCCCTCATTTCTTCATTACATTCTCAATTCGTCGATCCGGAACCAGCCAGATAATTGCAACCAGTACATACAATCCCCCCGCCAGCCATCTGTTTACAAACGCCAGTGGAATTGCAATCACATACAATACCACCGAAATCTTCCCCTTAAAATCCTGCTGCACAGCTAATGCCAGCTTGGAGTCCAGCCCATGTACCGCAATCAGTGCGCGAACCAGGATAAAGTAGGCTACTGCTGCCATTACCAGGATAAAACCATACACAGCGACCGGCCAGGATGCAAAATCATTCTTCCCCATCCACGCTGTCACAAATGGAATCAGCGACAACCAGAAGAGCAGGTGCATATTTGCCCATAAAACTCGGCCGTCTACTCGTTCAACGGCTTGCAGCAAATGGTGGTGATTATTCCAATAGATTGCCAGGTAGATAAAGCTCAAGATGTAGCTTAGAAATGTGGGGATAAGCGGCTGAAGCGCGTCCAGAGTTGCTTTCTCTGGTGCTTCCAGTTCTAATACCATAATTGTGATAATAATCGCCAGCACCCCATCGCTAAACGCCTCCATTCTTCCTTTACTCATAAGTTTTTCCTCCGATAGATGCTTATCTGGGTTATAGGTGTTAATGAGCGGTGTAACGATGCCAAAATCGGCCCGAATCCGTACTTCATTAGCGCGAATCTCCTCGGCCGTTTTCCCTGTGTTATTGATGACTGTCCCCAAATACACTCACTTAAGTTGAAGCCTGAGTTGGGCTAATTTTGGATCGATTTTAACACAGATCTCCTTTCCTTAGATGCTAACAAGACCAACTTGATTAAAAATAGTAACCGTTTGCAGACGTTGAAGGACAGCGACCTGGTATATTTGATTTATGAGCGCCTCTCAATAAATTGGTATATAATGATTATACATGTTGGTGAATAACCTTTATTTACTCATCACATGCTTTGAAAATGAGGGGTTGGATCAGAATTTCACCCTGGTCATTTAGCCAGAAGTGTGTTGCCAGAGGGAGGTGCAAAATGACTTTCAAGAAGATCATCCTCATAAGCTTATTCTTATTAATTATTGGGGTTGGGTGCAAAAAGTCCGAAAACAGCCAACAACAGACAACGGCGACGGAGGAGGTTGCCCAGGTAACCGATACGGCCGTTCCGCCCACCGCGACCTCCGAACCCACAGATACGGCCGTTCCAACTGATACCCCAGAACCAACCGCAACAATGACGCCCGTTCCTCCCACAGAAACGCCAACGCCGACCGCCACCGCTACTGCGACTGCCACCGCAACAGCTACAGCAACCGCGACCAATACGCCGACGCCAGCCGCCACAGCAACGGCCGTTCCCGCGCCGCCGTCTCCAGTTCCGACATCTCCCCCTGTGACTGCCCAGACCTTTCCTCAAACGCCGATAATGGCCTGGGATGTAGACACATTTACAAATTATCTGGGCAGGGTAAGGGATTCGTTCCGCAGTTTTCACAGTGAAATGGGGTTATTCCAACAGACGGGTAAGCCCGGTGATTGTGGAACCTTTAACGGCTGGACCGCCTTGTGGATTTTGGAGTCGCCGGGATTTACCGACGTGCCATCTGAATGGCAGCCCTTATATGTCGAGTATCGTTCGTTGCTTGCTCAAATAGTGGATTTGACCGCCTCAATACGGCCGTTATGCGCTGGTCAAGGTGGTTCGATAAGTGAGGAAGAGACAACAGCTATCATCAATTTTCTGGATTGGGCCTATCCACGTACGGAAGCAATGGTTCAGGAGGCCGCGCTGATTCCACGTTAATAGATAGTGGTATTTTCAAGTTGACAGGCATGTTTGAAAAGCCATCCATCCAAGACCAACAAATCGCCGCTTGCTTGCATGCCAACTACGGCATCTCGGCCGTTTCTATCACCTTCCTCCCCCTCGGCGCGGACCAAAACACGGCCGTCTACCGGATCGAAGCCTCCAATCATCCTTCCTACTTCCTCAAACTCCGCAGCGGCCCTTTCAACCCCGCTTCCGTTATTCTCCCCCATCTACTTCAGGAACAGGGCTTTAATCATATCATTGGTCTCCTACCTACGACAGACGGCCGACTTTACACGACGCTGGGTAGATACAAAGTTATCCTCTCTTCCTATGTCGAAGGGCAAAATGGTTATCAAGTCCCTCTCTCGGACGAGCAGATGGTCGAATTCGGCCGTCTCCTCAAACAATTCCACACCACTCAATTCCTACCCTCCCTGCTCACTACCATCCACCGCGAAACCTACTCCTCCCAATGGCGCGACCAAACCAAAGACTTCTTTTCTATCATTGAAACGACCCAATTCACCGACCCACTGGCGACCGAACTTGCCGCCTTCCTCAAAACCCATCGCAGCAAAACCCTCGACCTCGTTAATTATGCTCAAGAGCAGGCTGAGATTCTCCAGTCCCAACCGCTCCCTTCTATCCTTTGCCACGCCGATGTTCATGCTGGGAACATCCACATAACGGCCGACAACACCTTCTACCTCATAGATTGGGATACCCTTATTCTGGCACCTAAAGAGCGTGATCTCATGTCTATCGGCGCTGGCCTAATGGGTTCCTGGCGAACCCCACAGCAGGAAGAGGCACTTTTTTATCAGGGTTACAATGAAAACGGCCGAACCCCCATCAACCAGACCGCGCTCACATATTACCGCTCCGAACGCATCATTGAAGACATTGCTATCTCCTGCCAACAAATATTTTCAATTGATGGAATTATTGAAGATCGAGAACAAACTCTCTATTACCTGAAATCCAACTACCACCCCGGTAGCACCATTGATCTTGCATACAATAACCAACCTGCTAACGGTTAACCGTTTGCTGCCAACTGGGTACTTATTAGGGCCGATCTTTGCCCATACGCGATAAAGAAGCGGCCAGATATCCACAAATCGGGGAACGCCTCTCTCAAACCGTATCAGGTAAACACTAACCAACACAACAAGTGCGCCCAGCCATTGCAGCGGCTCCAGGTGTTCATGAAGCAGAATGATGGCGATAATAAGCGTAACAATCACTTCCAAAACGCCAAGTAAAGCTGCTTGCATACTTCCAAGATGCTTCACCCCCATAAAAAGCGTCAACCGGGATAGGGCAGTAAAGATACCCATCAGAATAACCGCCCGCCAACCGGCCCAGGTCGCTGCTCCCAGATCGGGCGTCACGAATAGCCAGGCCACATTAACCACCAAAGCCATCGCCGTGATGGCATAAAGCGTCATTGTTGCTGCTGGAATGTCGTACATCACTCGCTGACCAATGACGAGCTGCACTGCGTAAGCCAGCGCAGCAACAAGCATCAGCCCTACCCCCAACCAGTTCGGCGGCCCAAGACCCCCAACGGTCAGTAAAAAGATACCCCCGATTGCCAATAAAGTACGGCCGATAGTCAACCAGGAAACGACCTGTCCCGCCAGCCGCAGCAAAATCGTAACAAAAATCAGATAAGTGATATTGATAAGTTGGCCCAGCGAGGCGTCAATCAGCACCAGACTGCCATAGAAAAAGATAGACCCCAACCCATTAATGCCCCCGGCTACCATACTGCCAAGAATAGCAGGGGTGGAGGAGCGGATAAATTTTCGGCCGATTGTTAAAGCAGCCAGCCACATGAGGAATGCCGCCACCGTCGTTCTCAGAGCCGCTACTGTGAAGACGTCTACGTTCGCCGCATAAGCGAGTTTGGCAAAAATTGGCATCGTCCCCAGGAATATCGGTGAAATCAAAGCCCATATCAGCCCCCGCTGCCATTGGATGGTAAAATGACGGCCGAATATCCCCTTTTGAGGGGACGCTGTTTCTGCAGGTTGGGATGGATTTTGATACTGCTCGGTGTTAGATTCCGGTGGGGCAGTCATGGCTTTGACTGACTAACTTCGTTTAATGGGCAATAAGATATGAAAAGTGCTTCCCAATCTTTTGTCAGGATCATATCCCTCGCTTTCTACCCAAATGCGGCCGTCATGCGCTTCGACAATTCCCCTTGCAATTGCCAGACCTAACCCCAATCCACCCCCTTGAAAGGCAAATTTGCTTGTTGAATGATTATCGATCGAACCTAAAACATGAAACTGCTCAAATATCACACGTTGCTGTTCAGGTTCGATGCCAATGCCATTATCCTGTACCGAAATATCAACGTTTTCCCCCACCACTTCAATGTTAATATTAATCTCCCCACCATCCGGAGTAAATTTGATAGCATTATTTATCACATTTTGTATGGCAATCCGCAATTGGGAACCGTCCACCTCAATTAATGGCAAAGCGGTCAGATCGCTTACATGGATAGCCAGGTCTCGTGAAGCTATCGATTTTTGAATGTCTATCATGATTTGGTTGACGAGAATAGCGAGGCGGGTTGGACTAAAAGCCAGGTCTAGCGACCCGGATGCTATCCGAGAAACGCTGATAATTTCATTAACAACCTGACCCAACCGCTCAACACCCATTGAGAGACCATTGGCAATGTCAATGATAGATTGATGGTGTGATTCATCCTCACGGTTCGTCCGTTCTTTTAGGAGGTAAGCATAGCCGCTGATCAAGGTTAATGGTGTACGGAGTTCGTGGGAAACGAGGATGATAAAGTCGCTCTTCATCCGATCCAGATCGCGCAGTTTTTGGTTGGCAGCTTCCAATTCCCGAATTTTATCTTCCAGCCGTTGAACCAACCTTTGAGCATAGATTTCTAAATGTTGGTTTCGTTCTTCATGGGGCAGCAAGTCAGTTCGGTCGCCGGATAAAAACGATTCGATTTGTTCTGGAAACTCATGGACATCAATCGGTTTCGTCAAGAAGCCAGTGCATCCGGCTGCTAGAGCCTGTTGACGGCTGCCGGGGCTGGTATTTGCTGTAACCGCAATAATTGGAATGTTATTGAAATGGGGCAAACTACGCAGGCGAGTTGTGATTTCCTGCCCGTCCATCGTTGGCAGATTGATGTCCATCAAAATCAGATTGGGCTTTTCCTGGCGTGCTAGAGTGATTCCCTCCAATCCTTCACCGGCGATGAAAATGTTGTAGCCATGATTTTCCAAAACCCGCTTTACTAGCCGCTGGCTTCCTTTGTCATCTTCGATGTAGAGGATTGTCGCTTTCTTTTGGCTGTCCATAATTACTGAGTGTCCAACACACCTCTAATGTCCTCAACCAGATCGACATCCATAAAGGCTCCTTTCTGGAAAAGCCTTTCTATTTTTCCATTAAGTCGTCTTTTTTCAATAGACGTTAGCTCTTTAGCCGTAACAACGATAACGGGAATCTCCTTTAGGTTGTCATCACTTTTCATTGCATCAACGATGGTAAAGCCATCCATTCCCGGCATCATCAGATCTAGAATAACCAAATTGGGTTGGGTTTCCTGGATGAGTCGCAGGCCATCAATGCCGTTTGAGGCCTCCTCGATGTGGAACTCGCCTTGTGCTTGCAGAATACGTCGAATGAGTCTGGTTGCATCGGGGTTGTCTTCGACGATAGCAATACGCTTCACGCGAGGATCCAGCTCCTCCAGAGCTGTCATAAGCCCTTCTTCACGACGGGGCACATCTTTACCCTGTTCCAGAGACATATCATGGGTAAATTGTTCGCCAATGATATGTTTCTCGACCGGGAAAGTATGGCCGGAACAGTTCAGAACAACAACTTCGTCTCGTTTAATAACCCCCTGACGAATTAGATTGAAGAGACCGGCAAAGGCAACGGCCGTTGCCGGTTCAACCGACAGCCCATCCATTTTAGCCACTACATGCAAGGCCCGAAACGCCTCAGCGTCGGTAACAGCGTCAATGGTACCACCATGCGTGGAAATCAGTTCCCGCAGCACAGTATAAGCTTCTCCTGGCATGCCCGTAGCCAGGGTTGTGATGTCTGTCATTGGATTATCCACATTAATTGGTGTGTCTAGCCCCTTGTGAAAGGCATTTGCCATTGGCGCACATCCGGCTACCTGGAAACAGGCTAGCTTTGGCAGCTTATCAACCAAACCCATTTCCTTCAACTCTTGGAAACCCTTCATCACCCCTACCGGTCCCAACCCCCCGCTGACAGCCTGGAGATACCAGTCTGGTGATTTCCAGGAATGGTTGTTGCGATTCGGAATCATCGGATCCATTCCAGACTCGATATTACCCAACTGCTCCGCTATCTCGAAAGCAACTGTTTTCATCCCTTCTTTGGCTGCGATAGATTTGATTCCTTGATCCAGAAAAAGGTTTTTTCCGGCTGCAAATTGGGCTGCTACTTGTTTAGCCTGATCATACGTTCCTGCAACCTTGATAACTTCGCTGCCATAGAGCGCAACTTCCCTCATTTTTTCGGCCGGAACGGAACTGGTAACAAAGGCCCACAACTTGATACCTGCTCTGGCGCAGTAGGCGGAGTAGGCAATAGCAACATTGCCGGTGGAAGCCACCACAGCTTCTCGGATTCCTGCTTCCTTCATCATGCTAATAGCAACGGCCGCTTGCCGGTCTTTGAAGGATCCGGTCGGTCCCTGTCGTTCATCCTTGATATAAATATTTGGGTGGCCCAACATCAGCCCCAGGTTCCATGCTTTGATTAACGGCGTCCAACCTTCACCCAAGGTAATAATATTGTCACTGTTTTTTAGGGGTAACAGATCCCGATAACGCCAGAGGTTGGCTCCTTGCTGCGAAACGCCATTTACCCACTGCGGGGGATAGTCATAATGAGCGTCTAACCATTTATTGCCACAGTTAGAACAGGTAAGAACCATCTGGGAGTGAGGTTCTTGATGACCACAGGCTCGACATACTGTCGAAAAGTTATTCGGTTTATCCATTAATTCCCACTTCTTGAAGGGCGTGAAGTAGATCGTCTTCGACGATTGGTTTAAGCAGCGATTGCCTTGCCCCTAGGGCGGCCGCTTTATCAGGTTCGTTTTCAATAGAGCAAATGATAACGGGAATATCCCGAATATCTGGATTATCGTGCATTTCTTTCAATACATCCCAACCGGTCAAACCAGGCATATTGATATCCAGCAGTATAAGATGGATAAAGCCGTTATGTTCCATGATTGTTTGAAGTGCTTCAGCCCCGGAGTTAGCCTGTAAAACCTGGTAGGGCTGACTTCGCAAATAACGTTCGTACAACCCGCCTACACCTGGCTCATCGTCAACAACGAGAATGGTAGGTTTGGAGTTGAATCCATCTCCATTATAAGGTTGAGAATCAAATTGCGGCCCCAAGAATTTACGTGGTTTGGGAAACTCGATATCAGCCAAACTCTGAGAGAGCGGCAGCATGACATGAAAGACAGAACCATGACCAACTTCACTTTCTACCCATACCTGACCCTGGTGCAGTTCGACCAGCTTTTTGGTAATTGGCAGGCCCAACCCGGTTCCGCCAAAGCTGCGAGTGACTGAAGAGTCAACCTGCTCAAAAGCTTCAAAGAGTAGGTCGAAATCTTCCTCCGCTATACCGATCCCGGTATCTTGAATGGCTATATGGATGTGGTATGGGCCTTCCTGGAAAATGAAGAGACTTATACATCCAGTTTCAGTAAATTTGGCCGCATTCGACAGGAAGTTGAGAAGAATCTGTCGCAGACGAATCGCGTCCGCTTCCACTGGTGGCAGCCCTTCTTCGATTTGCCAGTCTAGATCAATGTCCTTATCCTTAACCAGCCCTCGGACTGTCGCATTTACGCTGGTTGCCATTTCCTTCACATCAACGTATTCATAGGCAAGGGTCATCTTGCCAGCTTCAATTCTGGCAACATCAAGGATATCGTTAATCAGACTGAGCAGATGCTGCCCGCTGCTGTGGATGGATGTCAGATCTTCTTCTTGTTCGGCCGTAATTGGGCCGTCAATCCCTTTGAGAATGACCCGCGAAAATCCAATGATGGAGTTTAGTGGCGTACGAAGTTCGTGCGACATATTAGCCAGGAACTGAGTCTTTAATTGGTCTAATTCCCGCAAGCGGTTGTTGGCTTCCTGAATTTCTGTCAATGTTTCCTGAATCTGGGCGAATAAGCGGGAGTTTTCAATCGCAATTGCCAACTGGTCAGCCATTGATTGCAAGATATTGACCACTTCTGGGCCAAATTCATTTGGTTCTGTACTTTGAACGGTTAAAGCGCCAATAATCCGCCCGCGAACGCGCATCGGCAGCGCCAATTCGGAGCGGGTATCAGGCAAGATTGGATTCGGCCGCCATTCCTTATTCATAGTAACATCTTGAACAATTCGAGCCTGACCGTCATCTGTCGCACCGCCGATTAACGACCGGCCGCCAACCTCTAATTGATGCCTGTTTTCTAGTTGGATGCGCCCGGCCTTGCCCGTTCCGGCTCGCAACTGAGCATCGTTTCCGGTGGAATCAATGAGGAATAAACCAACATAATAGAGGGCAAATCGTTCCTGGATAAGATTCACGGCTGCAACCATTAACTCCTCGGTATCCAGAATGCTGGATGCGGCGGCTGATACATCAGAAGCTGCCTGGAGTTGAAGGCTCTGTTGAGACTGAATAAGCAGCGCATCCCGTGTCTGTTCCAACAGACGTTGATTTTCGATTGCGATACCCAGTGAACCGGCGATGGTTTCCATTAACAGGAGGTCATTTTGGCTGAAGGCGTCATAGGAATCGTTATTCTCGATACCGAGAACACCAATCGTTTCGTTTGCCACCCGAAGTGGCAGCCCCATGTAGGAGGCAGCGTGAGCACCAGTGAGAATTTCCGAGTTGTACTCTGCCATTGTTTCGGCCGTAATCTGGTTTTCCAGAACTGACTTACTGTTACGAACGACGTATCCACCAAAACCTTCCTCAATTGATTTTTCGGGAAGTGATTCAACAGACAATTCTATTTCACGCTCATAAATGTAGATCCACTTCAGCGTATTCCTATCCTCATTGAGCAGGCTGATAGCAACACCGGTCGCATTGATGAGCTTCATAATTTCCTGACGGGCATTGGTGAAAACAGAGTTTAGATCAGGAGCCAGCGAAAGGGTCTCGCTAATTCGGTACAAAGTGCTTAATTCGGCGATACGGGTTTGGGCTTCGGCCGCTAACTCGGCGTTTCTTAGGACAGTGGCAGCTTGGTTTGCCATTGCCTTTGCCAGGCGCACCTCATATTCGCTAAAGCGCTTGCTTTCATCATCCCGATAAAGCTCCACAATCCCAAATGCTTCGTTCCTTGTGATCATTGGGATTTCCAAACATAAATCTAGATTAAATTCATTCAGAAGTTCTTTTTCCGACGGTTCCAGATTCGGATCACTGCGATAGCGGAAAAGAGGTTTTAAGGTCTTCAATACATTGGCAGTTCCGGTATGTTCAGCCAGGTCATAGGTCAGATGTTCATTGTCAAAAATATTCACGATTTGATTTTCACTGTCTCGAATAAAATCTGCTTCGTCTGTAACAGTGTTTTCATCTGGTTGCCAGCTTGAAATTGCGCATCGGGAGACATCTAGTAGTTCGGCAATCGTCTGGGCTGCTCGACGATAAATCTCCTCAACATCCATCGTGGTTGAAAGGGCAGACGATAGATTGAGGAGTGCCTCTGTTTCCTTTAATCGGCTTTGCGTTTGATTAAAGAAGGTGCTGTTTTCCAGAGCAAGGGCAGCCTGATTGGCGATGGCTTCACTGAGCAGATGTTGTTCTTTAGACCATTGCGCATCGGAGCCTTCAATCTCAACCTGACCTATCTGACGACCGTGTGAAATTAGAGGAATGTTGACCAGATTTGCTTTACCTGCACCATTCAATTTTCGTGGCTTATAAACACTTTCGATAGTGACCGATTCTGCCCGGCTTTGAATGGCCTGGCGGTAAAGCCGGTTAATCTCTTTCAGGTTGTTTTCCGTTTCCGTCAAGAGGCGAGCGTTAGAAATAGCCGACCCAACAGCAGTCGTGATAATTTCCAGCAAAGAGAGGTCATTTTCGTCAAGACGGCCGGATTGGCGGCTGTAAAGTGCGATTGCACCCAGCACCTCATCCCCAACAATGATAGGGGCAGATGCCTGACCACCGACCTTTGGAAAGTCAAGATCATACCGGTCGCTGGGATCGTCATTGTTTGTATTAAGAATCGGTTTACGGTGCAGTATGCTTTGTCCAACTACGCCGGTTCCAATCGGCCTGTATATATTGGTTTTTGGAACAATCTCGAAGGCAATAGCCGCAGCCGTGTCAACATACCATTCATTCCCTTCCACCAGAACGCCCACAACTGCGTCGTATCCAACTTTGTGGCGTACATCCATACAAGTTGCTTCCAGAATCTTGGATGTATCCCTCATCGTGTTAAGCTGCTGCCAAAGGTCAATAATTTGACGACGCTGATGAGCTTGAGTCTGAACGGCCGTAAAGAGACGAGCGTTATAGATTGCTGCCGCCACCTGGTCGGCCATCAATTGCAAGACGGCCAGGTCCTCATGATCGAATGCGTTTGTTTCCTTACTTTGAACGTCCAACGCACCAAGAAGCCGTTTTTGAGAGATAAGCGGCAGCGCCACCTCAGATTGAGTGTCCGGTAGGAGTGGATTATTAAAATGGACAGCATCTTCACCGACATTGAGGGCGATACGCGCTTCATGGTGTTTTGTAACCCAGCCCACGATTGAGTTTGAACCAACCGCCAACCTATGTGGGCGGGTTTTCATGATTTTGCCCACTTCCCCGGTTGATTCTCGCACAACAGCATATTCGCGGGCATCGTCGAGCAGGAAAACTGAGGCATGATAATAGCCGAATTTATCCCGAATAAGATTAACGGTATCGGCCATAAGAACGTCAAGTTCTAGTGAGGCGCTGGCAACCTGGCCCACTTGAGCGGCCGTTTCTAGCTGTGCCGCCCGACGTTGAAGATCGGCCGTTCGGTTTGTGATAATTGATTCTTGTTCTTGAATAGTATTCCTCAGCCGCATTGCCATTTGATTAAATGTAGAAGCAAGTAGCCCCATTTCATCTTGGCGTGTCACAGGAACTTGTGTGTTGTAGGCTCCTTCTTGCAAAGACTGAGCGCCGGAACGCAAACTGTCTAGGGAGGAGGTCAGTGGCCGAATATAGCCAAAGAAGAGACCAAGCATTATGAGCGTTCCAACGATTCCAGCTGTGAGGATGCCTGTTCGGAGAGAGGCATTAATTGGCTGGAAGGCATCTGCTTCGAGTTGGATAGCAGCTACATACCAACCAATATTTTCGATGGCTTCAATGGAGGATTCAAGCGGTTCAGCAGTTAAAACGTAGAGATTTCCATTTGGCGCTTCATATAAACTGAGCGATTCCGAGGCACTTCTCAATGGGAGGTCTGTGATATCACTAACACCTGGCAGAGCGGAACTGGCAAAGAGTACGCTGCCATCTTGTTCAACCAGTGCAGTTCGGCTGGTGTCGGCTGCTTGTGTCTCTCTGATTTGATCGCGTACGGCCGAATAATCAAAGGAGCTATAAAGGACCCCGATAATATTCCCGTTTTGGTTTTTTAATGGTACTGCAAAATCCATAATGGTGACGGGCGATCCCATCAAGATATGGGGAGAGCCAATATATATGCTGCCGGTTTCATGAACAGCTTGCCACCACGGTGTTTCAGTTTGAAGAAGTTTTTCAGGAACCCGATCCGGTTGGCTGGTCGCTACCAAGGCCCCTTCTCTATCAACGAGCATGAAATGGTTTGTGTAACCAAATGCATCATTAATACTGGTGGCTTCAGGAGCTAGCTCATTTTGGGAGATTGGATCATTGGTCACCCGAAAAATTACTGGGTTCGAATAGTTTTCAGCTTCAACTGAAGCATCCCATAACCGGGATCGTTGTCGGAGATCCGTCTGGATTTCACTGTCACTCAAACCGAAATAGTTGTTATTCGCAACTGCAATGCGGGCAAGGAATGTTTGGCGGCTGGCGAGATTCTCCATTAGGGTGACATGGTCTCGAAGGGTGCGTTCGATGGTAGTTGCCTGATTACCAGCCTGGGTTCGCAGGTTTACTTCTTGGATTTTTTCCAAACCTCTGCGGGTTTCAAAGTAACTGATACCTGCCATTAACGCTACCAACAAAACTAAGGAACCAGCAATGAAGAGCGGAAGACGGATAGAAATCGAACGAAGCGGCCGTATTCTTGTTTGACCAGAGTGGCTTATTGATTCGCTCATGGCTGTTCTTGTTCCTCGGCTGTGCCTTCTTGTTGTTGAAAAAGGCGAGCCTTTACAACCCTGTTGCCCAATAAATGTCCAAGCTGGCCGGTCATGGTATCAAGAATCGTTTTAGCATCAAGACTGCGCCGAATTTCTGCGGATGCCTGATTGATCGTTCTTTCTCTTTGAACTAGACGGCGGGTTTCTTCGATAAGTTGGTTGTTCGTGATGATCGCGCCAACCTGCGCAGCCAGTAGCTCGGCAATTTGGATTTCCTCTGTTTTAAACGGTTGTCCCGTATTACTGCGAGTCAGAGCAAGAACCCCAACCGGCTCATTCAGGCGTCGGAGGGGAATACCGACAGCAGCATGAAGACCGTCGGGAACAAAGGTTTCGGAGCGACCCTCCCAGGTGGAATAATCTTCAATGGACTGGGTCTGATTTTCAACGAATACTCGTCCGGCCAGCCCTTCGCCCAGCTTCAAAGTTCGGCCGCTTCCGCCAACGGAGGTATTGAGGTTGATACTAAGAATGAGGTTTTTTTCTTCGGGTTGATAAAGGAAAACACCGCCCCCATCTGCATTGAAGAGGGGGGCAGCCTTTTCAGCCAATACATTTAGGGCGTTTTTCGTATTTGCCTGTTGGTTCATTAAACTAGTGAGCGTTTGCAGTTCGGTTAGTTGGTTAGTCTGAATGTTGATCTCTTCAAACAAGGCAGCATTGTCCAGGCTGTTTGCCAATTGGTCTGCCAGGACTTGCAAAGCCGAAACATCTTCCTCTTGAAAGGCGTTCTTTTCCCGGCTGTGAACGTCCATAACACCCAAAAGACGGCCGCGGGCCATAAGGGGCAGGGCAACCTCGGAATGCGTATCTGGCAAATTGGGGTCATTGAAGTAATGTGGGTCTTCTCCAACATCGAGGGCAACACGTGCCTGACGATTAATAGCAACCCAACCAACGATAGAAACCTGACCAACGGTCAGATCATGCCCTTGACGTTTTAGATCACGGCCGCTTTCTCCACTGGCTTCCTTAATTATCAGCCGACTCCCATCCTGGTTTATCCGCAATATGCTGACATAGT
>JBAPRX010000104.1:0-7563 GCA_049281335.1 Promineifilaceae bacterium (SeqCode)
CTGCATCCCATACTCATAACCACCTCCCCCTGCTCCTTCGCCATCGGGATGATGTGGCACTGAGGTTTGCCAACGACGGGTAGCTGCCCAAAGGCATCTTGCAAGACCATCGCCTGCTGGGCATTGATACGCAAGAAAATCACATCAGGAGAAACAGAAGCGTCGGCCGCCGGACCATAGGTGATGGCTTGCGGCCGTTCCTGAACAACAGGCAGCGCCATCGCCTCCTCCGGCGTGACCCACTCCGATTCCAGCAAGCCCTGCACATCCTCATTGCCCATCACATCCATCAACCCTTTCAAACCGTGTGTGACGCTCCCCACGCTGCAATTGTAATGGTCTTCGGGCAGGGTGGTGAAGGTCTTATCGGCCGCTTCCATCCAGAAGACACAACCGGCGGCCACCTTCCCCGTTCGGCCGTCCCCGCTCGGTTCTGGCATCTCCCCACCAAAGCGGGGAACATCGGCCGGAACCTCATTAGAAAAAGTAATCGCCAGTGGCGCGTATTTCAAACCAAGAGATTTTTGTAACTGTTCCGCCAGAGGTTGCCAGGTGTTACTCATCATATTTCTCCTTCAAAGAATCCCGCCAATCTCTTTTGCGCCTGCAATCAACGTCTCAGCACAATAATCAAGATCAGCCAACGTATGGGTCGCGCAAACGGTCGAGCGAAGGCGAGCCTGCCCTTCAGGAACAACAGGCGCAACAATAGCCTGGACAAAAATACCCCGTTCCTGGCAATAATGGGCCAGTCGGGCCGCTTTTTCCAGTTCTCCGCACATCACCGGAATAATAGCCGTTTCCGTATTGAGCAGATCAAATCCGGCCGAACGCAGTTGGTTGCTAAAATGGAAATAATTGCGCTGCAGCCGCTGGCTCCGTTCCGGCTCCTCTTCAATCACCTCAAAAGCGGCCTTTGCGGCAGCAGCCGAAGCGGGCGGCAAAGCGGCCGAAAAAATAAAGCCTCGCGCCTCATGTTTAAGAAAACTGCACAATTGATCGCTCCCAGCCACATACCCACCGGCAGAGGGGATAGTCTTGCTCAAAGTCCCCATTTTGATATCAATCGTATCCTCCGGTAGGCCAAAATGTTCCTCAATACCGTGACCCGTCTCGCCCAAAACACCGATGGAATGAGCTTCGTCCACCATCAGATAAGCCCCATACTGTCGGCAAAGACGGCCGACTTCGGGCAAATCAATGACATCTCCATCCATGCTAAAGACCGCGTCCACCACAACCAGTTTTCGGATGTCCGGATCGGCCGATGCCAGCCGGTATTCCAGATGGTCCATATCATTGTGGCGGAAACGAATAAATTTCGCCTGAGACAACATGCAGCCATCCACGATGCTGGCATGGTTGAGCTTATCACAAATAACGGTGTCGCCCTTTCGCAGCAGCGCAGAAATGGTCGCCAGATTGGTCACATAACCACTAGAGAAGGTAACGGCGTCATCCGTCCCCTTAAATTCAGCGATTTTTCGCTCCAATTCGGTATGTAAATCAAGCGTTCCGGCCAGAAGGCGGACGCCGTAAGTTCCAGTTCCATACTTTTCGACAGCCCGCACTGCAGCCTCGTTGATCTTGGGATGGCCAATCAATCCTAGATAGGAATAGCCGCCCAACATAATCATTTCGCCATGTCCCTTTACATAGACACGGCCGTTTGGCAGCAGCTTCTCAACTTCTTCCAGGTAAAAATAAAGGCCTTGCTTCTTGTAATACTCAATGTTCCAGAGGGTGTCCGGTGTTAATGCTGGCATGTCCTTAACTACATCTTCTATCATAATTCTCCTATCCTAATCATATGGCATTTAGGGATTCTATCCAGCCAGCAATGATTCATCAACTAATCCCCACAACTCGTCAACTCGATCAACAAAAAAAACTCATTTTCTTGATCAAGTTGATCGAGTTGACCAGCCTCCCACACCATCATCGTCATCAAAGCGTAGGCTTAATAACGGCCGATTACGGTTGCATAGCTGTCACAATGCTGGCAAAATCCAAAACGAACAAAATGTAAAGAAGTAATTAGTAATTGGTAAAGGGATAATTGTGAGTCGGCTCCGGCTAAGCACCAATCACCAATTACCAATCACCAGGTATCCGACACAACGAAAAGTTCCTATGCCAAAATCAACAAGAGTCATTAACTGGCGTTACCGGCGGCAGAAACAACGAGGGCGAGGCGGCCGAATGGCGCTGCGAACGGCCGGAGTCCTGTTCGTCGCCTTAACAATGGTCGTCGTCATGCTGGTTGCTGTTGGGATCAGCAGCGCCGCCGCCATCTATGACTCTTTCACCCGCGACCTGCCCGACTTCACCGAAATCGAACGGCTGGGTCAGGATACCGACACCACCTTCGAAACCACCAAGATATACGCCTGGGGTGACGATGCCGACGGCGACGGCCAGAAAGAACTCGTCCCTATCTACGAAGTCATTGATCCATTAGGCGGCGACCGTCAATGGCTGGAACTGGAGCAAATCCCCCAAACACTCATTGACGCCACCGTCGCCATCGAAGATAAAACCTTCTGGACCAACCAGGGCTTTGATGTGGAAGGGATCGGCCGAGCTTTCTACGAATACGTGCTGGAAGGAGGCGAAGTCCAGGGTGGCTCCTCCATCACCCAACAATTGGTCAAAAACAACCTCATCCCCGAAGAACAACGCACGGTGGGCGAAGAAGTAAACCTGGACGATTACCGCCGCAAAGTGGAAGAACTGCTGCTGGCCCAGCGGGTCGCTGACGTCTACACCAAAGAACAAATTCTGGATTGGTATCTGAACACCAATTTCTATGGCAATCTGGCTTACGGCATTGAAGCAGCCGCTCGCGTCTATTTCGACAAATCAGCAGCGCAGCTAACGCTGGCCGAATCAGCCATGCTGGCAGCTATCCCCCAATCCCCGGCCCTCAATCCCATAGACTACCCCGAAGAAGCCAAATCTCGCCAGGAGTTAGTCCTGGACGCCATGTTCCGAGAAGGGTACATCACGCGGGAAGAGTTGATTAACGCCCGCTTCGCACCGGTAGAAATTGCACCGGGCATTGAGGATCGCTTCGACATCATCGCACCCCACTTCGCCCTCTATGTCCGCAAGCTGCTAGAGCAGCAGTTTGGCCCCGCGATGGTTCTGCGCGGTGGGCTGCGGGTCTATACCTCGCTGGACCTGACGATGCAGCGTCAGGCAGAATGTGTAGCCCATGCCCAAATTTCCAGGTTGTCAGGCCAGATCGGGGCCGACCTCCCGGCCGACGAACTGGCAAACTGTCCGGCATTGCAATATCTGGCTCCATTACGGCCACAAGACCAGGGCGTTGATCACAACGTCAACAACGCTTCGGTCGTCGCCATTGACCCAACCACAGGCGAGATCAAGGCAATGGTAGGCAGCCTCGATTACTGGGACGAGTCCATTGATGGCTCCTTCAACGTGGCCGTTGACGGGCTGCGCCAGCCCGGTTCTTCCTTCAAACCCTTCACCTATCTAACCGCCTTGAGCCAGGGTTTTACGGCCGCAACAATGGTGCTGGATGTAGAAACGGATTTCGGAACAGCCTATAACGGCGTCGCCTATGTCCCTCAAAATTACGACCGCCGCTTCCACGGCCCAATGCGGCTGCGGCAGGCATTAGCCAACAGCTATAACGTTCCAGCGGTGCAAGTGATGAGTTGGGTCGGCGTAGATCGGGTTATTCGCACAGCCCACAGCATGGGTATCACCAGCCTGGATCAGGGCAGCGAAAGCTATGGCCTGTCCCTGACGCTGGGCGGTGGAGAGGTTAAACTGCTCGATATGGCTTATGCCTTCTCAGTCATGGCAAACAGCGGAGCTATGATCGGCCAGTCAGTTCAAGAGTCACAGCAGCGGTTGGGCTTTCGCACATTGGACCCGGTAGCGATCTTGCGAGTAGAAGACAAAGACGGCCAGATCATCTACCAATATGACCAACCTCAAAAACGGGAGATCCTAACGCCCCAATTGGCCTTCCTGATGAACGACATGCTCTCTGATCGGACGGCCCGCTGCCCAGGTTTTGGTTGTCCCAACGCTCTCGAACTGCCCAACAACCGCCCGGCTGCGGTCAAGACGGGGACAACCAATGATTACCGGGATGCCTGGACGGTGGGTTATACACCCCAACTGGTCACAGGGGTCTGGGTAGGCAACACGGATAATACACCAATGGAAGATGTGCCTGGCTCAAAGGGAGCGGCGCCAATCTGGAACGCCTTTATGAGTTGGGCTTTGGAAGACGCGCCGATTGAGAACTGGACACGGCCGCCGGGGTTAGTTCAGCGAGCGGTGTGCGACCTATCCGGCCTGCTACCGACGCCTAACTGTCCGACGGTGCTGGAATATTTTATAGAAGGCACAGAGCCAACGGTCTTTGATAATATGTACCAGGAGTTCAAAATTAACCGGGAAAACGGCCGATTGGCAACGCTGGACACGCCGCCGGAACTGGTTGAGTCGAAGGTTTATATCATCTATCCCGACAATGCGGCCGATTGGGTACGAGAAAACGAAATTGAACAGCCCCCAACCGAATACGACACCATTCAAACGCCCGACGGCCAGGAAGGGGACGCCGCCATCTTGGACCCGTCACCATTCCAATTTGTCAACGGGGAAATTGAGATTCGGGGAAACGCAGCCGGCGATAATTTTGCCTATTATCGCCTGGCCTACTTCTCTGGGCTGACGCCCGTTGACTTGCAGACCATCGCGGATCAGGTAACAGAGGAAAAGCGGAACGATGTCCTGGGAAGCTGGGATGTCAGCAACCTGAACGGACTGTATACGCTGCTGCTGACCGTTGTCAAAACGGACGGCAGTTTTGATGAGGTCAGCGTGCCGGTAACGGTTGATAATACGCCGCCAGAAGCCGAAATCCTCTTTCCTATTCCGGATCAAAACATCTTCACCGACGAAGAATGGGTCATTATCCAGGCTCAGGTGACGGATGATATTTCTGTAGAGCGGGTGGAGTTCTTTGTAGATGGATCGGGGGTTCCTTTCGCCATCAGCACAGTTCCACCTTTCACAGAAAAGTGGACCATCCCCGGCCCTGGCTGCCACAATTTCCGCGTCACCGGCTATGACGCAGCCGGGAACAGCACAGACAGCCAAACAGTACGGGTCTGTCTGGTTGAACGTGAATAGAACGTTTTTATTCGCGTTCACGTCCCCTTCACGATGAATTTACGGCCTGAATACGGACGGGATTATCCGCCTGACGTATTCTAAAGCCGATATGATTTGGAATCGTGAAAGGTAGTGGAGCTGTGGTCGAATCCGTGCAAACAAAGTCGCTAAATATGCTAAATGTGGATATTGACAGGCTCCAGTTGGCGTTGAGCCAGACCCAACGTCTGGCCGGAATTGGCACGCTAACGGCCAGTGTGGCCCACGAGTTGACCAATCCGATCAGCATCATTACCACTGCCTGCCACAACCTTTTGAGCCGGGTAGCCGACGACAATCTCAACACAGATGAACTGCTCCATTACCTGGAAATGATTGACCACAGCGCCTGGCGCTGCGCCAGACTGGTCCGCACGTTGGGCAATTACAGCCATATCAATGAACCGGATAAGGTTGCCTGTGATGTCAATGATATTATTGAGGATGCGCTGGCTCTGGTCGCTTACCAATTCCAGAAGCAGTTTCAAATTGAGATTCGGACGGATACCGCGCCTGGCCTGCCGATCATTCACTGTGACCAGAATCAGATTACCCAGGTTCTGATCAATCTGCTTATTAATGCCCGCGATGCGTTACGGCCGCACGGCATCCAGAGCAATGGGGGACTGGTTGAGATAAAGTCGTGGATATTGTTGGACGAGCCAGCAGTGGCATTTTCGGTGCGGGACAATGGCCCAGGCATCCCGGCCAGAATCCGCGACAGAATCTTCACGCCATTTTTTACGACCAAACCGATGGGGGAAGGAACAGGGTTAGGGCTTTCGATTGTTAAAGGGATTGTCGAGCAGCATAACGGCCGAATCACGGCCGAGAATCATCCCGATGGGGGCGCACTCTTCACCGTTATTTTGCCCGTTCAATAATAAAGCCAATTTCGGAGACAGATGCAAAGATTCACGATATGGTCTAATATTGGTTCTTTACCGATCTTGACCTTCGTGGATGATTTTAATGCTCTCGCTTTCCCCACAAACCACTTCTGATCAGGCAGCACAGGAACCATATCGGCCGAAGTACCATTTTACGGCCGCACAACACTGGATAAACGACCCGAACGGCCTGGTCTATTACGATGGAGAATACCACCTCTTTTACCAGTATTACCCAAAAGATATTGTCTGGGGACCGATGCACTGGGGTCATGCCGTTAGCCGAGACCTTGTTCATTGGGAATATTTGCCAATTGCGTTATATCCAGATGAATTGGGGATGATCTTTTCAGGCAGTGCAGTGATTGATTGGGATAATTCGGCCGGTTTTGGGAAGAACGCGATGGTAGCAATTTTCACCCATCATAATCCGGAGACGTTGGTGCAAAGCCAGAGCATCGCTTACAGCCTGGATTGCGGCCGAAGTTGGACGAAGTATGCCGAGAACCCGGTTATCGAACCGCCAACCGATATGAAGGACTTCCGCGACCCAAAGGTTATCTGGTACGATGCCGGGGATGGCTCCGGCCATTGGGTAATGTGTCTGGCGGCAGGCACGGCCGTTGATTTCTATATATCCACCAACTTGCGAGAATGGGAAATGAGCGGCCGTTTCGGGTATGGCTATGGTTCGGTTGCCGGGGTGTGGGAGACGCCAGATTTTTTCAAGTTGCCGGTTCGGAACGGGTCAAAAACGTATTGGGTATTGTCGGTTGGCGTGATTGAAGGCGGCCCGGCAGGGGGCAGTGGGACACAATATTTCGTTGGTATCTTCGACGGGAAGAATTTTACGGCGCATTATGAACGAGAAACGGTGCTGTGGGTGGATCATGGGGCCGACTTTTATGCGGTTCAATCGTGGAATAATATGCCAGACGGCCGTCGGGTGTGGCTGGCCTGGATGGATAACTGGCAGTATGGACTCCACACACCGGCAACCACCTGGCGGGGGGCGATGACGGTTCCACGAGAGGTCGTGTTAGTGGAAACGGCCGATGGGCCACGACTGGTTCAGAATCCAATAAAAGAGTTACAACGTCTGCGAAAAGGGGAGCAGCGATGGCAGGATGTTGTTATCCAATCAAATGCGTCGTTCTCGCCGGATATTCGGGGCAAGAGCCTGGAAATAATCGCCGATTTTGAAGTGCCAGAAGCGAAAACGGCCGAGGATTTTGGGATTCGGGTACGGGTCGGAGAGGTGGTTCATACCACCGTTGGCTATTGGACAAGCCGCCGAATGTTGTTTACCGACCGCTGCCGGTCAGGGAATGTAGATTTCGATCAATTATTCGCAACCGTTCACGGAGCAAAACTGGAACCGGAGGACGGTCTGCTGCGGCTCCACCTCTTTTTGGACTGCTGTTCGCTGGAGGTATTTGCAAATGAGGGAATCGTTTGTTTTACGGAACTA
>JBAPRX010000105.1:0-5015 GCA_049281335.1 Promineifilaceae bacterium (SeqCode)
GATTAATTGTTGGCCGCTTACTAAGTTGGCGAATATCCTAATCCAGGATATTATTTTGATATGAAAGCTATCCAACCCAAACTATTTTCGGAGGAAATTGATCCAACAAAGCGGACTCAAGGTGGAGAGCCTACAAGTGATTTGATTGTGTCGGCTTATGTGGAGGGAAACGCTGAAATCTTTCCAAAGATTTTAGCCTTACATGTTCCAACAGGCTCTATTGTTGCAGATGTAACTTATGGGAAAGGCGTTTTTTGGCGAAATGTACCGTCCGATCTGTATGTTGTTAAAGCCACAGACATTTCTGATGGTATAGATTGTCGCAATTTGCCGTATGACGATCAATCGGTAGATTGTGTGGTTTTGGATCCGCCCTATATGGAAGGATTTTACCGAAGGAAAAATTCTCAAAAAGCTGGCTCAGGCTCTCATAGCTCCTTTCGTCAGGCTTATTCTAATGGCAATGAGGTTAATGGCGATTCCAGAAACAGAGGTACGGCTAAATGGCATGGTGCGGTTACGGATATGTATTTTCGCGCTGGCCGAGAGGCTTTTCGAGTTCTAAAGAAGAAGGGGGTTTTGATTGTCAAGTGTCAGGATGAGGTAAGCGCCGGTAAGCAGTGGCTCACTCATGTTGAAGTAATTAATGAATACGAAAAATATGGATTTTATACAAAAGATCTATTTGTGGTTGTGAGAAGTAATCGACCCGGTGTCAGCCGTTTGAAGAACCAGATACATGCTAGAAAAAATCACTCGTATTTTTTGGTTTTTATCAAGTGAGAGTCTTGACCAGCGTAGCGTCCGTATCTGGGTTTTGAAATTTAGATTCTCATGCGTTTTCAATTATTTCATCTAATAGAGTTTTGAGGTTAACATGAAAAGGTGGTTCCGGGGGCCAGGTCGCAGTTACCAGACTTGCTATCAGTAATTTCCTTTGTTCCTGCGAATAACCTCGATAATTTGAAGTGGGCAGGTCACTATTCCGGGCGAAGATAAATTTCCATTGGTTTTCGAAGGCATAGCAATTGATTGCAAGGATGTCGAACTCTCCTCGCAAGAGCAAAGTAGTATTCAAGGTTGATCCATCTGGTAATGTAATGGGTCGTCTATCGCTGGCATCCACCTGTGCTTTTCCGATCCATCGACTATTTTGCTCATCCCATTTAACTGTACTTGTTTGAAGTGATTTTGATTCCAAATCGAATGCTTTGCCTCGATAGATAAGGTAGAGGTCCCCCTTTTTCTTTCTGTCGTGATCGTCGAATTTTTCAGTATAAGAGATACCCGGTATTGAAGTGACAAGTTCCTTTAGCTTTAATTCGGCAACATAACCGAGCAGCATACCTCGTAAACTTGGGTTTTCTTCAAGGAGTTCTGTTAGCTGCTCTGGAGTGATTTTCCATTCATTCAAAATGCTCAAGTTTCTTTCTCCGTAATAGTCTCTTGAAAATCACGGATAAATTCGAGAGGATCTATTTTTAGTGCTTTTGCAATGTCAATAAACTCTATTACGTCTATTCGTCGGTCGCCATTTTCATATTTTGAAACAAAGGATTGTGGGCGCCCCAATTTCTCGGCAAGTTGAATTTGAGTAATGCCTTGTTGCTGCCGATAATTTATGATTAGCTGACAGAATAGTTTGTATTTTAGACCATGCATTGAAGATGTCATTTTATTTACCTGAATCTTGATTGTAATATCCCAATAGTGCATATCCCAAAAGAGGATAAATCATTGATGGAGACATTTATGACCAAACATACATCGGACGTCGTAGTTATCGGGGGTGGGGTGGTTGGGTGTAGTGTGGCGTTTAATTTGGCGCGGTTGGGGGCGAGGAGGGTGACGGTGTTGGAGCGCGGGGGGATTTGTAGTGGGGGGACGGCGAAGTCTTGTGCGATTATCAGGACGCATTATTCGATTGAGACGAATCTGGTTCATGCGGTGGAGAGTTTGAAGATTTTCTCGAATTTTGATGAGGTTGTTGGGGGTGAGGCGGGGTTTCGGAAGACGGGGTATTTGATTGTTGGGCCGGAGGAACATCGAGAGCCGATGGAAGCGGTGTTCAAGATGCAGAATGAGAAGGGGATTGACACGGCCGTTCTCTCACCGGAAGAAGCCCACGACATTCATCCCTTGTTACAGTTCGAGGATGTCGGGGTGATTGGTTATGACTCGATGGCGGGTTATGCTGACCCGTATCTGACGACGATGGCTTATGCAGCACGGGCAAAGGAGTTGGGGGTTGAGTTTTGTGTGGATACGGCCGTTACCAATATCATTATCAACGGCGCGACGAAGACGGTTGAGACGACCAACGGCACTTTCGAGAGTGAGGTGGTGGTGATGGCCGTTGGCCCCTGGACGCATAATCTCGGCCGTATGATTGGGGTGGATTTTCCCTTTGAGGTCAGCCGTCATAAGGTGGTGACTCTGAAAATTGGCGAGCCATACAGCCTGGAATGGCCGGTGGTGAAGGATTTGACGACGCCGGACAAGATTTATTTTCGGCCGGAGACGGGCGGGGTTGTTTTGTTGGGGACGGGCGATCATGGCGACCCGATTGATGACCCGGACAGCTTGAAAGATTTTGTGGATGATGACCATATCGGCCGAATGCACCCACTGATTGCTAACCGGATGCCAGCTTTTGCCAACGCTCAATTTGTTGCCGGTTGGACGGGGCCATATGATATTACCCCTGATTGGAATCCCATTGTTGGCCCAGTTCCGGGGTATGCGGGGTTATATGTGGCCGTTGGATTTAGCGGGCATGGCTTTAAGCTCTCTCCGACGATTGGGGAAGGGCTGGCTCAGATGGTTTTGGGGCGGGCGGTTCGGGTTCCGATTGCTGATTATGATATGGGGCGTTTTACGGAGGGGAAATCGCTGTATGGAGCCTACGGAATAGGCTCCATATCGTGATAACGGGTAGATATGCAATCGTGCACAGTTGTGCATCGATCTTGAAAGTACCAAAAGGTCGCTTGCTTTACGAGGCCATTCCAACATTGTCGTTACGGACGTTTAGCGGACGCTTCATGATAAACTATCCTTATGAGTGATTTAGAAAAAATTGGTCGCTATAAAATTAAGGGCGTCATTGACCGTGGTGGTATGGCAACGGTGTATCAGGCATATGACCCGCGCTTCCGCCGCGACGTAGCCATCAAAGTGTTGCCACGCGAATTCCTGGACAAACCCACGATGCGTGCCCGTTTCGAACGCGAAGCCAGGACGATTGCCGGTCTTGAGCATCCAGCAATTGTACCCGTTCACGACTTTGGCGAAGAAGATGGACAACCTTATCTCGTTATGCGGCTCATGACTGGTGGTACCCTGGCTGCTCGGCTTCAAAAAGGCCCGCTACCACCGAGTGAAGCAGCACAAATCCTCGAACGCATGGGTTCTGCCCTAGATGAAGCCCATAAGCAGAACGTAATCCATCGTGACCTGAAACCAGGTAATATCCTCTTTGACAAGTTTGGTGATGCTTACTTATCCGACTTTGGCATTGTTCGGGTTACGACGAGTCAAACCGACCTAACCGGAGCAGGTTCGTTGGGAACGCCGGGCTATATGAGTCCGGAACAGATTCAGGGTGAGGAGGTAGACGGCCGTACTGACATTTACGCTCTGGGTGTTATTGCTTTTGAGATGTTGACCGGCAAGCCTCCCTTCGTGGCTGACTCTCCAGCGATGGTGCTGATAAAGCAAATGACAGAGCCGCTGCCGCGCATCGGGAAGATTATGCCCGATTTATCATCAGATTATGATGACGTTTTTGAGCGAACGCTCTCCAAAGAACCCACAGAGCGGCCGGCGACGGCGAGCGAGTTAACCGCGCTGTTGGTTGCCGCTGCCCAGGCCTCCAAACAAGCGGCCGACCTGCTGGCAGCCGCTGTCCAACCTACAGGTCGACTGGAACCGGATGTGTCTAAGCCTACAGCGGCTTCCGACGTGCCGACAACGATAGAACCACCAGAAAGTGGTGCCTCAATGGAGATAACCACACCAATATCCCCGGTTGAGCAATTGAAAAGCAAGCACCGCAGGCCGATTACACGCTGGCTGCCAGGGGCGGTGGTTTTGTTCGTCATGGTCCTGTTTGGACTGTTTGTGTTAAATCTGCTCAATCACCGGAACGGCCAGGCATTAGGCCAGGCGACGGCAACTGGCCAGCCAGAGATGACAGCCAATTCGACCCAGACGGGCGAGCCGACGCCTTCCCCGACAGCGTTACCCCAGTCCAGTCCCGTCCCGACCACTCCGCCGCTTCCAGGTACAGGGACTGTGCCTCTGGCCAACCTGGCCCCAGAGATCCCCTGGCTCCCGCTTGGCGAGCAGGGCGTGCCAACCACTTACTCATATTTATTTAACGTCAACATCGCACCCTTTGACGACCCGCTGGTACGCCAGGCCTTTGCCCTATCTGTAGACCGCCAGACCGTTTCCAACCTGGCCCTTGATTTCGATTACAACCAACCGCGCCCGGCGACAACGTTCGCCCATCCTGATACGCTGGGGCGTGATCTGTATCGGGAGGTTGGTTTACCTTATGAGCCGGAGCGGGCGCGTTTGCTGCTTGCTCAGGCAGGTTATCCCGACGGTGCTAATTTCCCCTCTGTAACCCTGGCTGTTGATGCCAGTCCTGCGAGTGAAGCTATCGCCATCGAGATTATTGCCATGTGGAACAACGTTTTGGGAGTACCGGTAACGCTCGTGCAGATAGACGATTTCTCAGCCTATATCGCTTACCTGGAGGAAGAGCAACCGGCCCTTTTTCGCCTGGGCTGGGCCGTAGATATGAACGATCCAGACAATACGCTGAACGAGATTTTTCATTCCGGCCATCCGTTTAATTATGGGCAGTTCGCCAATGAGGACTATGATGCCGTGGTTGAGGAAGCAGCCGCTGCCGCCGGTGATCCGGCAATGCGTCAGGTTCTTTACATCCAGGCCGAACGAATTCTTTGTGAAGAGGAAGCGGCCGTCATCCCTTTATTCCATTT
>JBAPRX010000106.1:0-6521 GCA_049281335.1 Promineifilaceae bacterium (SeqCode)
GCAAACAAGCAGTTCGCGCGGTGGATTCGATTGGGGCGAATATTGCGGAGGCTTACGGCCGTTATCATTATGGTGAAAAACTGCAATTCTTTTACTATGCTAGAGGCAGTCTTTTTGAGACAAAATACTGGCTTAACCGCGGACAAGCTCGTGGCCTATTTAATCCAAACCAATTCCAACAACTTTCAAAATCTTTATCAAAACTTGCACAACAACTCAATTCGTTGGCTAATAAGACAAAGGAACAGAAAAATTCGGGGAGATTATCGAAAGAGATTGCTGAAGAAGGAGCCGACTACCATATCTCCGGAAACTTGTCTCCTGAACACATATTAGACGAAGATTTTATACTTTTTAGTCCACAAGACATTGATTTCCTAGAATCAGTACCGACAAAGTCAATTACAAATTACGAGTTACCAATTACCAAACATCATGAATAAACAACAAACTTTTCAAACAAAGACAAACAATGGAAATAAACCTCAATTGACGGGGCGGCGTTTGTTGGAGGATTGGGAGGGGGCGCAGCCGGATAATTATTTTCTGGCGGATTTGGGTTTTCAGCGGGCGCTGGAGTTTCATTGGGGCAAGGATGTTTATCGCAGCCATGCGAAACGGCTGATTAACTTTGGCAAGAAGGCGGCGACGGAGATTGATGTGGCCGTTCGGGAAGCTAATCTTGACGCCAATCTGCCCACTCTGGAACGGTTTGACCGCCTGGGCAACCGGATTGAGGGCGTCACCTTTCATCCCAGCCACCAGGAAGCGGGGCGCGGCATTTATGGCTGCGGCATGATGTCGGTCTACGAGAAACCGGCCAACAATATGCTGGCGTTGGCACTCTTTTATATCTCTTCTCAAAACGGGGAGGCGGGGCATAACTGTCCTGTTGCCTGCACGGCCGGGTTGATCAAGGTACTCCAGCAGGTCGCTTCACCAGGGCTGCGAGAAGCCTATTTGCCGGGGCTGTTGAACCCGGACTATGATAGCAATTTTACCGGGGCGCAGTTTTTAACGGAAGTTCAGGGCGGCTCTGATGTGGGGGCGAATGTGGTGACGGCAACACTGCTTGATTCGTCGCAGGGGACGTGGCTGTTGAATGGGGAGAAGTGGTTTTGCTCGAATGTAACGGCCGATCTGGCCCTTGCTACAGCACGAGTGGCGGATCAGGGAGAGGGGACAAGAGGGCTAGGGCTGTTCCTGGTTCCGAGGCGGTTGGAAGACGGCCGAATGAACAATCTGTTTATCAACCGGTTGAAAGAGAAGCTGGGGACGCGCTCGATGGCGACGGGGGAGATTGAGTTTCGGGATGCGCTGGCTTATCAGGTTGGGGAAACGGAAAGCGGCTTTAAGAATGTGATGATTTATGTGATTAACACGTCTCGCATTTACAACGCGGTGGGGGTTTGCGGTAATGCGCGGCGGGCGTATCAAACGGCCGTTACGTATGCCCGGTACCGGCGGGCGTTTGGGCAGGAGATCATTCGCTTTCCACTGGTGCAGGATATTTTGGCGACTATGCGGGCTGATTCGACGGCGATTTTGTCGGGGACGTTTCACATTATTAAGCTGTTGGATGATATTGAGCAGGGAAAGTCGAACCCGCAGGCGGATGGCTTTTTGCGGATGGCGATTAATTTGAATAAGTATCGTTCGGCCGTTCTGGGACATGATGTGATTGTGAAGGGGATTGAACTGCTGGGCGGCAATGGGGCGATTGAATCTTTCTCGGTGCTGCCGAGGCTGCTGCGGGATAATGTTGTCTTTGAAAATTGGGAAGGGACACATAATGTGCTGCTGGCACAGGTGCAGCGGGATATGCGGCGTTATCAAATACACCATCCATTCATGAATGCGGTGCGGGTGATGTTTGAGGGGGTTGGCGAGGAGGAATTTCGTCGGGAAGGGCTGCAATTATTGGAGCAGATCTCGGCCGAGGTTGCGGAAGTGTTGGGGATGGACGAAATGACGGCGGCGATTTATTTTCGGCCGTTGATGGACAGGCTGACGGATTTGTATTATGCGGCCTGTTTGGGGATTGAGGGGCAGTGGGAGATTGTGGAGAAGAAGGATAGGACAAAGCTGCGGCTGGCGACATTGTTTTTGTATCGTCGGGCGGCGGGGAAAGGGGCGAAGGATATTGTTTATTATGATGATATGGTGAGTCGGCTTTGCAGGTGATAAGGGGATTAACCATTAATCATTGAATTGTTGAATTCGTGAATTGTTAATGATTGAGGAAACCTGTCGAGGCAGGTTGTTTTGATTGGGATGGGGCGCTATCTTTAGGAGGGGGTAAGGGGTTGTGCGCCTGATAGGGGTCGGAGTTATACTTGGCGGTCTTTGCTTATGATGACCAAGAATGGGATTTCCTCAAGGTACAACCACGAGTTATCACGAATTCACACAAATGTCGGTTGGTTGGCTCTGGCACTGGTTGTTTTGATGCTGCTGGTTGGATGTGATTCGCCGGATGGGGAGACGGCGACGTCGACTCGACTTATTCCGCCCAGTGCGACGCCGGAGATTGGGGTAACGCTGGCGACGGTGGCAGCGCCGACGCAGGCGATTGTCCAGGTGACGCCGACGCCTTCGCCGACGCCCTCCCCCACCCCAACGGCAACGCCTGTTATCTACATCATTGAGGAGGGGGATACCTTATTAGCCCTTGCGATTCAAAATAATACAACGACGGATGATATAGAGGCGTTGAATCCGGGTATTCAGCCGAATTTGCTGCAAATTGGACAGCAGGTTGTTTTGCCGCCTCCGGCGACCCCTTCTTTTCAGGCTGCGGCGGCAACGTCGGTCCCGCTGCAAATTGAGGTTATTAATCTGAATGCTTACCGGACACCTTCGGGGCGTTTGTGGCTGGTTGGGGAGGTGGTGAATCACAGTCCGCTGGCGGCCGAAAATGTTCAACTGCAACTGGCGCTCTCGGATACAAGTGGGCTGGGCATTGCGGCTATCACAACCTGGGTGACGCCGGGCATTGTCCCGCCGGAAAGTAAAGCACCATTTGGGGTGCTGGTTCCGAATCTCCAGGTTGATGCGAATACGGCGTTAGCCCCACCGTCAGCGGCCGTTATTGGGGGGCAAACGGTGGTTGATGTGGGAAACCGGTATTTGGACTTGGCGGTCGTCGAACCAGAGGCTACCATTGAGGAAAGTCAGGTGGCAGTGACAGGGGAAATCGAGAATATAGGCGGCGAAACGGCCGATCATATCATGGTGGTGACGACTTTTTATGATGCGCAAGGGAATGTGGCGGGTTATCATGAACTGGCGTTGGATTTTTCGATTGGGCCGGGCGAGAAACGGCCGTTTTCTCTGGCTGCCGCCCCACCGGGTGGGCAGGTTGTGGATTATGGGTTTTTGGTGGAGGGATTGAGTGGGGGGCGGTAAAGGACACCGGGCGGTAAAGGACACCGCTGGTGATTGGTGATTTGTGATTGGTAATCGGTAATTGGGTAATTGGCGGTAAAGGACACCGCTGGTAATTGGGTAATTTAATCTGCAAAATTTAGGCGTGCTATGATCATTGTTTATTTCTTACGTGGATTAATTCGTTTTGTTGCTTTTTTTGTTGCCTCGATTAAGTCAACAGGCACGGAAAATATACCGGAACGTGGGCCTTATATTGTGGTTGTTAACCACATGAGTAAGGCGGATCCCCCTTTGGTTTATATTACGCTGCCGCCCACCAAGCTGCGCTTTTTTGCCGGGGAAAAGTGGGAAAATCATTTCATTTTTGGGCCTTCTATGGCCGCAGCTGGGGCGATCTATATCAACCGAGGCGAGGTTGACCGGAAAGCACTACGCGAAGCGACAGAGGCAATTAAGGCTGGCTCAATTTTTGGGCTTGCGCCGGAGGGGACGCGAAGCCGGATTGGAAAGTTGATTCGGGCCAGAGATGGCGCGGCGTATCTGGCAACACGAACCAATATTCCGGTACTGCCAATGGGGGTGGTTAACACGGAGATATTGGGCAGCAATATGACCCACCTGAAACGGACGGCGTTGGAAGTTCACGTGGGCAAGCCGATTATACTGCCCGACATTGGGCATCGGCCGCGCAGCACTGAGTTGTCGGCCTATACTCATCTGATTATGGTGCATATTGCAGCGCTGCTGCCGGAACGGTATTGGGGGTATTATAAGGACAGTCCGGCACTAAAGGCACTGCTGGCGGGGGAAGATCCCTGGCCTTATTGTTTGCAAGTTGAAGGTGTGACAGAAGAAAAAGTAAAAGAATAGTGAATTGGTGATTGGCACTTTCAGTGCTTGACCATCTCATTTTACCTGTGCTACTATCTCGCACGATGACACTCAACGACCTGTTCCACTGTCCCAATTGTAATGCGGCCCTTGAATACAGCGGTAATGGGGCAGCTATTGTTCGCTGTGATTATTGTCATTCTGCCATTATTGTACCTGAATCGCTGCGAAGAACAGCGCGGCAAGCCCCAGAACAAAAAGCGGAACCGAAGTCTCCACCAAAACCAGCCAAACCACCATTGTCGGAGGAAGAGGCTGCTGCCAAAGTGACAGCGTTGGCGCGAAATGGGGAGACGGTTGAGGCGATGAAGCTGTATCGGGAAATGTATCCGGTAGGGCTGCGGGAGGCGAAGGCGGCGATAGATGCGACGGCGTCGGGGCTGCCGCTGGTTATTCCTGATGTGCGGTGGGAAGATGAGGAGGATCTGCCGCTGGCGGCGGCTGAGGAGATTACTCGTCTGGTGACAGAGGGGAAGACGGCAGAGGCGGCTCACCTGTACCGGGTGACGTTTGGAACGAGCCATACTGAAGCGAATGCGGCCGTTGAACAACTAAAGGAAGGCAAGTCTATTGATATTGCTCGTTTCACGGCGCGGAAGGAGTCTCAGGCAACGGCCGTGCGGCGGGAACGGACACAAGATTCGAGTTCGGACTCCAGCCGTTTGTCGGGGATGGGCGGTTTGGTTGTTTTGATCATTATTATTGTGATTCTTGTGGTGATTGGGTTGATTGTGGCCCAGTAGCGTTGGGGACGTAAGCTGGGGGCCGAGGAATAAATTCCTCGTCTGAGGCAAAAAACCAGCTTAAGCTGGTTGAAGTTGGAAACCTGGTCGTTACGAAACTCACAGGGATGGGGAGAGGAGCAGTAAGGTTAACAGGGCAGTTCGTTCGATCATTTTGTCTATGAATAGGAATTCGTGGGCGGCGTGGGCGCCGTCGCCGACCGCGCCGAGACCGTCTAAGGTGGCGGTGTATAAGCTGGTGGTGTTGCCGTCGGAGCCGCCTCCGGCTGTGCCTTCTTCCAGTTCCAGGCCGAGTTTGTGGCCTTCGGTTTGGGCGAGGTCCCAGAGCCGTTCGTTGGCTCTGGTCTTTTCCAGGGGTAGACGATTAAACCAGCCGGTCAGTTCGAGCGTGATGCCGTCTAAGTGGGGAGTGATCTGTTTCAGGGCTTGTTCGATATGGTCGGCCGTTTCCCTGGTTGGCACACGGACATCTATTTCGGCACTGGCAGTGGGAGCGATGACGTTCGGCCGTGTTCCCCCATTGATAACACCGACATTGACGCTGACGCCATTGGCCCGATCATTGAGAGCGTGGAGCTTTTGAATCAGGTAGGCAAGTTCGAGAATGGCGCTGACCCCTTTGTCGGGATCAAGACCGGCGTGGGCGGCCTGACCCTGAATGTGGAATTGAAAACGGCCGACGCCTTTTCGGCGTGTTTTCAGCTTGCCCGACGTTCCTAAAGATGGCTCTAAAATGAAGGCTCGATTGGCCTGTTTTGCCAGTTGGTGAATGTGTTGGCTGGAGTCCTGACTACCCAATTCCTCATCGGTATTGATAAATACGACTGGCACAACGGACAAGGACGATCCCATCTCCTGTACAGCCTGGAAAGCTGTTAGCATCTGAACCAGGCCGCCTTTCATGTCGTAGACACCCGGCCCCATGATACGGTTGTCGTCTACCCGGAAGGGCATTTTCTCCAGGGTTCCGAGGGGCCAGACGGTGTCACAGTGGCCGATCAATAGTTGGATTGGGGGATGGTTTTCGGCCGAGTCTGGCGTCAAATCGAGGGAGAGGTTGGGGCGGGGATGCTGGCGGGGCCAGGCCATTAGCTGACCGGCCGAGGTTTTGCCGGGAATCCTTTCGACGGCAAAGTCCAGGGCGGTTAATGTTTCGGACAGAATTGTCAGGACCGGTTCCTGCCTTTCCGGCAGGGAGGAGGGTGACTCTGCTTCCACCAGACGACGCAAGAGGTTGACCATTTCGTTTTGTCTCCCCTGCAAATAAGTTACCAACGGTTCGACTTGCATTTGGTTACAACTCCTGCTGTTCAAAGACAGCAACGGCCGAGATGAGGAAAACGATAATGAAGACCAGCCCCATTCCCAAAGCGCCACCACTGGGAACCGGCATGTCGGGTAGGGTTAACTGCCCCGCCCAACCGACCAACGCGCCGGGCATCAACTGGCTCACTGCCGGGACGCTGCCCAAAACCAGGAGGAGGATTGAGCCAACGG
>JBAPRX010000107.1:0-7094 GCA_049281335.1 Promineifilaceae bacterium (SeqCode)
CCGTATGTTGGGCGGCAAAAGCGTCCATCCAGCCTGGACTGTGCCGGGCGGCGTCCGCGAACCACTCCGTGCGGCGGACCGGGAAGAAATTCAACGCCGCCTGCCCGAAGCGTTCGATACCACCTACGTCGCGCTGAATCTGTTAAAAGACAGCTTTGAAACGTTTGACCGGGAAATCCAAAGCTATGGGGATTTTCCCAGTTTGTTCATGGGTCTTGTTACCGAAGATGGCGGTCTGGAACATTATGATGGCTTCTTGCGGGTGGTGGACAGCAACGGCCAGGTCCTGGTGGATAAACTGCCGCCCCACCGTTTCCGTGAGATCGTGGCCGAGGCCGTTGAACCCTGGAGCTACCTAAAGTTCCCCTATTACCTGCCTTATGGTTATGAGAATGGCGCTGGTATGTATCGCGTTGGGCCGCTGGCCCGCCTGAATGTTTGTGATTTTGTTGGCACGCCTCGCGCCGAACGGGAAATGCGGGAGTTTCGCAATTTTGGACATCAGGGCAAACCGGTGAGCAGCAGTTTCCATTACCATTTTGCTCGTCTGATTGAGATTTTGTTCTCGTTGGAGAAGATCGAAGAAACGATAAACGATCCGGAGATTCTCAATACGCATGTTCGCAGCCGGGCGGGGGTAAACGAGTTGTTCGGTGTTGGGGTTAGTGAAGCCCCGCGAGGAACGCTCTTTCACGAATATACAGTGAATGAGTATGGGATCTTGCAAAAGGTAAATTTGATTATCGCCACCGGGCAGAATAATCTGGCTATGAACCGGACGGTGCAGCAAATTGCACGAGCGTATGTTGGAAAAGATGGTTTACATGAAGGGATTTTGAACCGGATTGAACATGGTATTCGAGCTTATGATCCGTGCCTTAGTTGTTCGACTCATGCGGTGGGCCAGATGCCGCTGCAAGTGCAGTTGTTTGACGTAAACGGCCGTCTGCTGGAAGAAGTGATCCGTGACTGAACAAGGTCGCTTGAAATGAGATTGTTGATTGCTTGTGGTAACATGCTGCGGCAGGATGATGGCGCGGGACTGCTCCTGGCACAACAGTTGGCTGATGCCTGGCAAACCTCCGGTGTGCCGGTCCGCCACATCGAAGTACAGCAGTTAGTGCCAGAACTGGCGTTGGAGATTGCTGACGAGACGGTTGAGGAAGTGTGGTTTGTGGACAGCCGTTTGACCGTTGATGAGACAGATACGGCAGTGGAAATTCGGCCGTTATCTCCCGACAACGCAACTTCCCCTCTCGGCCATCAATCTTCACCGGAGATGGTGTTGTTGTATGCGCGGATGTTGTTTGATAAACGGCCGTTTGCCGACCAACCACCTGCCTGGCAGATCACGATCCCAGGAGTTGCTTTCGGCCATTCGGAAACGCTGTCAGAAGTCTGTCAGGCCACTTTGGATGAGGCTGTGGCACAGCTATCTAGCTTAAATGGAGATGTCTGCTATGCATGAATTGTCTATCGCTTACAGTCTGGTGGAAACGGCGGCTGCTGCCGCCCGTAAGAACCATATCGCCCAGGTTGACGCAGTCCATCTTCGACTAGGGGTTATGTCTGGCGTCGTCAAAGAGGCGCTGTTGTTTGGCTATGATATTGCCACCGAGAATACGCCTTTGGCCGGTTCTCGATTGGAAATAGAAGAAATACCGGTGATGGTGATGTGTCCTCAGTGTCAATCAGTCCAAACCTTGTCCGAGATAACACTTCTGGTTTGTCCCGTCTGTCACACGCCGACAGGAAAAATTATTCAAGGGAAAGAGATAGAAATTGTCTCGATAACGTACTATGATGAACCCGCGATTGCTTGAAATTCGTCAGGGCGTTCTCATTAAGAACGATAGATTGGCCCAAGATTTGCGGGCTAAATTTGAGAATGCCGGTGTTTTTGTTGTTAATCTTGTCTCCGGTCCGGGCAGCGGCAAGACGGCCTTACTTGAGTACACGCTCCGGTTACTGCTGGCGCGTGGCTACCATGCTGCCGCCATTGTTGGCGATCTGGCTACGGAGAATGATGCGGCCCGGCTGGCCCGCAGCGGCGCATTGGTGCGCCAGATTATGACAGCGGGTGTGTGCCATTTGGAAGCGGATATGGTCGCTTCACACTTGACAGATTGGTCGTTGAATGATTTGGACTTCTTATTTATTGAGAATGTGGGCAATCTGGTTTGCCCTTCCAGCTATGATTTGGGTGAGGCTTTGCGGGTTGTCCTGTTGTCTGTGACTGAGGGAGAGGATAAGCCGCAGAAATATCCGCCGATGTTCAATTCGGCCGATTTGGTGCTGCTGACAAAAGTGGATTTGGCAGAGGCAGTGGAGTTTAATCGGGCAGCAGCCTATGCCAGCATTACGGCCGTTGCTCCTGGTATTCCCGTCGTTGAAACATCGGCTAAGAAAGGGACAGGTATATCCGACTGGCTTGACTTGATTCTGGCCCGGCGCGAAGGAGGCACACTTGAATCGGCTGAAGTATAGTTAGGATGCGGAGCGACTGCTAGAAACAACAAAACCCCCGAAATGGGGGTTTTGTTGTGGAAGAGGAAGAAGAGGAGGAAAGAGGAGAGGATTTGATTGTTTCGTTGTGCCGTTTGTTTCTTAACTGTCTTTATCATAGCGGATAACGGCCGAATTTACTGTTTAACAAGTTACAGTTATGATGTAAATTTATAGGATTATGGCACGAATTACGTTGATTGCATTTGGCACGAGGGGAGATGCTCAACCGGCCATTGCTTTAGGAAAGGGGTTGAGGGCCAGGGGACATCAGGTGACGGTGTTAGCCAGCGCTCATTTTAAGAGTTGGGTTGAATCTCACGGACTGGAAGCGGCCGTTACTGATGTGAATATTCAGGAGATTATGGAAAGCGAAGGGGGACAGGATTGGGTTGAACGGGGCCATAATCCGCTCGTTCAGATGCGTATAATGCGCCGCCTGCTGCTTCAATCAGGGCTGCAAATGGCGAAGGATGCCTGGGAAGCGTGCCAGGGGGCGGATGTGATTGTCAGCAGCTTTACGTCCGATGTTTATGCGGTTTCTATTGCGGAAAAATTGGGAGCCAGGCATGTGAGCGCACCATTGCAGCCTACATTGTGGTCTACCAGGAATGGTAATGTGTTAATGAATGCACCGGCTCCGAACCGGGTCAGTCTGTTTAACTATATCTTTGGCAAGATTGTGATTGAACCAGCAGCCTGGCGATTGTATGGTGATCTGACAAATCAATTCCGCCAGGAGATTTTGGGGCTGCCGCCTCAGACGTATCGCCAAAACAAGGCGGCACGGGAGGAGATGCTGATTGTTCATGCGTATAGTCATTATGTTGTTCCCCATCCGAAAGACTGGCCGGAGAGTTATCATACGGTGGGATATTTTTTTCTGGATGAGGAGCAGGCCTGGCAGCCACCGGCGGATCTGATGACGTTTATTGAGGCGGGGGAACGGCCGATCTGCATTGGCTTTGGCAGTATGACTGGGCGCGACCCGCGCCGTATGACGGATATTGTGCGACGGGCTGTTAAGCGAAGCGGCCGTCGGGCGGTGCTGCTGTCCGGTTGGGGGAAGATTGGGGAGGCGGAGCTGCCAGACTCGATTTACTGCCTGCGGCAAGCGCCTCACACATGGTTGTTTCCCCGGATGGCGGCAGTTGTTCATCATGGGGGAGCGGGATCAACAGCCGCCGGGCTGCGGGCAGGGGTTCCTTCGATTCTAATCCCTCATTTTGCCGACCAGCCTTTTTGGGCAAACCGGGTGGAGGCGTTGGGCGTTGGGCCAAAAGGAATTTTACGGCACCGGTTGATTCCTGAAGTTCTGGCAGATGCGATTGCGGAGGCGACGACCAACCCGGATATGGCCCACAAAGCGGCCGAGTTGGGGCGAAAGATTCGGGCCGAGGATGGGGTTGAAAGGGCGGTTGATTTGATTGAAGCATTTATCAGGGCGTAGGTCGTCTTTTCCAGATAACGCCGTCTTGCGCACGCATGAATAAGACGGGAATGGCCCAGAAGATGTTTTCTTCCCCGGCGGTGTAGAGGTTGATACGGGCTTCGGTGATGGCCCGGTCGAGGGGCAGTCCCATTGCCAGATAGTGATACATCTGGTGGGCGAAACGGGCAGCCAAGTCGTCGGGCATGGCAAACTGCATGGCGATAACGGCGGGAATCTGGGCGCGTACCAGGGCAGGGGCCAGTCCCATGAAGGCATTGCTTTGGTCGAAAGCGGCCGTTTTGCAGGCATTGAGGAGGATTACTTTGACCTCGGAGCCTCTCAAGAGAGTGCCTAACTGACGCGGGGAAACACGGCGGGACTTTCCATCCTGGTTTTCAAAGATCAAGGCACCTTGACCGGTATCCAGATCAAACACCCCATGACCAATGAAATGGAGAATATGGGGTCGAAAGCTGACTAACTTAGTTTGAAATTCGTCCAGGGTGGCGGGGTTGAGATGTTCGATTTCGAGTTCTCCCTGGTCAACCAGGGGTTGTAGTTCGGTGCGGATATGTTTGGCTTCTCCGGCAGCGTCAACGGGGTCATAATCGGAGGGGCTGGCGCTTGCCAGCAGCACCCGCGTGGGACGCGGAGCTAGGACATCATCGGGGATGAAGGACTGTTCGATGTAACGGATGATGGGTAGTTCCCGGTTCAGGGCCAGGAATTCGTAGGCTTTGTCGAAGCAGTATTCCCAGGGCAACATGCCAATTTCGGGCGGTTCTATTCGCAGCCGCAGCCGCAGGCCGCTGTTGTATTTGTAGTTGGCATCGTTTTTGGCGTTTGTGAGCAGTGTCCAAATATCGGGTGGGAACAGTCGTTCGCGCATCAGAGCGCCGACTTTCTCAGCCTGATCCAGATCGCCGCTCAAGGTGTCAAGATTGACTAGCAAGGCTTTGACGTTGGCGTCTTTTATCAGGTTCAAATCGGCTGAAGGAGCAACAGCTTCCCCTCCATGACCGTAAACAGCCCTGATGGCATAGCCGTTGTTAGCCTTGTCAATGGTCAGATCGAAATTTTCGTATGAGATTTCGGTTGTTTCGCCGTCTGGTGGGTCGCCGTTTGGTGGAATGTCGTCTAAAGGGGTATTGTCAAAGGCGCTTAAGTCGAGATTGCTTTTTACCTGTTTGATGGCAGCCAGAAAAGCGGCCGTATCGCTGTTGTCCTGGGCCAGTTCTGCTTTTTGGCGTTGCAGGAATTGATCAAAACCCCAGCCAATGAGTCCTTCTCTGTCCAGGCTGATTCCCTGAGTGTCTAGACCTAATATATTACAGAGTCTTTGCATCTCTTCGGCCGTGAAGGTGGCAGCAACGAGTTCATAAAGATGAGGGATCAGATTGAGTTGCGGCCGTCTGCGTTTTACGAGGATAAATAGGGTGTCGAAACGTAGATGGCGTTGAGCGCCCGCAACCAATTCGCGGGCCTTAGAGGATGGTGAACCTTCTGGCAGGTAAATATCCAGGGTAGTGGCAATATCCTGCATCTCGTCGGTTGATAACTGTTTTGCAATGACGTAATTAATTAGTTCTCCCGCCATGCTGCTTCCTCCATAATTACTTTGTACGGGTGACTCGATTGTACTTTCCTAGACTGCCATTTCCCTAACGAGCCGCTTTTCGAGCGCATCTATCCGGTCGATCAGGATGTCCATCGTTAATAATTGGGGTTCGGCCGTAATACCTGCACGGCCGAATTCTCCCTGGTCAATAAAGTCTACTTCCACAGCATCTTTTAAAGAAATGTTGCCGTTTATCAATAGCTCTCCACCCATTCCAAGATTTAGTATGCTTTTTATCCCAACGGGGTTAGAGATGTTGCCATTTATTTCGACTCTTTTTCCGTCCCCTTGTATGGTTACGCTATCATCTATTGATCCATTTAGGACGAGATCCCCCGAATATTCACCTGGGGCCTCTTGTGTAACCAGGGGGAGTGGATCATCCTTCTCTCTTTCCAATTGTTCAAGGCGCTCAAGAAACTGTTGTAGATATTCCATTCGTCCGGTGGTTTCGGTATCCAGATGGTCGTAAGGCTCTGGGCTGATGAGCTTGATTTGGACCAGGTCTCTGAGGCAGATACGGCCGTTCACCAGCAAGGGGCCGCTGCCTTCGATGTTAATCTGACCGCCGATTCCGTCACTGGGTTGGCGCTTGACTAGACGTTCGATGTCGGCCAATCTGCTGTCCTTCAATTCATCTAATTGAGTGGGAGATGAGAGCAGGTCGGGGTCAAAGTAGTAGTAGGATGTGGTGTGATTACGGCCGATAATGGCTCCGTTGATCTGGTTGTAACCGTCGGCGAAGATGTTTAGCACACCATTGTTGAAGCCAATATTAATTGTTCCGGGGTGAACGGCCGAGACCTCAACGGTTAAACGTTCGCCAAAGGCGATGCCATGATCATTGAACAACTGCCAGTTTTGGGAGTAGACGCCCGGTGATCCAGGAACATCCAGTTCGATGGTCACATCTACGATATCGCCTGGGGCGAGTTCTGGAAGAGCCAATTCGATGCCGCGAGTCCGGTAAAAGGCGCTATCTGGCTGACGGCTGTCGGCGGAACGACCACTGACAAAGGCATTATAGGAGGAAATAGACGGCCAATTGTCATTGTCAACGAGCTTCAGGCGTTAATTGTTGTTCCAGGTGGTACGGCCGATGTTCTGAATACGCCACGTTTTCAAGATCTGTTCTCCAACACCAGCCGTTCCGCCTAGCGGCAGCCGTCTGTCTTCAACCAGACCGGCGACATCTTCATCACGACGGCCGATAATTTGGGCAATGCCTTTTCCGACCCAGGCAAAAGGCTCCAGGGATGACGTTTTGGCCTGGCCGAGCAGGAAAACAACGCCTTCTATCTGAGGTCTTTGTTGAAGCCTGTGCCACCATTCGATGTACTCCTGCGCCCGCTCAACGGGAGATAGATCGGTGTGGAAATCAATCGCTTCTGTTACCCAGGCCGGTTTTTTAGGAAAACGGCCAAGAAATTGATCCAGGTGCTTGAAAGCGGTATCTAATGAATCGGTACCTTCCCACTTCAAATGTAATCCCAGGCCGTCGGCTTCATATACGGCGGGGCTGCTCTCTTCCAAAAAGCG
>JBAPRX010000108.1:0-12993 GCA_049281335.1 Promineifilaceae bacterium (SeqCode)
ACTGCAAGGTTTGCACCTCCAATCCCACCATATGCTCCTGGCCAGCCTGACGACTGGTTTCAATTTCCTGAATAAGCTGTTCGTACTCAGCAATATCGGCCAGAACCTCGTTTATTTCCTGTCGCAGTTCGGTGTCAATCGGCAAATCGGCCGCTTTGTGTAATACCTCAACTGTATCGGCCGTGTCTTCAAGAGATTCCCCGGCATCAATGGTAATCCCCTGAACAAAACGGCTGAGATTCGCCCGCGATGATGAAATACTGGCCGATGCTTGAAGGAGGAATCGGTCGGCCTGAACGTCAACGTCCGTTATCTGCTGCAAACGATTTGCTAAAAAGGTGTGGTTGGTAATAATCAGGGGTATAGATAGGGCAATAAGGAGAACCAGCGCGAGGTTCCCAACCGAAATGCGAGAACGAACTGTTGTCCATTGGCGCAAATATCTTTCTATCATCGTAACCCCGGTTTATTCTGAAGAACCATTTCCATTCCCAGACTGATGCCCATTAGTGGTGCCGTTTTTCAGCTTAACGACGGTCTGTCCGGCCGACAAAGCCTGTCCAAGTTCTCGCACGGCCGTCTTCAAGGCCATATCAACCGTTGTTGTGCTTTGGATCTTCTGACCAATCTCATTGATCAATGCTTCGCGTTGGGCTTGATGTTGAGCCCGACGGTAAGCCCTGGCGTTCTGGAGCGCGATTGCCACCTGATTGGCAATAGACTGCAGCAGGTCGGCATCTTCCTGCTTTAAAATAAAGCGGGCATTGTGCTGAACATCCAGCACCCCTAGCACATCATTCCCCACTACAATTGGAACCGCGATCTCAGCCACCGTGTTGGGCAGCAGTGGGTTGGGCAACCACTGCGGGTTGGTGGTAACGTCCTCAACCAAAACGGCCGATTTTGTTTCAGCCGCTCGGCCAACCAGACCCTTCCCTCTTGTTATTTTGTGACCCGCTTCCAACATTTTCTGACCAGCCTCTCCTGTCCCGCCAACCATCACAAGGTTCTCACCTGCCGCATCAAACAAGTAAATATGGGCGTGGTAATAGTTGAACGCACCTTGAACCTGGGTCACCATCTCCTCCACCAACTCTTGTTCGTCCAGAATGGTTGACAGGCGACGGCTAACCTCGGCGCTGACTTCTAAAGCATGGGTGCGTTCGGAAATACGTTGTTCTTGTAAGGCGATGGTTTGCCGCAGCCGGGCGGTCATCACATTAAATGCTTTTGCCAGGGTTCCCAGTTCGTCTTCGGTTTCGACCCGTGCCTGCATTGTCAGATCCCCTTCAGAAACCTGAACAGCCGCTTCTGTTAAGTTAAGAATCGGCCGAGCGAGATTTTGTCCAAAGAGCGCCGCCCCTAACGAAGCGATTAGCAGCACGACAATACCGGACACAATGAAGGCTCGCTGCTGGTTCCGAACGGGAGTCAAACTTTCAGTCGCTAACTCATGGACAACCACGACCCAGCCCAAAGAGTCCACTTCCGGCACATGTGACAGGGTGCTGACAGAATTCTGGCTAACCAAATTTAAGGCATTTTCAAACTCAAACTGCCCATAGAGTTCGCTTCGATTCCTCTCTAACAAAGCCAGTTCATTGACCGCCAATGTTCCTTCAGGCTCCGTCTTGGTCAAATCAACCAGTCTATTAGGCGGCAGCAGCAAATCTACATTGGTCGACACGCCAAACGTTTGCTTTGCTTGTAACAAAATGTCGGTTAATTCACGCAGGCTGTAGGTGGTTTGTAGAACACCAATAACTACCTGGGAGTCAGTGGCATGAATAGGAATGGCTATCACTATCTCAAAGAGATTGCTGCTTTGGTCTAGCTCCAAGGTGCCGATAAAGGTTGACCCTCGGCCGTTATTATAGGCCGTTTGCCACCAGGGTGACTCTGCGTAACTATAACGGCCGACTTTCTCCGTGGCCCCCACCAATCCGCCATACTTATCCGTCGCCAGGATGTTTGAATTGGAGGGGAATCTACCCTGGAATGCTAATAGTTCATCCGCCATTGAGTTGTTCAAGTGGGATTGGGCCAGGGCGTCTGTTGGCTCGGCCGTTTGCCAGGCCGCTTCCAACTCATCCAGCTCCCGCTGAATCTCTATTTCGTCGCCACTGTAGCTGTCGTTTGCGGCTATAATGTCGGTTTGGACAGCCCGATTTAAACTGAGCGCTTGCAGCGAGTTGACCTGACGAGCTAGTAACTCCCCAACGACCAATCCATGTGTATACGCGATGTCGCCCAACCGCTGACCGGCGGCGTTGACAAGTGTATTCTGGGTATTGCGGCTGATGATGAATGTCAATGCAAAAACGGTCAAAGCAACCAGCGTGACAGCGCTGGCAATGAACTTTGTACGTATCGGAAAGTGGGGGAACTGCCTGAAAATGATAATAGCAAAGATAATGCTCGTTATAACCGTTGCAATAGGGAGGACTGTTTCCAGAGCAGGGACAATTAAGCGGTTAGCAGCGCCATATAGCTCTGCCACCAGGATCAACATGGCTCCAACAAGCGCGAAGAGAATGGCCCGTGTAATCTGGTCTCTGGACGCCATTGTTTGGGCTGCCATCATGGGAATTAGCAGCAGGACGCTCAGGGCTAAAATGAGGCCGGTATTTGCCATAAAGAAAGCGGTCGCAACGATACAGACCACAATCATCGCGGCGAAAACAACCCACAGCCCCCAAACTGACCGCCCTTTGCGAGCCAGCCACCAGCCGCCAATGGCAAAAATATCAAACCCAACCTGTGTCCAGGCGACACCAAACATCTGCCAGGCGTCTAAGGTTATTGCCAGATAAAACTCCAGGGCGTTCACGATCAAGACCGCCAGGATAATCAACTGGATTACCCTTACGGCATTTTTAGAACTGTCCTGGTGTTGTATCTCTGTCATTTGTAGGTCGGCTGAACGACGCATTACCAGACTCCTGGTGAGTACATTTTCAAGCAAGCAACCAGAGCAAACCTCTACAGGGGAGAAGTGCAATTATCATAGCACAAAATATGGGGGATAGCGTGAACAACCCGTTATGATGGCATCCTAACAGGCGGGAAAATGGTACTATTTTAGGTGGTTTTTAGGGGCAATTAGGAAGAAAGGTTCACTCTTCAGCTTATGAAGTTCGCAGCCGTTCTAATTGTTCGTCTAGTAACTGATTGACGACGGCCGGGTTGGCTTTGCCGCGTGTGGCCCGCATCACCTGGCCCACAAACCAGCCGCGCAGCCCTTCTTTGCCACCCAGGTAGGTGGCTACCTGTTCGGGGTTGTCGGACAGGATTTTGGCAATTGCTTCTTCAAGCAGGGACTCATCTGATATTTGTGCCAGCCCTCTGGCCTCGACAATGTTTTCGGCCGTTTTGCCGCTCTGGAACATCTCGGCCAGCACATCTTTGGCGGTGTTGTTATTGATGACGGCTTTATCCACCAGGGCGAGCAAGGCAACCAGCGACTTTGGCGTTACCTTAATCTCCGTGATGACCTGTTTATGCTCGTTCATCAGACTGAACAGGACGTTGATGAGCCAGTTCGAGACTGCTTTTGGATCGCCCCCGGCGGCAACGGCGGCGTCGAACCACTCGGCAACCGCCCTTTCATCCACCAGCACCCTGGCCTCGTAGGCCGACAGATCAAAGTCTGTCTTGTATCTGGCTTCTTTCGCGTCTGGCAGTTCTGGCAGCGCCGCTCGCACCGCTTCTGTCCAGCTCTGTTCAACCTGCACTGGTGGCAGGTCTGGCTCCGGGAAGTAGCGGTAATCGTGGGCTTCTTCTTTGCCGCGCTGGCTGAATGTCTGGCGGCGGCTCTCATTCCAGCCCATTGTGTCCTGAACAACTACCTCTCCGGTATCCAAGACGGCCGCCTGTCGTTCCAACTCATACGCGGAGGCATCCACCAGGGAACGGAAGCTGTTGAGGTTTTTGATCTCTGTTCGGGTTCCTAACTCCTGACTGCCGAACGGCCGTAAACTAACATTGGCCTCAAAACGGATAACGCCTTTCTCCATATCCCCGGAGTTGACTTCCAGGTAGCGGAGCATCTGACGCAGTTTCATGGCATAGGCCCGCGCTTCTTCAACGGTGTGCATGTCCGGCTCGGAAACGATCTCCAACAGGGGAACGCCGGAACGGTTAAAATCTACCAGGGAACCACTGCCATCCTCAAGGTGGGTCAATTTGCCGGTGTCCTCTTCCATGTGGACGCGGCGAATGCGGATTCGGCGCTGAACTGGCTCGCCGTCTTCCGAATCAACCTCAATGTCCAGCCAGCCGTTGGTTGCCAGGGGCAGTTCATACTGGCTGATCTGATAGGCTTTGGGCAGGTCGGGATAGAAGTAGTTTTTGCGGGCAAAGACGTTGTGGGGCTGGATGGTACAGTTCAAAGCGAGCGCCACTCGCATGGCAAATTCCATTGCCCGGCGGTTAATCACGGGCAGCATCCCCGGCATACCGAGACAAACGGGACAAACGGCCGTGTTTGGGGGCGCTTCAACGCTGTCCACCACCCGGCAGCCGCAAAACATCTTCGATTCGGTAATCATTTCGGCATGGACTTCCAGGCCGATTACTGGTTCATACTTTGTCATGTGTTTTTTTGGCGGCTATCGTTACTGCCTGGTTCTTAACCATGCCGCCGCATAAACTTTTCAATCCGGTTCAAGGCTTCTTCAATTTCTTCATAGGCTGTGGCATAAGAAGCCCGCACAAAACCGGCCCCGCTGGCTCCGAAGGCGTCGCCGGGAACCATCGCCACTTCCTGCTCTTCCAGCAGACGCCAGGCAAAATCATCGCTGCTCATGCCACTGGCGACAATCGAAGGGAAGGCATAAAACGCGCCCCTCGGCTCAAAACAAGTCAGGCCAAGGGTGTTGAAGCCATCTACAATCAGGCGGCGGCGGCGATCATATTCCTGGCGCATCTCTTCCACATAGTTTGCGCCCACTTCCAACGCGGCCAATGCGGCTGCCTGGGCCGTTGTGGGGGCGGACATGATGGTGTACTGGTGGACTTTTCGCATGGCCGCCAGCAGGTCAGGATTGGCACAGGCATAGCCGATGCGCCAGCCGGTCATGGCATAATCTTTGCTGAAGCCGCCTAACAAAATCGTTCTGTCTCGCATCCCTGGCAGCGCCGGTACGCAGACATGATCAACGCCGTAGACAAGCTGGTCATAAATTTCGTCAGAGATAACCAGCAGGTCGTGTTTTTCGGCCAGAGAGGTAATATCGGTCATCACTTCCCTGGTCATCACTGCTCCGGTTGGATTGTTGGGATAGCCAAGCAGCAGGGCTTTCGTTTTGGGGGTAATGGCCTTTTCGATGGTTTCGGCCGTTACCTGGAAATCGTCGGTCACATAGGTCGGAACCATGACCGGAACGCCGCCGGTAAAGGCCACTTCTGGCGCGTAAGAAACAAAGCAGGGTTCGGGGATAATTACTTCGTCGCCGGGGTTCAGAACGGCCGTCATTGCCAGGTATAGGGCTTCGCTGACTCCAACCGTGACCAGAATCTCGGATTCAGGCGCGTATTGAACCTGATACCGCTTGTTCAAATGGCGGCTTAGTGCTTCTCTCAACTCAACCGTGCCACTATTCGAGGTATACTGCGTTTCGCCCCGATGGAGGGAGTTCACGCCCGCTTCCAAGATTGGGGACGGTGTCACAAAGTCCGGCTCGCCAATGCCAAGCGATATGACACTTTCCATTGTGGCTGCTATATCAAAAAATTTCCGGATTCCGGAAGGCGGCGTCTGGGCTACTCGTTTGGAGATAAAGTCACGCATTGGAACTCCTCAGAAGATAAATCTCGCGCAAAGGCGCAAAGACCGCAAAGATATAAGGGCTTTCTTTTATCGTACTTGTCAACGCAGGCAACAACGTTTCCTAATATAAAAGCGAACTGATCATCCACAACCTACTGATACTATCCTAAGTCCACAAAGGAGTTGTCGCCCACAAAAAGGGCTTTGCCCCGGCCGCTTACTTTGGCCCTTTCGCCAACGAGGGCGCTTTCCAGCACACAGTTGTCAATCTCTGCTCCGGTATCAATGATGCTGTTCCTGACTACCGCGCTGGTAATGCGGACATTGGCGTCAATGCTGGCATGGGGGCCGATTACGGCCGCATCAATTTCGGCCGTGGGATGGATATAAACCGGTGGAATAACGGTGAATCCTTCCGAAAAGCTTCGTTCCAACGCATCCTGGCTGGCATATCCCACCGCCAGCAGGCGGGCATTGGTCTGCAAAATGGCTTCGGGAGTCCCGGCGTCGGCCCACTGTTCGACCATCATGGTTCGTAATTTCGCATTTTGTTCCAGCATCACCTGGAAGGCATCGGCCATGAAATATTCGCCCAATGTCTTCCGCTTTTCGTGAATGATGGTGTCCAGCGCCTGAAAAAGATAATGGCCGCTTCGGAACCAGTAAATCCCGGCAATCGCCATACGGTGTTCCATCGTCGGCGGCTTCTCAATGAATTTAGTAATGTAACCATCATCATCTAAGACCACGACCCCAAAGCGGCGCGGGTCTTCGACTTCCTTAACCAAAAAGACGGCATCTGATCCTGATGCTGTCCCCTGAGCAGAAATATCACCATAAGCCGCCTCGACCACGCCGTCCCCAAAGGCAATCAGTACCTCCTCGTCGTCCTGGAGATAATCCTTGCACAACCAGACCGCGTGAGCCTGACCTTTTGCCTCTTCCTGAACGACGAAATGGGAATTCAAGTCCGGATAGTTTTTGCGAATCCAATTTTCAATCTGCTCTCCCCGATAGCCAACCACAAAAATAACTTCGCTGGTTGTAATTTCGTGCATTAAATCCAATAAATGACCAACAACTGTATTTCCGGCTACTTTCAACAGTGGTTTCGGCCGACTCCAGGTGTGGGGGCGCATCCGGGTTCCATAACCGGCAAGTAAGATGATGACTTTCATTCAATTAATCTCCATTTTTTAGACATGGGCAGGCATCTTTGTATGCCAATTCGTCGCCTGTTCATAGGCGTAGGCCGCATTTAATATCATTGCTTCTTGTAAGGTATTGCCAATGAGTTGCAGCCCAATTGGCAACCCCTGGCTGTCAAAACCACAAGGCACAGAAAGGCCGCAGCTTGCACTCAAATTGAGCGGCAGGGTGAACACATCTGCCAGATACATGCTCAAGGGATCGTCTACCTTATCCCCGATGGGGAAAGCGGTTGTTGGGCTGGTGGGGACGGCAATCACATCTACTTTTTCAAAGGCATTCAAGAAATCTCGTTTGATGAGCGTCCGCACTTTTGAAGCACGGCCGTAATAGGCATCGTAATACCCGGCGCTCAAGGCATAGGTTCCTAACATGATGCGCCGTTTGACTTCCGGGCCAAACAAGGCTCGCGTCTCATGGTAGGAGTCAATCAGATCGGCGCCCGCAAGGCGCGGACCATAGCGGACGCCGTCGTAGCGGGCGAGATTGGCGCTGGCTTCGGCGGGAGCAATAAGGTAGTAAACGGGCAGGGCATAGTCGGTGTGGGGCAGGCTGATCTCGACGATCTCAGCGCCTAACTCGCCCAACTTTTGAATAGCTGCTTGAACGGCCGTTTCTACTTCCGGCTGTATCCCCTCAATAAAATATTCTTTTGGCACACCCACCCGCATTCCCTGAATATCACCCGTCAGGGCTGCCTCATAATCGGGGACCGGTACGTTCAGGGAGGTGCTGTCTCGCCGGTCGTATCCGGCCGTTACCTGGAAGATGGCGGTGCAGTCGGCGACGGTTCGGCCGAATGTGCCCACCTGATCCAGCGAGGAGGCAAAAGCGATCACCCCCCAACGTGACATACGGCCGTAAGTCGGTCGCAGACCAACCACATTGCAAAAAGAAGCTGGCTGGCGAACGCTGCCACCGGTATCTGTTCCTAATGCAGCAAAAGCCATGCCTGAGGAAACCGCCGCCGCGCTGCCACCACTGCTGCCCCCCGGAACTCGCGTTGTATCCCAGGGATTTCGGGTGGTGAAGTAGGCTGAATTCTCAGTTGAGGACCCCATTGCAAATTCATCGGTGTTGGTCTTGCCCAGGATGACCGCTCCGGCGCCGCGTAACTGTTCAACCACAAAGGCATCGTAAGGCGGGATAAAGCCTTCTAATATTTTGCTGGCGGCCGTTGTTTCAACGCCTTTGGTGCAGATAATATCTTTGACAGCAATGGGAACCCCCAACAGCGGGCTGTCGTCCCCCTGGCCCCGCCGTTTGTCGGCTTCGGCTGCTTCTTCCAGAGCCAATTCATCGGCTACCGATAAATAGCTCTTAATTTCGTTGTCCTGGGCAACGATGCGATCCAGCATCGCCTGGGTGGCTGCGACGCTGGTTGTCTCCCCCCGTCGCAGCGCCTCGCGCAGTTCAACTAAAGTCAAACTTGTTAAATCCAAAGTGATTTCTCCGACTCCTCAGGATTGGCTAAAGCGTTTCGTCCAGAACAGCCTGAATTTTAAACTGGTTTTGGGATTGGTGACTGGTATTAAAGAGGACATCTTCAATGGATAAAGATGGCTCAATCAGATCCTCGCGCATAACGCTGTGCAAATTAACGGCCGATGCCGTTGGCGGCACATCGGCCGTGTCTAGTTCATTTAAGCGTTCGGCGTAATCGAGGATAGCTGAAAGTTGTTCCAGATACCGTTTCTTTTCTTCTTCGGTCAAAGCCAACCGGGCCAGATTGGCTATTTTTTCTACATCTTGGAGTGTTAGGGACATAGCTTCAAATTAAGGACACGTTCAAGTTCAGTGGTAATTAGGTAATTGGGTAATTCGTACTTGGAGCAGCAAATCACTCGCTTACAAGTGGTATCCTCTACCGCCAACTACAAGCCGCCCATGGCTTATTATTCTATACGGCCTGGACGTCTTCGGATTCGGCCGCTTCTTCCTGCATTTCCATAAATTCGTCTTCAGTCCAGAAATTTTCCGGCTTCGTCAGTCTGTCAATGTACAGGACGCCGTCTAAATGGTCAATTTCATGCTGGACGATGCGGGCTGTCCAATCATAAAAGCGCATACGGATATTTTTTCCGCGACGATCCTGGGCCTTGATGCGAACGCTCTTGTGCCTGCTCACTTCCCCAACCCAACCGGGAATGGAGAGGCAGCCTTCAATACCTTTGACCATCTCATCTGACTGCCAGACTATCTCCGGGTTTACAAGCACAAAAAGGTCTCGCGTTCCTTCAATCTCATTGCCCTCTTCATCTCTATCGGGCGCGGTTTCAATAACAGTTAGACGGAGTGATTGATCCACCTGCGGGCCTGCCAGTCCGACACCGGAGGCGTCCCGCATTGTCTCGATCATATTATCAATTAAGGTCTGAAGTTCGCGGTTAAATTGTGTGACTTTGCGTGTTTTCTGTCGCAGAACTGGATTGTCTAATTTTTGAATATCTAATACGGACATAATATTGATTTTATCAGCTAGTTAGAGAAGTTAAAAGCCAATTTTTCGGCCGACCACCATTATAAATAAAAAATCTTTGTCTCTTTGCGGAAGTTGTTCTTAGAGTATCTCATCCTCTTCTGGCAAGTCATCCAGGTCATCCAGATCGTCCAGGGAGGGCGTTCGGCGTTCGGGCAAGCGATTTTGTTCTACTGCCTGTTGGAAGGCATCCATAAAGACGGCATATTCCTTGCGGCGGTTTTGGCCTTCCCGAATCCGTTGGCCTTGAGAGAACTGCTCTCGGCGCTGGAAGATATCAGACTGCACTCGACTGGGATTCGCCACCTGCTCGAAGGTAATATCGGCCGAAGCGCCAGCCGTCTCGATGTGAACATATCCAAAGTTAAGGACGGTGTAAAGAAAACCAGGCCGCTCGGCGCTGACATTCTGAACATTGCCCAACTCAGCCTGCTTCCGGCTCTCGCCAAATCCAAATGGCTGGCGGTCAATATCAATCACGTACCGGTCCGTTACCTGGAAGGTGTCGTTCCGCCAATCTTCAAAGCGCCAGATAAACACTGCCAGATCAACGACCCCCATCACGGCAAAAAGTACAGCCAGCCACAAGGTGGGCGTCACAACTGCGCCTAAAAGCAGCAAATTACCCAGAAGAATTTGCCACCAGGTCTGAATCAGTACGGTAAAAATGTGCTTACGATAGGTGATCGTGCTGCCATTTTCCACGCGGGGGGCAATGCTTTGCAAGAAACGGCCGATGAAGCTCATTTGCGGCTTTAATTCGGCCGTTGGCGTGGCATCCGGGTCTTTCACTTTTTCAAAGGCCGGTGGCACTTCAAAATGTTCTTCGATGGAAGCCCGCATGACAGCCTGCACCCGACCGGCATCTATTGCCAAAACGCGCTGTCGGAGTTTGTTGATGGTTTCCTCTACTGCCTTTGGATCATCAATGAAATCAAAGATAAGGACGCCTGCACGTGAGGCAGTCGTGATTCTAGCGCTGCCAACATTCAAAAGCGTTTGGATCAGACTCGGCCGTAATATTTCCACGCTTTGAATCTGGTCAATCGGCACCTTGTTGACTTTCTCCTGAAAATGGCGCAGATCATATTCGTTATGCACCAGATGCTTATTGGTGATCATGAAATAATCATTCGACCAGTCCACATACAAAAAGAGGGTGACTAGAAAGAAAATGAGGGCAAAAATCCCGGCTGAAACGGCAAGGATGTGCTGATCTGACGTCCATAAATCAACGGTCAGGAAGGTTAGAATCAGCGCAAAGATGACCGGAACGATGATCTGAAAGAACAGCAGCAAGATAGTGCGTCTCTCATAATATTCAACAATCTCGTCGGTTAATAAGTTTAACCGCTTCGCCGTCCGTCCGGGCAAGGCAGCCTGGGTGCGCTCTGCTTCATCTCGCGCTTCTTCGGACAGGTCGAGGGCGTCAAGGACGCCGGGGTTATTGGCAAGGAAGGACAAGAACTTTTTCTGCTCAATGACCAGCACCCGCCCCGGCGTAGCCGCATTAACTGTCATTTCGTGGGTCATGGGGGCGAAGAGCCAGATGTCTTTGAAATAGTCCCCCGGCAAATAAGAGCGAGAATCCCGCACGATACCGTTTTTGTCTACCTGACGAGCGAAAAGACGGCCGCTTTGGACAATGTAGAACTTATCGGCAACATCACGCTGGTAGGCGATTGCCGCCCCCGTCTCAAACTCGTATTCGTCCGTGATCTGGGCCAGCTCCTCCAACTCATCGTCGTATAGATCGTTGAAAATGGGCAACTGCCCCAGGAATTCTATCTTATCAACCACTGCATATCCTTCCCCGTTTATTTTAACATAATCACAGGTTGAGGGGAAGTGAGGCAAAAATGGTTGTGCTAGATTTCTTGCCCACCTTCTTACCCTGTTGTATGATCCCTGAAATCAGGGTAGCAAGAGGAATTACCCCACTCCGTTTCCGGGACGGTGAATGAATGTAAAAACGCGAAAATCAGGTGAGACAACCGGCTCATTAAGCAGGCCATGAATTCTGAAGATATTATCACCCTATTATTTAATATAATTTCTATTTTTTATGCCTTTCGTGGTCTGCAAATTGCGGCCACCATTGTCCGAAATTGGGGCAGCCTCAAAAAACCGGGTTTCACACCCCAGTCCAAAAGTCTTGCCTCCCAGGCTTCCTTCTTTGTGGCTGTACCGGTCGGCGTCTTTTTCCACGAACTGAGTCACGCTCTGGCTGTCTGGCTGTTTGGCGGCCAGGTTCTTGAATTTAATTATCGCGTTTTTTGGGGATCCGTGTTACCCGGTGGAAATTTCACAGCCGCTCAAGACTGGTTCATCGCACTGGCCGGGACGCTCGGCTCTCTCGTTTTTGGACTGGTCTGCTGGTTGGCTTTGAAAAACAACAACTCGCCAACTTTTCGCTATTTCGGGCTGAGGGCCTTTCGTTTCCAGATATTTTTCTCGCTGATTTACTATCCCGTTTTCACTCTGTTGGGCTTTTATGGTGATTGGCGGACGATTTACGACTTTACCGCAACGCCCCTGTTGAGTGGAGAAACAGCCATTCTCCACGCCGGGATGCTGTTATGGTTCTGGCGGACGGATCGAAGCGGCTTTTTTGAGATGGGCGCCTTTGGTTCTCCAGAAACGAAGAGCAAAGTGACTGCCCTGGAAGCAAGAGTGGCGGCCAATCCATATGATCCCGCTCTGCAATTGCAGCTTATTGACGTTTACCGACAGGGGGGAATGGCGAACAAAGCCAAACAATTAACCCAAAAGTTTATAAAGGAAAACCCGCGTTCGGGTGAAGGCTACCTTCAAATGGCCCTTCTGGAAGAGGCCGGGAAACGGGAAGTTCCCGCCAAAGCCAAAGCGTATGCCGCCCAGGCTCTCAGCCTGGGACTGGGCAACCCGGAAGTCACCGCCTCTGCGTACCAGGTGCTCGGCCGTTACAACCTTACTGTCAATAAGCCTCAGGAAGCTATTGAGCAGTTAAGCCAGGCGCTTGGGGCTTTGAAAGCAACAACCAATCAGGGCTTACTTATCAGCGTGCTCTATTATCGCGCCCAGGCATACCGGCGGAAGGAGCAGTATGACGCTGCTTATCAGGACATCCAGCGTGCAATTCAACTGACTGAGAATGGCAACCAGGAAGCGGCGCTCACTTTCCTCAATAGAGAGTTAGAGACGATTTACAACCATTCCGGCCGTTCTGCAAGCCAGTTCTCAAATTCAACAAACCAGTCGTAGGACCTGCGCTGGCTCGGCCTGGGGACCGGCCAGAGCAAGCAGGCGCGATCTGACTAAATCGTGTGCTGAACTATCAATTCAAAATAAAGGAGGTGATTGTTCAAAAAGTTTTGGGAAGAGTCAAGTGGGTTTGTAACATGAAACGAAGCAGGTAACGGTTGCGGACACGCCTGTTTTCTATTCAACAATTAGAGGGAATCTGCACGATCTCCACAAATCGTGCAACCAAAATTAGGAGAAGAATAATGGAAAACAATAAACGCTTTTTGAAGTCGTTCACGTTTCTTTTGAT
>JBAPRX010000109.1:0-18284 GCA_049281335.1 Promineifilaceae bacterium (SeqCode)
AGCCAGATCAGCGCCGAAATCAACCAACATCATGGCTTTCAACCAGATGTTCAACTATTAACGGTTGAAGAAATGGAAAATGCCATGCAGGCCAATCCCTTCCCCGAAGCCGAACCGGAGCCAAAGAGCCTGCACCTCTTTTTCCTCTCGGCCGTTCCCGAAAATCCCGATCTGGAAGCGCTCGAAGCCCTAAAAAAAGAAAGCGAACGCTTTGAACTAAAGGACAAGGTCTTTTATCTTCACGCGCCGGATGGAATCGGCCGATCCAAGCTGGCCGAAAAAGTCGGAAGGTACATTCCCGTTTCCATGACCGCCCGGAACTGGCGGACGGTGTGCAAGATAATGGAAATGGCCGGAGATGGATGAGCTTGACAAACTGGTTCAACTGGCCCACAGCTACATTGGCAAGTCGATCAAAGTTGATGAATCTATTAGCCGCAGCCGGGAAATCGGCCAGCATAACCGCCACTTTGCAACCCATACCTATTTTTCATTCACCGTTGAAGATGTCTTTGTCGCTTTCAGCGGCGCACAACTGATGCTGTTAGGTACAAATGCCCGTTACGGCATTTCGCTGGATAGTATCGTTAGTTTCAAGGATGAAAATGGACTGGAAATCGTAGAACACTTTGAGCAAAAGACAGAGAGACGGACGCGAATTACGGCTGATTAACAGATTACACTAAACAGAGCATTTGCTGATACAATATTGCCTTCTCACAAGTGACCAATAGAGCAACCCTGATGGGAGGGATTGGTGTCTGAAACCACAAATACTTCATCTAAATCTAAAAAAACGCTCGTCCAGGTATTCACGTTGGGTGGAATTTTGGGCATTGTTGCTGGCTTAATTCATCTAACGTCGGGACTGAGGTCTGAATTCACCAATATAATTGTTGGGGATATGGCTATTAATATGCTGTTCGGCTTGTTGTCCTTCTTGGCTGCCTGGCTTCTTAAAAGAGGAAACAAAGCAGTTTTCATTGTTGTCATTGCAGAAATAATTGCCGGGGTCGGCTTTGCCTTTGCAGTTGGGCGTGGGCTGAATTTCGTCATCCTTATCGCGGGGGCATATTTCCTGTGGCAGTTATATGGATTATGGAAGCAAGGCGAGTTAGCAGGAAGCGGTTAAACCGTTATGGGATTGACCATCAACTCTGATAAAATACATTACATGCAGTTAGAACATCTCACGCGCCTTGCAAAAGCAAGGGCCAGACAATTTTTGGATAATGAGTAGCACCTACTGAGCCTTTAACAGAAATCGGTGAAGTTACTGCACGAATTTTAGCCTTCAACAATGTTGATAGGTTGTTAGAACGTCGAGAATTGTGGATGCTTGGGAGATATCCATCGTTGGAAGCACTTGCTGTTATAGGGAAATAAAGAAGTAGAGTACACGAATATGTCCATAATTATTCGAAACGCTACCCCAGACGACGCCGAACCCTTACTGACAATATACGCACCGATTGTCAGGGAGACGACCATCTCCTTTGAATTAGAGCCGCCAACGCTGAATGAGTTCAGAGGCCGGATTGAAAAGGCGTTGGCCGGTTGGGATTGGCTGGTGGCCGAGGTAGACGGCCGTATCGCCGGATACGCCTACGGAAGTACCCACCGCAACAGAGCAGCCTACCAATATGCCGTTGAAGTCTCAGCCTACGTCCACCCCGATTACCACCGCCAGGGTATCGGCCTGACACTTTATAAAAACCTCTTGTCAAATCTGGCAAAACGAGGATACTGTAACGCCTACGCGGCCATTGCCCTGCCAAACGAGGCCAGTATCGCCTTCCACCGGCGGCTTGGCTTCAACTATATTGGAACCTTCCCTTCAGTCGGCCGAAAATTCGGCCGTTGGCACGATGTCTCCTGGTGGCACTGCCCAATACGAGACGAACCACTCACTTGACCAGCTTGTCGAAAGCAACCCCCTCCTGACCAGGGAATCCGTAAAAGCGGCTCTTTCCTTCCGAAACAGGTTCAATTACGTTTACTGTTAAGAATAACCAGACGATCCCCCTCTCAGCGGAATCTGTCCTTGAAAAAATTCCCCAACCCCAAAAGCCTCCAAAGGAGTAAGTGATGGATGGAAAGAAGATAACCCGCCGCCAATTTTTGAAAGGGGCAGCGGCCGTTTCCGGTCTGGCGTTAGCCAGCAGCATCGGGGGAACGAAGCTCTGGCGAACACCAACCGCCTCCGCCGACGATCTCGACGATTTCATCATGATGAAAATGCAGGCTGCCCACCTACCGGGACTGGCAGCAGGAATCGTGAAGAACAACCAACTGGTGTGGAGCAAGGGCTATGGCTGGGCCAACATCGAAAACACCGTTCCCGCAACGGCCGATACCCTCTTCATGCTCGCCTCCACCTCCAAAACAGCAACCAGCGTAGCCGTAATGCAGCTTGTCGAAGATGGCCTCATTAATCTGGATACCGACGTCAACGACTACCTCCCCTTCGACGTTCGCGTCCCCCAATTCCCGGATTCGCCCATCACGACCCGGATGCTGTTAACCCATTCCGCCTCCATTGAGGACAACTGGGACGTCCTGTTAGCCCTGTACGTACAGGGCGACTCTCCCATTGCCCTCGGCACATTACTGACAGAATACTTCACCCCTGGAGGCATGTATTATCATGGCCTAAAGAACTTCTATGCAAACGAACCGGGGACAGTCTTCCACTACTGCAACGTTGCCGTTGCCCTGGCCGGTTATATAGCCGAAGTCGTCTCCGGCCACTCCTTTGAAGACCATACCCAGATGGGAATCTTTGGCCCGTTGGGCATGGATGAGACAGCCTGGCGGCTGGCAGACCTTGACATCAACCATATTGCCATGCCCTATCGCCATACCGGCGGAGGAAGTTACCAGCCATACGGCCAATACGGCTATCCCGACATACCCGACGGCGCACTTCGAACGAGCGTGAACCAGTTAGCCCGCTTCCTGATAGCCTTCATCAACAATGGAACCTACAACGGGATAACGATCTTAGATCCCCAAACAGTGGCAGAGATGAAGACGGAACAAATCCCGGCCATTCACCCCGGACAGTGTATCATCTGGTATCAGGAGGAGCGAAACGGCGACCTCTTATTGGGTCATAACGGGGGCGATGATGGCGTGACAACCCAAATGTTTTTCCGCTTGAGTGATGGCGTCGGCACAATTCTCTTAGCCAACGGGGACGCCGCCAATCAAAACGAGTTTGAAGCCTTCTTGGCGATTCAAGATCGTCTGTATGAGGAAGCCGATACAATAGAGGGCAATAACAGCACCATCTATATGCCTGCCGTTCTCAGCAGTTGATTTTTGAAAGCATTCATCTCACCGAAAAACCGGGTTTTTACACATGACCACTCTCGAATTTACCAGAGAGTAACCGAAAAACCCGGTTTTTTTATTTTTCAATCTGGAGTCACCTGGTAATCGTTCAGTAATTACCCAATTACCAAACCGCTAACGTATTTGCGAACAATCACTCAATAACGGCCGAATCTCCCTACCCCCCTGTCCGTCCTTAACAATTCCTGAACAATTTCCTCAAGAAGTCGTAAACAAATTTTCCTATACTAACGAAAAAAATGTGATTATGTGGTTCCCATGTGGTTCCCAATTCTTTTCGTTATTTCTTGAGGAGATTTTCAATGAAAACGCGGACATTTAAATACTTTATTGTGTTATTGCTGGTAATTTTTGGACTGACGGCTTGCAATGGATTAACCCAGACAATTAGTTCAGCATTACCGATTTCGGCCGCAAATACCAGCCCCGAAACCCCGGACCTCCTGGTTCGGGTTCAAGACCAGCAGCCGGATGCAAATACAAATACGGCCGTTGAGACACAGGCGGAAACGAGCAGCAACCAACTGCTCGCCGCCGACACCAGCCTTCAGGACTCCCTGATTGACCTCTACCAGGTGACCAATCCCTCTGTCGTTTACATCATTGTGCCGCCCTATACAAGCGGCAGCGGCTTTGTCTACAGTAATGACGGCTATATCGTCACCAACAACCACGTCATCGCTCAAGGCAATGAATTTGAGGTTGTCTTTTCAAATGGAGATCGGATGTCGGCCGAGTTAGTCGGCGCCAATGTTGACAGCGACCTGGCAGTCCTGAAAGTCGATCATTTGCCAGACGGTGTTGAACCACTACAATTGGGAGACTCAGAATCAATCCGGGTTGGTGAATTTGTGGTCGCAATCGGTAATCCCTTCGGAGAACAAGGCTCAATGTCTCTTGGCATAGTTAGTGCTTTAGGCCGCAGCCTGGAATCGCAGCGCGACCTCGGCACCGGCAGCAGCTACTCACTGCCCGAAGTGATTCAGACCGATGCCCCCATTAACCCCGGCAACTCCGGCGGCCCGCTTTTGAGCCTGGACGGAAAAGTCCTCGGTGTTAACTCAGCCATTGCCTCCACGACAGGGACAAACTCCGGTGTTGGCTTCTCCATTCCGGTACAGGCCCTTCGCCAGGTCATTCCCAGCTTGATTGAAAACGGCCGTTACGACTTCCCATACATGGGCGCGGGCTTTGATGACGAAATCTCACTGTCCGAGCAAGCGATCTACGGCGTTCCCCAAACCCAAGGGGCATATGTTCTAAACGTGACCCTCGGCAGCCCCGCCGCTCAGGCCGGTCTGGTTGCCGCTTCCAATGCAACCGGTGAGGGCGGCGACCTCATCGTTGACATTGACGGTCACCAGATCAACAACTTCTCAGACTTGAACAGCTATCTTGTGTTCCACACAACTGTCGGACAAACGATTCAGATTACCGTACTGCGCGATGGTCAAAGAATCACCCTCCCATTGACGCTCGGCGCACGGCCTTAAAATGAGAGTTATTGGATAATTGGGTAATTGGGTAAGTCTGAACCATCAATTACCCAATTACCAATTACCATCTACAGGAACCACCAATGCGAACGCTGGCTTTCAAACTAACCATAGCTTTTCTCTTCGTTGGCGTCATTGGTGCTGGGTTGGTAGCCATCTTTGTAGGGTGGCAGACCGAGAGCCAGTTTGATCAATACATCTACGACCTTTATCACGACGATCTGGTTGAACTATCCAATCAGTTATCCGCCCATTATGCCGAATACGGCAATTGGGATGGTATTAACGCTGTCCTGATTCGAGATCAATCTAGTCAATATGGAAATGGGGCCAACGGTGGCGGCCCACCGGGAAACGGCCATCGCGGCTATGAATGGCTGCCCGTTACCCTGGTTGATGAGAACCGGGTCGTTGTGAACGCCGGGGAGCAATATTCAGTCGGCGATCACCTCTCACGCCGTGAAACCAATAAGGGCGTCCCAATCGCCGTAAATGACGAAACGATTGGATGGGTGATATTAGACTCCTTTGACAGCAGTGGCTCCGTCCCGGCTGAATCGCCGGAATCCCACTTTTTGGCTAATGTGAACCAGGCCACCATATTAGGTGCGCTCGGAGCTTCCTTAATTGCGTTGGTGTTAGGGGTGTTCCTGGCCCGTTCTATCTCCCGCCCCGTCGGCGAACTGACCAATGCGACCAGAGTCGTTGCGCGTGGCGAGTTGGGCCATCAAGTGCCTGTACGAACCAACGACGAGTTGGGTGAATTAGCTTCCTCTTTCAATCAAATGAGCGCCGATCTGGCCCAGGCCAATCAATCTCGCCGCCAGATGACGGCCGATATTGCCCACGACCTCCGAACCCCAATGAGCGTCATTTTGGGCTATACCGAGTCGCTGAAAGACGGCCGATTAGTTGGTAGCCAGGAAATCTATGAGATTCTGCACCAGGAAGCCCACCATCTCGGCCACCTGATTGAAGATTTACGCCTCCTCTCCCTGGCTGACGCCGGAGAGTTACCCTTGGTCCAACGGCCGACCCCGCCCCAGGCATTGCTGGAACGTGTCGCTCTGGCCCACATGCCCCAGGCCGTTGAAAAGGGGATCGCGCTGCAAGTGCAGGAAAAGGATGGTTTGCCAACTGTAGAGTTAGACCCCGAACGCATAACGCAGGTTTTAGGCAATCTGGTCAGCAACGCCATTCGCCATACGCTTGAAGGTGGCACAATCTCCCTCGCTGCCAACCAGGTGGACGACAACCATCTGAGGATGACGGTACAGGACAGCGGAACAGGGATTCCGGCCGAGGATTTGCCCTATATCTTCAAACGCTTCTTCCGGGGGGACAGGGTTCGACAGCGGACCGGCTCGTCCGGTTTGGGGCTGGCGATTGCCCGTTCGATTGTTGAGGCACACAAGGGTACAATAACGGCCGAAAGCCAGGAAGGGCAAGGGACGACCTTCATTATTACGCTCCCAATACAATCTGCCTGAGAAAAATAGAAAGTCCTGGCTGTTCTTAACCAGAGAAGTAGCAGGAGGAAGACATCATAGGCGTCTATCGCATACTCACATTGGACGGTGGCGGCATCCGAGGCTTGTTCACGGCCGTTCTCTTACGCCGCTTAGAGGAAAGAGTACCCGGCTGGCTCCAGAAAGTCGATCTCGTAGCCGGAACCTCCACCGGAGGCATTCTCGCCCTGGGATTGGCGCATGGCCTGTCGCCGCAAACATTACAGCAGTTATATTATGAAAAATGTGCAGAGGTCTTTGCCGACTCCTGGTGGGATAACGTTCTCGACCTGGGACAGCTCATCGGGGCGCAGTTCAGCAGCAGCAATCTGGCTCACCTGATAGATGCCGTCGTGGGAACAGAAACGTTGGGAGAGCTGCAAAAACGGGTGCTAATCTCGACCTTCGACCTGGACAACGAAGACCCCGATCCACTCAAAAGACAGTGGAAACCGAAATTTTTCCACAACTTCCCCGGCATAGACAGCGATGCAGACGCATTAGCCCGTGACGTTGCCCTCTATACCAGCGCTGCGCCAACCTATTTCCCGGTGGTGAATGGCTATGTTGATGGCGGTGTTGTCGCCAACAACCCCAGTATGGCCGCCCTGGCCCAGGTCTTCGACGAACGGGCATACATCCCAAATCGGCCGAACTTAAGCGAAATTCGTCTCCTCTCCATCGGAACTGGCAGCCCCCTAAAATTCATTGATTCTAAAGGGAAAGAGAGTCTCGATTGGGGTTACCTGCAATGGGCACGGCCGATCCTGGACATTATGATGGAGGGAGGTATGGGCATCCCCGATTACCAATGTCGCCAACTGTTAGGGGAAAGACAGTACCGCCGGATCGATCCCGTCCTTACAGAAAATATAGGCGTCGCCGCCTGCGACAAAAGAGATGACCTCATCCAGTTCGCCGAACAGTACGACATCGAAGAAATCGTAACCTGGCTGAAAATCGCCTGGGGCTAACCCCCGTAAGTAGGGGCAGGACGGCGCGGTAAAGCCTTTGAATGAACCTGAAACCTTGTCTCCGCGCCGTCTTGCCCTCCTCAGTCGTTTGGAAACCGCCGCACCCGATTCAGAATCGCCAGCAACAAAAGCCGCCTCCGAATCCGCTGCCAGATTAAACTCGCTTGATGAGCGTCCTCGGCCGTTTTCTCCTCTCCCCCTGGTTTGCTGTACTGCCGCGCCATAAACAGGTCAGTCAACCGGTCAGCTTCCTCCGGCAGCGTAGCCACTTTCCGGACCGGAGCTTCCCGTTTCCTGAGAATGCGCCCCGCCAGTTGCGACTGTTTTGCCAGATCACCTAATCGACGGCCGAACGCGGCATCAAATTCAACCGGCGTCTGGCTCTTTGGGGTAGACTGGCCGATGCGGTTGGCGCTCCGTTGGAGACGGCCGTAAATGCTGATCACCGAATCCGGTTCAAAAGGCCGGCCCACCACCAGCCAGATCAAGACCCCAAATGCGGCCACAAACAGCCCCAATACCAGCAGAAAATAGCGGTTTGTCAGAATAGAAGGCGGCCCCGATTCGGCTGGTGGTGGCAGTTCAATCGGTTCAGCCACCGGGAAATTGGGTGGCGAGGTCAAAAATTCCGATAGTTCGCCCACCTGCGACTGGGTCGGAAAAGCGGCCGTTGGCTCAAACTCCACCCAGCCATACCCCGCAAAATAGATTTCCGCCCAGGAATGAGCATTCAGAGCATAAACCGTCTGGACGCCCTTCTCATCCGGCATTTGGGCCAGGAATCCCGTTGCGAACCGGGCCGGAATCCCCAAACTGCGAGCCATAACTACCATCGCCGAGGCGTAATAATCGCAGTAGCCAGTTTGAAGGTTGAAAAGGAAGAAATCCACCAAATCCTGGTTGCTGGGGGGCAGGGGAACATCCAGAGAATAAGGATATTGGCGCAAAAAGGCTTCAATCGCTTTGGTCTGGTCATAAGGGCCGGAACTGTCCGCCGCTGCTTCCGCTGCCAACTGGTAAATCCGGTCAGGAACATTGTCCGGCAGGGCCGTATAGCGGGCCAGAATCGTTTCCGGCACACCGGCTAAAGTGGCAGCCTGCAAATCGGCCGGAGCGGCGTTGATAACCTGTGATTCGGCCGCATAAACAGTGCCACCTCCCCGTACCTGGCTCAAATCCGACAGCCCCCGCCAGTAAGCCGTCACCGTCTGGTCAAAGCGCAGTGGCAGCCCCAGCGTATAACGGGTGCGGGTGTTTCCCAAAAGCCAGTGAACCGACTGCGTTAAGATACGGGGCGATTCAACAGCCGGAATCGCCAACGGCTCCCCTGGCCCAATCGTCTCTTGCCGTTCATTAGAAACCGCCCAGCCCCGTCCCGTGTAAATATCATAGCTGTAAGCCCGCCAATGGATCGGCCAGTTGGCATTTTCGGCCGCTTCCTCACCCTGAACGGTGGCAGTCATTACCAAAGTTTCAGCCAGTTCCGGGGGATTCCCCAACAGGAAAGACCGGGGTAAGCTGCCACCCCCGCCGCTGGCCCGTTCCAACTCCCGCCCCGGTAGGTTTTCCTGGGTGTAATTGACGCCCGCAAAGACCCGCCCCAATGTCTCTTCCGCCTGTTGCACAGACGGCCGATTGACAAAGGCCCTGGTAATCGCCTTAATGTTAATGGCAGGGATGGCGAAGGAAAAAATGAGCAACACCAGCGCGACCCCTCCCCCTGCCATCATCAGTTCAATGTTGATGCCGGTGGGATAGTCCACCCGCTGCTGGTCCCATACCTGGTGCATATCCACCATGTGAATCGCAGCAATGAGCAAAACCGACAGCCCGATAAAGACCGCCAGTGTCCAGATAATGGCGTTGCTGTACAGGATGTTGAACCCCAGGGCCAGACCAATGAGAATCAGGCCGTTGAGCGGATTGTGGCGCCGGTAAGTGGCCCAGGCCGTATAGGTAATCAGCAGCCAGGAGAGGAGGCCCAGGCCAAAAGCAAAGACGATTGTCTCCTCACTGCTTTCCCCTTCCACAACAGCTTGCAGCCAGCCCCCTGCCCGGTCGCCAAACAGAATGAGATTTTGGCGAATGTAGGTCAGGTCACTTTCCGCCCCGGTAGACAAAACCTCTGGCGGCGGCAGCAGGTGTGCCAGGAGAATAACCGTGATGGCAATGCCATACCCAACCAGCAGCAGCCAGGCAGGGAGGGACGAAATCGGCCGTTTGGCAACCGTAATACCAAGGATCAGGCCAAGCACAACAACCCAGATGACAATGCCATCTTCGGGGACCCAATTGGCATCCAAAACGGCCGAAACCACCGTCGAACCAATGCCAAGGATCAACAACAACGGCAGCCAGCCATCCTTCGGCCGTAAATCCTCAAAAAGACGGAAGAGCAGCACGTCCATTAGCTTACGCACCCTCTTCCAATGGATTGCGGACGATGATCGCTTTGCCGGAAGGGGTGACTTTGAACTCCCAATACCCGTGCCGTTCCTGGTCAACGTCCGGTTTCTTGATGTCCCCTTTATGGATGATGTAACAGTCCATCCCCAATCGGCGGATGATTTGTCGCAAATTTTCGGCCGTTCCCTCCCCTTTTTCCGCCGCGTCAATATTCCCTGAACGATAGCTCTCCGCATCAAGCAAAACAACGGTGCTGGTAATCCCACGCTGCGCCAGTTGGAGCAAAGTTGGAATCCATTCGCCATCATTATTGGCCGTAATAATAACGGCCGCACTGCCCCGATGGGCAACCTGCCCCAGGTCTTGAACCGCCTGGGCAATATCCCCTTCGCCGTCAGCCCCAATGAGGGCCAGCGTTCGCAGCAGCCGCCACTGCTGTCCCTGGCCCAATGCCGGAGGAATAAGCTGCGGAGTTCGGCCGTAAGCGGCCAGCCCAATGCCCCGATTTTCATTGAGAGAACGGACCGCCAACGCCGTCGCCAGCAAAATAATTTGCTCCTCCGTGCCATCTGGCCCGCTTCCAACCTGGCCCGCCTCCTGCATATCCAACAGCAGCCAGATGTCCCCGGCAGCATCCCGGTCAAACTGGCGAACGATTAAATTATCGTACCGGGCGCTCTTGGCCCAATGAATCCAGTTGGTCGGATCGCCCGGCTGGTAATCGCGGACGCCTGCGGCATTGATATTAGCCCGCCAGGGTCGTTGGCGGGTACGCACCGGCCCCTCTCCCTGACCGGCGGGCAGTGGAATAGGAATGTGGGTGTGAATAGGAGGATGAATAATGATCTCGTTGGCAACCGGGTAGCTGACCGTTACCTTGAACAGGCCAAACGGGTCGCCGCTGTGCAAGGCCCAGGGGCCGAGTCGGAACTGCCCTCGCTGCTGGCAAACGGCCGCTTGCCGCCACCGGTCAGACGCACCCGCCCCAATGCTGCGAACAACGGCCGCTTGATAGCCAGGCACGTTCGACCCATCAATAACCTCAACCCAGTGGGCTGGCAGCCCGCTGTTATTCACAATCTCAAACTGTTCACTCAGGCGGTCGCCAACGGCCATCCACCCAAAGCGTAGATTTCGAGTTCCGTGCAGCCCGCGCCCCAGGTGTCGCGCCCAAAGATAGGCAATAACAATCAGTCCCCCCAGACCAATCAGCAGCGTATTCCAGACGCGATTGGGCAGCAGGATAGCGACAATAACGAGAAACAGGAATGAGACAAAAGGCAGCCGTCGCCGAAAACTTACTGTCGGAGTGCCGTCCATCTAGCCCATTCGCTCTGCCCCGGCGCTTTGAACGGTTTGGAAGAACTTTAGAAGCGTTTCTCTTGGATTATCAGTTGCAATCAAATCGGCATACATCATCACCGCCCCATTCCAGCCCTGGCTGTGCCATTTGGCCGGTTCAGGAAGAGGGGTATCCTCCAGTCCGTCAGGCCAGGGATAGGCAGTGATATAAAAGTAAGCGTCGGGAATGCCCTCATCGCCGGTGGAAAAGCCAAAATTCATCTGTTCATCGGCCGATTCCTCATCATCGGGGTCTTGGCCCGGAACAAGACGGCCGGAAAACCACAATCCGGCCATGTCAAAGTGGTGAGGCCACACCGCTACCGGCCCTTTTCGGCCGCGTAGCTGTCCCAGAAACTCTTTCAAAACCAGGTCAACTTGAGAGAACGCCTGCCAGCAGTCCTCAATATAGTCCGGATCATAAGTGCCATCCTCATCGCTAAACTGTTCCAGATCAATATCCACCCTAATGCTTATATCTTCCAGCGCGTGAATCACTTCATCGCAAAACTCCTGGGCCGACTGCCCATCCAGATCAACCTCAGACCAATCTCCCCGGCTGGTAGAAACGACCAGTTGATGCCCCGTGAAATCAAGCAGCATCTCAAAAGTAATATTCCCAATTTGAATCGGTGTGGAGGTAAGGCCAAGAGCGGAGGTTCGCAGATTGACATGGAACCAGTGGCGCTGGTAAGGTGTTAACGCCCGTCGGATTTTGCCCACAACCTGGGCATAGCCCCGGACCGAATCACGAGTTGCCTGCCATTCCGATAAGGGAAGCGGGGGAAACATTTTAGGGGTCATCAATAATCTCCTTGGAGGTCGGTAGCGCTTAACGAATTACAGAGAGCGGCTAAAAACTCCTCTATTAAGTTATATTGTGAAGCATACCGGTAAGTTGGTCAAGAGAATGAGCAGAGGTATAGTAATCGGTAATCTTTATACGTCAGTAGATAGTGACCGGTTTCTAATTAACTTTTGGGTCTTTGGCGTCGTTGCAAGAATTATTTTTTTTGAGCAGTTTATATGGCCGGGAGGAAACACAACCGCGAATGATTACCAATTAATAATTCGCGCTAATTTGTGTGAATTCGTGGCTCTTTTCATAGGAGACGACATGGGCAAGCGCACATGCGCCGCCCACCACCACGAATGAAAACATCAACCCTTTGCGCTCTTTGCGTCTTTGCGTGAGATTTATTTTCTAAGGAGAAAGTAGATGGATTTTGAAACAGTTATACAACGGCGTCGGATGGTACGGAACTTCACCGACGAGCCGGTAGATTCGGCCGCATTAGAGCGTATTCTTGCCGCCGGTCGTCGCGGCCCAACCGCTGGCTACAGCCAGGGGCAGGACTTCATCGTCGTCACCCGCCAGGACTTGAAAGACGGCATTGCCGCCATTTGTCACGAGGAAGAGTACGTCAAAAGCGGCTTCGACCCCTTTATCTCCAAAGCGCCCGTGCTAATCGTCCCCTGTACCAACGAAATGACCTACCACCGCCGCTACCAACAACCCGATAAGGTAGATGAAAAAGGGAATGAAATCGAGTGGCCCGTTCCCTACTGGTTTATGGATGTGGGCTGTGCCGTGATGCTGCTGTTACTGGCAGTGGTAAATGAGGGACTCGCCGCCGGGTACGCCGGAGGTAAGGACTTGAACGCCTTCCGCCAATTGCTAAACATCCCCGACGAAGTAACTCCCGTTGGCGTCATTCCCATCGGCCACCCCGCCCCCGACAAACGCTCCGGCTCCCTAAAACGCAGAAAACGGCCGCTCCGCGACATCGTTCACTACGAAGGTTGGGAGTAAGCCATAAAAAAACTAGCCACGAATTTCACGAATTTCACGAATTATTGCCTTTCATTCGTGGCTAGTTCTATAAATACCAAACCCTCTCCGCGCCCTCTGCTCCTCTGCGCCTCTCTGTGTCCAATCCAAATTCGTGCTAATCCGTGTTAATTCGTGGCTGAATCCCCAGGCTCAGGATCGGCCGTATAAGGCTCGCACCCAAGCCCATTCCCATTCCCATCAAAAAGATGCGGGTCCGGCGGCAGAACAGTAAAGCTTCGGTAGGGAATGTCACGACAATCCAGGTCAGGCGGTGGTGACGGAATACAGACCGTTGGATAAGCCGGGTCACAATTATTCTGCGGCGTCGGCGGCGGGGCCGGTACCGTTGCGGCCGTATTCACCTCATCCAATTCCCACCCCCCAACCGGCTCAGTAATCGTCGCCCCTATCCAGCCGCTCCGCCCATTCGAAAGCCGAATATTAAACCAGCTTCCATTCTCCGCATAGGCCAGCACCGTCACCGTACTCTCCCCAGGAACCAGATCAATCACCGGATAATTTTGGCCGGGGCCGCTCCGAACATAAGCCAGATTAATCGTCACCCGGAGCTGTGTCGTTCCCGGTTCCCCCGCCACACTCGGACGCGGGGTAGGAGCGGCTTAGCCGATAACAATCTCCCCCTCCGTCACCTCAACGACGCTGGCAGCCACCCAGCCTTCCTCCCCATCCTCAGTTTGAATCTGATACCAACTGCCGAACGCATCCGTTCCCACGACAACGGCCGTTTCATCCTCATACAGCAGCCCAACTTGCTCAAACTCATCTCCCGGCCCGCTGCGGACGTAGATAGCATTTGAAATCGGCTTCACCTGGGGGACAGGTTCCTCAGTCGGCCGTGCCGATGCTGACGGTGTTTCACCTTCTGCCGTTGGTGCAGTCGTTGGTCGGGTAGAAGAAGGGGAAACGGCCGGTTTCTCAGCTTCGGCCGATGCCGACGGCGTTTCATTTTCCGCAGTCGGCGTCTTTGAACCAGACCGGTCAAAGAGACAGGCGCTTAGAAAAAGCGCCAAAATAACAATCCAACCTCTTTTCAGAAATAGCGACATGACATCCTCCGCTTAACACACATGGTCAATGCCCAGCCGGATTTTCTCAATGTACGCAGTGATTAAAGCATAGGCAGTCGTACTACAGGACGGTACGACAATCATAATGCCTTTAATATGTGCCAGGGAAGGGGTTATTTGTACTGTATCCCTGCCTGGTGCATTGCACTGCTTACCCGAATAACCAGTAACCAATACCTGCCAGGCAGTGCATTGCCCCATTCCCCCTCACTATAACGGGAGATCACCCTAAATAAATCAACCCCTGGTCTGAGCCTAATTCAGACCAGGGGTTGATTAAAGTGACAGGCACTTCTTCTGTTTATCTACTCGCTCCGCCGCACAATCCCCGCCCGCCACGCAAACACGGCCGCTTGCGTCCGATCCCCTCCATGAAGTTTCTAGAGAATATTCCCAAAACGATAATCTGGTAGGGGCGGGATCGGCGGGAGAAGCCATTGGCTCCCCCATAACCTGCGTTCCCGCCGGTCTCGCCCCTTTTACAAATTAAGAGTTGCAGAAAGCGGGCGCGTCAAAGAAGACAACATCCGTGATATACCAGCCATCCGACAGCCGTTCAATCGTAATCGTTTGCGGCAGAAGGTCTGGCCCCTCGCTGCCCAGGAACGCCCCATCCGAGAGGCGATAGGTGGCAGTTGTCCACGTTTCGCAGGTATCAACGTCCAGCCGGTCATTATTAATGACCCGGATGTCGTTAATGTAGCTTTCGTAATAATCGAGTTCTGATATTTCAACCAGCCCCTGGCTGTTCAAGTCATTGATAGCCGTCTGAACGTCAGCTAGAACACTACCGGCGAAGATTTCGGCCGCAATTGAAGGATCACCTTTCGCAAAAGCCTCTATTTCTGTGTCAATGGCTCTGGTTAAGAACTTCGAGACTTCATCTGCCAGTTCGGGCGACATACCGGGGTCGCTGGTGGCCTCATTATCCGGGAAGAACGGGTCTGTTCCATTAGCAACCTCGTCCCCATCACTAATGCCATCCTTGTCCATGTCCGGGTCAAGGGGGTTCATCCGATTTTCAACTTCAACCCCATCAGTCAGGCCATCCCCATCGGTGTCAGGATTGAGGTAGTCGGTGCCGACAATAAAAGCTTCTTCCACATCCGAAAGGCCATCCCCGTCTGTGTCCGGTTCCCCCGGAGCAGAGGTCGGCGTTTGCGGATTAGCCGGTGGCGCCTGGGGCGGTTCCTGAGTGGTTTCATTTTGGCCGTAGAGCGATTGGATACCGTTAATGTCGTCCTGGCTCAAGAAGCGGCGTGGCCCAAAATAACTGGCATACATCAGAGAGTTGATGTCATTGCTGTGGTCCAGCCCAAGCGCGTGGCCGATTTCATGGGCGGCAACGGTAACAAGGTCAACGTCAATCGTTGTGCTGTCTACCCAGGGTTCTTCATCGTCAAAATGGATGATAACCTGCCGGTCGGCATAAGGATTGGGGAAGGTGGCGTGGCCCAGGATGCCCCCAATGCCGTCAAAGGGGTCGCCGTCGCCGTGATCCCGCACTTCCCAGGAGATGAGAAAATCAGCCTGACTGGCGCTGCTCACTTCGGTGAAGGTCAGCGGAGCAACATCGGCCCACAATTGGAATGCCTGCCGCACCAAATCCTTCTCGGTGTCCCCCGGCAGGGTTTCCGTCCCGTTCAAGAAGACATAGGCGAGGTCGTTCTTACTCCATTTGGAGATGGCGGTAAACTCCGCCATCGCGTTGCTCATATTGTTCTTTTCAGGAATATTGTCATAGCTCATGGAAGGCTCGGCCGTTCCATTTTCGGCTGCGGGTACGGCCGTTCCTGTATCGGCTGCCCCTCCCGTATCACCTGACAGCGTATTACAGGCCAAAGCCGTCAAAGCGAGAAGAATAATCACGAAAAATAAATTGAATTTAGAGTGCCTGTTCATTCTGATTTGGTCCTCCAGAATAGGTTGGGAATCGGGTAACTGGGAATTGAGTAATTTTGTGTGGTTCAAGACGATTGAGTCATTTATTGATCAATTTCATATGCGTAAAATAACGGGCTGCCGTGATAACCATCAAAAGTTAAAACACGGCCGTTTGGATAAAGCGCCTGAACGGTGGGAAGTTCGGCCGCCCGCTCCGGTATAAACAGATAGACGGTATCCCCCTGTGGGGGCTGCGGCGGGTCCCCTCCAACAACGTCGGTAAAGGTCAACGACTCATTTAGATCAGCCAGCAAGAAGGGGAACGTCGGAAAACTGGTGTACATACTGGGTGGGCCATAAAAGTAACCATCCCAGGAGCCGTCCAGAGAGTTGAGATACGCCGCCATCTGGTAAGCAATCTCAGTGTTGCGGTCGCCAAAAAGGTGCTGGCTCCGATACTGCCCAAAGTAAAAAACGAGGTCGGAAAAGCTCATCAAGAGCGCCAGGGTAAGCAGGGCAGGCAGCAGATAAGCCCGGTTCAGTCGAAGAACTGTGAGGAGTTGCTGCCCCAGCCAGCCAAGCGCAACAGCAATCAACAGGTAGACAGCCGGAACAGCAATCAAGAGCCGGTGGCTGCTTGGCGGACTTTGGATCAGGAAAGCGGCCGTAAACAGCGTCACCCCCAGCCAGATTAGCAAAAGCTGGTACCGTAGCTGCCGCAGCCGCCACAGCGCCAGCCCAATCCCAATCGTGAGAAAAACCGCCGGGGCGAATGAGAGCAGTGGTCTGCCAGGATTGTAAGCATTGCTGGTGTCCTGACCGCTTTGGAAAGCGAACAGCGCCTGCCGGAACTGCTGTGCCAGAATATCGGCCGAATTTTGCCCGGTGCGGGTGCCTTCTTCCACAAACCAGTTGCTTTGAAAAATGCCAAGCGTGTTGGCCCGATCCATGAACACAACATCGTTAGCCCGATAAAATAAAAACTGAGGCAGGGCAACGACCAGCGCCAGGATTCCGGCAGCAGCCAGATTGCGAAGATAGCCGGGGGGATACGGCCGTCTCAGCAGCAAAGCCAGCAAAATAAGGGGCAGCATAAACGGGAAGAGGTGGGCAGTCGTGAAAAGATAAGGCGTCAACCCGACCGCTAACCCGGCCAGCAGCCACGTCGGGCGGCGGCCGGAGAGCCACGCGGCATAGATAAGGCCAAAAACCAGCAAAGCTAAAAGCGGGTCCCAAACATTGGTCAGTCCCAGGCGGCTGTAATGGATATGGAGATGCGAACCGGTCAGCAGAATCGAAGCCAGCAGCGCAACCGGCGGCCCAAACCAGCGGCGGCCCGAAAAATAGAGCGCAGGAACCGTCACTGCCCCAATAAACGGCGACAGCAGCCGGATGCCGAGAGTCGAAGCGCCAAACAGCTTTAGAGGGAACGCCAGGATAAAGAGTGGCAGGGTAGGGTTGGTCAACCATCCGGCGCTGAACGGATTTTGGAGGGTTCCGCTGGCAGCCGCCAGAGTATCCAGGCCGATGCTGGCTTCACTGCCGTTGATGATGTACGGATGGCCGGTCAGATCAATCAGACGGATGACCAAAGCAATGGTCGTTAGCGCGATAACGGCCGGAATTTCCCAGGATCGTTGTTCTGTCTGTGGATGGGCCGGTTGTTGATCGGCCGATTGGACCGGCCACAACGCAAAAATCGTCAACGCCGCCGCCACAATCCATAGATAAATAGGGATCCAGGGGTGCGATGCCGGGCTTGCCGACTTGGAAATGGAATAGGCCACAAACGAGAAAAATAACCCGGCCACTGCCAGCCATCGGCGGCGGGCAGTAGGGCCAATCGAGATGGAAGGCAGTGAATCATTTCGTATAGCGAATTTAGCAGCCGCGCCAACCATCAAAATTGCCAGCCCCAAAAGAGGAATGGCCGCTTTCAGGTCGGGCGGATCGGCCGAAAGAGCAGCCTGCCCGACAACGGCCGAAAGCAGCGCCAATAGCAGCATCAAAATCCTGAGCGTCGGTGCACTGAACCGGGGAAGAGAGAGCGGAGGCGCTTCATCTTCCTCCTCAAACTGTTCCTCAATGCGGACCCGTTCTTCCGGCTCTTCTATAGGAGGGTCAACCGCCATAACCGGTTCGAGACGGCCGTCCTCCGGGGCCGGTTCGTCTTCCATTTCGTGGATGACAACCGGACGCATTGGCGGTAAAGTCGCCTCAACCGGTTCCCGGCTCGCTTTCCGGGCAATAATCAGCACCATCGTGCCGTCTTCCGCTGCCTCTTCTTCATAAAACGGCCGGACCCACCGCTCAGTTCGTTGCAGGTTACTCTCCCAGGGAGCGACAATCCAATGGCCGGTGAGCGCATGAAGAACGGCCGAAGGCAAGCCCTGCAC
>JBAPRX010000110.1:0-2353 GCA_049281335.1 Promineifilaceae bacterium (SeqCode)
GCCGACCGTTGGCACTGAACGCTTCCAGTGCTGGCGCATAGAAGTCATGGGCGGCTAAATCTGGATCGGCGTCCAACAGCGGGTCGAGACTGAGAACGGCGTTCAACTCGTCCATTGTAAAATTGGCCGCGCTTTGAAAGCATGAGGCTTGAAAGGCGGAACTGGCAAGGGTGGCGTCTCCCTGAACGGCGGTGACTTCTATCGCTATGCCGGGGTGATCGGCCATAAATTGCTGAGCTATCTGTTGGATGGTACTCACTTCATCAGCACCACCGATAACCTTGAAAGTAACGGCCGTTGTCGTTTGGTTGGATACAGTCGTGTCCAACGTTGTACTAACTGTAAAGGGTGGGATGGGTGTCGCCTGAGCCTGAGTCTCGACCAATTCGTTGATATTTGTTTCGGCCGTTGCTTGAGCATCACTTAAGGCTGTAGACACTGATTTGTTACCAGCTAGGATATCCCCCACTGCAATCTGGAAGGCAGAAAAAGCTTCATTTGCGCCAAACGATTCATATGCCTGGTACATAGGGCAGGCATTAGCGACAGCATAACGCAAGGCATTTGTCAACTCAGAGTTCACTTCGTTATAAAAACCGCCCGCCTCAGCGACAGACCGACGTGCGGGCATCTGGGGCAAATCGCCAACTGATCCAGCAACGACAAACTGTTGGCTCAAGAAACGAACCAACCGCCAGGCGGCTTCTGGATTCTGTGTCCCCGCGCTAATAGAAACTGTGCCAGCATAGGCTGGTGAACAGTCAGGGAGTGGCGAAATACCCCAATTAGCGCCAGGTGGGATGAAGCTATCGGTCAAAAAAGTAGAGCTGTCGACCCACATAGCAACTTTGTCCGTTTGAACGAGATTGTGCAATTCAGACAAAAAGGTATTAATGTCACTTAAAGATTCCAGGTCGCCACTCGGATAAGGGGCAACCTGGTGAGTGACAAACAGGTCAGTATACCACTGAACTTTAGCCACAAACGCGGGGTCCTGAAAGCGAGTTTGTGGTGTCATTGCGGCAGCGGTTAATAAAGAGTCAGGGATGTTTGGAAAAAGGGTAAAGCCAAAATGCGGATCAGCAAATCCCCACTGAGCTACTTCACCATTTTCTCGCACTGTTAGGGCCAGCGCCGCATCAAGCAGGTCATCCCAAACCCAATCAGCCACAGGATAATCAACATTGGCTCTATCAAAGAGTTCCTTGTTATAAACCAGTAAATCAAATGATGAAGTTAAGGGAATGGCCCAGGTCTTACCGTCCCATTGATATGCTTCTAGTAAACCAGCGTAGAAATCATTTGGATCAAAGCTGTTATCAGCAGCGATGAAGGGAGCCATATCCATGCGTAACCCGGCTCGTATAGCAGCGCCGGTGGTATGAGTAACCAGTACGTCAGCGTTTTCTGCCAGCTTCAACTGTCTCTCTATTACTGTTGCGGTTGTCGAAATATCACCTAATATGTCATTGGCGGTAATAAGTTTAATTGTGATATCAGGGTTATCCGCCTCAAAGGAATCTACCAGATTCTCGTAGGTGACCAATTCATAATCATCAACAAGGAGACTTATGGTTATTGGGTCGTTGAGGGGAGCGCCACCAGGTACGACATTAATCGATCCCCCATTAGACACAGAGGGGTTGTCAGTACCGATGTTTTCTCCTATTGGACCTGATGCAGCAGGAGTAACCCCCTCGCTATTTGTGTCTTGGCAGGCCACCAGCAGAATTGAAATGAGCAGAATGGCCGGAGTTAACTTCTTGAGCAGAATAATTAAACTGATTTTCATTAGGCTTCTTTAGACTCTAATCCCGAATTCCCATACCTACTTTTCCTTCCAAATTATGGTTCCGGGCAATCATAATAATCCTGTAATAATCTTGGGAATCAAGACTCTACTTTACTGGACTCGGCGTTTTTTGTAAACACTATACTACTGCGGTTTAACAAATTCCCAGACAAGCAACCACTAGTCGCTACCGATGACGGTCTGGTTCAGTGAAATTAACTCGTATCCAGTTTGGACAAATTATTCCAATGGCTCGATTATTCGGCTTCACACTGGCTACTCTCGCAGAATCATGGCGACCAGGCATATTGGTCGGCTGCCAATCTGTTTTATTCATTTGTTCCCTCCTCGGCCAAATAGCGATAAACGCTGGTCTTGGAAATATCGTAATCCTGCATTAGTGTCTTAATGAGGATACCCTGGCTACGACGTTTCTGTAATTCAGCAACCTGTCTCTTATTCAGTTTCTTCCGCTTGCCAAACTTAACCCCTCGCTCTCTGGCCTTCTGGATGCCCTCTCGCTGTCGTTCGGCCCGGATTTCCGTTTCAAATTGAGCAATC
>JBAPRX010000111.1:0-17395 GCA_049281335.1 Promineifilaceae bacterium (SeqCode)
GGATGGGTATCTCTCTGTACGGCCAAACTATGAGATAAATCAAGACGCCGTAAATTACTATCTGTTCAACCGCTATTTTAACTTTCGTTTCCCCTAAACGGGAACGATAAACGAACCTCAGACAAAAACTGAGGTGATTGAACATTAACAAAATGGCTCAAAAAGCCAATAAAAAAGGCGAAAAACGGTTAAGGATGCCGTTTTCGTCGCCGATGAGCCGTGATACCCTTTGGCAAGTGGTCTGTAACTGACCGCTTTTTCCGAAATTGCCCATCCGAGAGGGTATCCTTTGGAAAATCAGCTTGGGCCAGGACACGTCGCAGCCGACCAGGCGTTTTTTTGGGCAGCGGTCCCAAAAGCCAGTCGGCATGGGCGGCAAAGTGGCTGCCAAATAGGTCAAAATGTTACCGGCCAGCAGAGCCAATTCAGGTAAGCGTTGGCAACTCTCTGGAGCAAAGACAAAATGGCGACCAAGCCCAAGGGTTTGCTTGGCAACCAAAGGCACTTGTTCAACCGGCCAGCGGTCCAGATACATCTTGAAAACTGTCTCTGGCAGTAAGGTCACATTGGTGGCTAAGACCAACGGGTCAAGATAGAGCGGGTCAAAGAAAACCAGGATGTCAAAGGTCTGCTGTTGTTCAGCTACTTTTTGATTGGCTGAAACCAGGTCGTACCAACCATGAACCTGAATCGTCCGGCCTTGATAGACAAAGGTGCCAGTCTTGTCTGGTTTGGAAGCGGGAATCGTCTTTCCCTTCCGCTTCCGAGCCAATGGTCGCACCAGTTGCCCGTATTCCTGCGGCCGACCCCGTTTGTAGTCAGGCAAATAATTCCGGCGGGCGGTACAGTTCTTGGCTAGACGGATGACAAAACGAGCGACCCCGGCTGATTGCATGTCACTGATATGAGCGCCGGCATCGAATAGGGCCAGTTCGTTGGCGGCCAGATTTCTCCCCAGCCACTCCAGAACCATCGCCTTGAGTTTGTCTTGACTCATCTCCTTGGGATGGGCCCGGATAATCTTGCGCAACAATGGCATCCGATGACCGTCAACCTGCCCGACCTCGACCACAAGGGCCAGTCCCACGCCGCCCAACAACCGGTTGGCAATACCATTGAAGTAACGACCCAGCCAGCCTTTCAACCGCATTCGCCAAAAGGCGGTGATGTCCGCCGCAACGGGTCGATAACCTTCGTATTCATGCCTTTGCCAACAACCTTGCTCCTGAACGTAGTTGCGCCAGGCAATTAGCAACTCATCGATTCGCCAAACACCGTGTCGCATCGCCGCCCAACCACGTCGAATTTCCTCTTCGCTGAAGCCGCTGGCTTTCATCGCTGGAAATATCGCTCCTCGGCTTGTTAGAAAAGAGCCATTGACCATGCTCCAGAGCATTTGTAAAAGTGCTAGATTGGTACCGACTGGTACCCCTTGTAAAATTACCTGTAATGCTTGTATAGTTTGTTCGATGGCGATTGACATTTTGCCCTCCTCGCAGTTTTCTGAACAATTCCTGCAATTATGGGCTTGTTAGTCGCCATCGTCACCTTTCACTTAGCGGAAAGCAAAGAAATTCCCGATATTTTCAATCCTGTTTGTTCCAGCCACCGCCGCCGGGGGTTTCGATGCGGATTTGGTCGCCGGGTTGGAGTTGGGTGGTGAATTTGGCGGGGAGAGGGGTGGGGTGGTTGTTGCTGATGAGGGTGTTTCGGCCGTTTTCCCCCGCTTCTGCCCCATTCAGCCCGAAAGGAGCCGTCGTGCGACGTTCGCTGACCAGCGTAACAGTCACAGGGTTGAGGAATTCAATCGTTCGTACCAGACCGTCGCCCCCGTGATGGTCGCCCTGGCCGCCAGAGCCATGCCGCAGGGCATATTCAACAATGCGGAGAGGGAAGGCATATTCCATTGCCTCGATGGGGGTGTTGCGGGTGTTGCTCATATGGACGTGCATCCCACTGCCGCCATCCCCGGCGTGACCGGCCCCGACGCCACCGCCAATGGTTTCATAGTAAGCGAAAGGCTGATCCGGCTGGCCTTGCTGCTCACTTTTAATTGTCCCGCCAAAAGTGAGATTGTTCATCGTCCCCTGGCTGGCAGCGGGAACCAGGTTGGGGAGCGCTTGGGCCAATGCCCCAAAGACAACATCCACGATGCGCTGCGACGTTTCCACATTCCCGGCAGCAACGGCGTGGGGTGGGTGAGGGTTGAGCAATGAGCCGGGTTCGATGATGACAGTCAGCGGCTCGAACGCCCCCTGATTCATGGGCAGACTCGTTTCCAACAGGGCGAGCGCCAGACAGCGCAGACAGTAAGCAACGGCCGATTCCACGATGGCCGGTACAGCGTTGAGATTGCCAGAGACAGCCGGGGCAGTTCCCGTGAAATCGGCCGTCATCTCATCTCCTTCAATTGTCACCGCTACCATGATAGGGATAGGCTGTTCTGATTGGCCGTCATTGTCTAGAAAGTCTAGAAAATGGTAAACACCATTGGGAATTTGTTGGATGGCGGCGCGGGTCATTCTTCCAGCGTAAGTGATGAGCGCCTCGGCCTGTTCCAGCATTTCGGCCAGACCATAACGGCCGACAATCTCCAGCAGCCGCTTCTGTCCGGTTGTGTGGGCGGCCAGTTGGGCGGTGAGATCGCCCTGCCGTTCAACCGGGGTTCGGACATTTCGCATGAATAACTGCCACACGGCCGTGTTCCGCTTTCCCCCCGCAACAATTTTGATGGGCGGGATGATCATACCCTCCTGATATATCTCCGTAGAGAGAGGCATCGAGCCGGGAGACATACCGCCAATGTCGGCGTGGTGCGCCCGACTGGCGACGAAAAAGGAGGGTTGTTCTGGCAGCTCTGATTCGCTTTCCACAAAGACAGGTGAAACCAGGGTGACGTCGGGCAGATGGGTTCCGCCCAAATAAGGATCGTTCAGAATAACAACGTCGCCGGGGGAATAGGGGGCGCATTGGTTGATAGCCGCCTGGACGGAGGCGGGCATAGCGCCGAGATGAACGGGAATATGGGCAGCCTGGGCCAACATTCGGCCGTCTCCCAGGAAGAGAGCGCAGCTAAAATCGAGCCGTTCTTTTATGTTGGGGCTGTAGGCAGCACGGCCGAGGGTGACGCCCATCTCTTCTGCAACAGAAGCGAAGAGGTGGCGGAAGATGGAGAGCGTGACGGCGGAGGACATCAGATAGAATAATTATTAATTGGTGAATTGGTGAATAATAAATGGTTAATGATTGGTTGATTGGTGATTGGGTAATTGGTGATTTGGGTTTAGGGTAATTACCCAATTACTTAATTACGAATTACAAGACACCAATCACTCCACGAAGACAGGCAGATTTTCCAGGGCAATCACATGCGACCAGTCGGCGTCTCCTTCGGTGAAAACGGCCGCGATTTCGCTGACTTCGCCACCCGCTTCTTGAATCACATGTTTCATTCCTTCCAGAGTGCTGCCGGTGCTGATAACGTCATCTATGAGGATGACATTGTTGCCGCTGATGAGGGCGCGGTCCTTCTCATCCAGGTATAGGGTTTGGGTTTTGCCGGTTGTGATGGAGACAGTTTCGGCTTTGATGGCGTCGCCCATGTAGCTTTTATAGGTTTTGCGGAGGACGATGTAGGGGAGGCCCATGAGGGCGCTCATTTCATAAATCAAGGGGATGCTTTTGGCTTCGGCCGTTACCAGTGCGGTGGCTTTGGTCCCTCTCAATCGTTCGGCCAGCGCCGCCGCCGCCGCTTTGACGATGTAGGTGTCACCCAGCATATTGAAAATAGCGATTCGGACGCCGGGGGCGACCTCAAAGAGGGGAAAATGGCGGGTCAGTCCGGCGACGCGGACGGTGTAAGTTTCACGTTCAGGCATGTGGTCTCCTTATTGACTTGGCTATTGTGGTTTAGGCTCACCTATTTATTGTAATACTTTTTAACTTTTTGTCTTCGTCTTCCATCAAGCTGTTTACGGATGTTTCCATCTTGAATTTGGAAACGATATTAGTTATAGATAACGATGGACTATCAACTAGCACAACTTTTGGAGGAAGTTTATCAGCAAATGGAAAGTAACCTCCTTCTTTTACAGCTACGAGGATCATGAGAGGCGCGTGTTTGGTCTTTGCTGCCTTAAATAATTTATTTGCAGCTTCAAGAACTGTCTCGTCTGAGCGTTGAATACGAATTGGAATAGCGTATCCATCAATATCATCTTTTAGGAAAGCATCAATTCCTTTATTTCGTTGGACAGGGACAAACTCTAAATCTCCTAAAAGCGCCAACTGTTCTTCGTCAGCATTTTCATAGGCTTCCCGTCCCAGTTTGAGCAGGTTTGATTCAGACTTAATCGGATTTTCAAGTCGTCTCTGGGAAATTCCAACGGCATCTTCGGAAATGTCTATACCTATTCCACGACGGTTCAATAACTTTGCTGCGACTAATGTTGTTCCGCTGCCGCAGAAGGGGTCAAGAATAAGGTCATCTTCATTAGAGGCAATCTTTATAATACGTTCCAGAAGAAGAATGGGCTTTTGAGTGGGGTATCCAGTTCGTTCCTTTGCTTTGGGATTCAGAAAAGGGATGTGCCACACATCACCTAAAGGCACACCCTTTTTAGTTCCATTGGGAATAAAGTTGCCATCTTCGTCAAGATCGTAAACTGATTTGCCATATTCATCTCGTTTGCGACGCTGCAAAATCTGATCAATATTTGTTGTAGCAGAATATTTGCGATATTGAATATTGAATGTGTAGTCGGCCGTTTTGCTATAGTAATAAATAGTTTGATGTGCTGGAAGAAGATTTTTTTGTGAATTTGACCAACGTTTATAATGCCAGATTATCTCCGAACGGAAATTCTCAGGCCCAAAAATCTCATCTAACAAAATTCGGACGATATGGGTGGAATTGCGGTCACAGTGAAAAAAGAGAGCGCCTGTTGGGTGAAGAATCCTTTTAATCTCTTGCAAGCGGTCATGGAGGAAGTGGGCATATTCAGTGTGGGATGCCCATATGTCGTCAAAGGAGAACTCTTGTTTTCTATCTCTTGTTAATAGTCTATGCGTCTTTTGGGTGAAGAAAGGGGGATCGAGATAGACCAGGTTAAAACTCTCTTGGTCAAAAGATTGCATAATTTCTAAACAATCACCCTGAAATAGTTGGGATTTCACACTAGTTACTCCGTATTTTCTTCTGCAAGGTTTTCAAGCATCGTTTTTAAGGGGATGCCGGTTTGATACTCGACATATTTCCAGGCAGAATCGCCAAAATAATACTCACCGCCAATACCCGAATATAAGGTGGCTAATGTTTGTTGAATTCTTATAGCTTGTGTTCTGTTTGGGTAAAAGAACATGATTCTTATTGGTATAAACCCGGCATCCACAATTGCACTAATTCGAGTGTGTTCTTTGGTTATATGATCCCCATCTGTCGTTGCGTCCCGCCATTTGATCTCGATTGCGTTTGATTCGACGAGGCAATCTATCTCAAACGTTTTGGGGCGGCTCCCTCTTGTATTTGGAATTCTGATACTCCCAGAGTCTGGATATTTTGCAAGAAAGCACAACTTTGTTGCCTGTTCAAGAAACCGTCCAGCAGTATTGTAGAGAAAACGACCTTTATTTTGATATATATCGATCAAGTGTCCTTCCTCATTCGAAATACCCAATACGCGATACACAAGAAAATGGGAGAAATCATCCTTATTCATTTCTTCAAGACGGCTCTCAACGTTTTGCTTGAGCGTAGCGGCGTATTTAGCTGCTAAATTCTTGATTCGTTTTTCGATGTCTTTCTCCATATGGTTATTTTACCAGTTTTGTGAGTGAAACTATAATGCTGTAGAGAAGGCATTTTGGAACAACAGGATGAAGGAGAAAATATTGTGAAAGCAATTGTTGTACATAGGGAAGATAAGATCCCGGAGTTGGTTTGGGAGACGGTTGAGGATGTTTCTTATAAGGCGGAGGAGGTGCTGGTGGCTGTGAAGGCGTCGGCCGTAAACCGGGCCGATCTATCACAAGCCGCAGGTAATTATCCCCCGCCGCCGGGCGTGACGGACATTTTGGGGCTGGAGATGGCGGGAGTGATTTTGGAGAAAGGGGAGAAAGTGCGAGGCTGGCAGGTGGGAGATAGGGTCTGCGCTTTGTTGGGCGGGGGTGGTTATGCGGAGCAGGTGGCCGTTCACCAGGATATGTTGATGCGGTTGCCGGAGGCGTGGTCATTCGCCCAGGGCACGGCCGTTCCTGAAGTGTGGTTGACAGCCTTCGTGAATCTCTTTATTGAAGGCGGTCTGCAAAGCGGGGAAACGGTATTGGTCCATGCCGGTGGCAGCGGCGTCGGAACGGCCGCTATTCAACTGGCAAGAGAGGCAGGCGCAACCAGTTTTACAACGGCCGGCGCGGAAGAAAAGCTGGCCGCCTGCCGGGAGTTAGGGGCTGCCCTGGCGATTAACTACAAGGAAGAGGACTTTTTGGAGCGGGTTCAGGCAGCGACCAATGGGAAAGGGGTGGATTTGATTTTGGACCCGGTTGGGGCGAATTATTTGGAACGGAATTTGATGGCTTTGAAGCCAAACGGCCGAATGGTGCTAATTGGGCTGATGAGCGGCGCGAAAACGGAGTTGAATCTGGGGCTGGTGTTGGGAAAGAGTTTGCGGATCATTGGCTCCCGGCTGCGATCTCGGCCGTTAACCGAGAAAATCGCCATTACCCGGCAGTTCCAGTCCCGATTCTGGTCCCTCATGGAGAACGGAATGATTATGCCGGTTGTTGATACTGTTTTCCCAATTGCACAGGCACAGCAGGCCCACCAGTATGTGCGGGAAAACCGAAATACGGGGAAAGTGATTTTAGAGGTTGGCTGAAGGCCACCCTTCCGGTAAGGTATTCTGCTCTGCTGCTAGCCGCCGGAGATCTGGATCAGATTTTGGAGTTCTGGCTTATCAATGATCGTCACCTGACGGCCGTCTACCTTGACCCACTTCGCCCGGCGAAAACGGCCGAGAGCCTTATTAATGCTGACTCTGGTCGCGCCGGTCATTTCAGCCAGGTCGGTTTGGGTCAGCGAGAGGTCAATGATGATGCCTTTGGGGGTAACTCGGCCGTGTTGGTCGGCCAGGATCAACAGGGTACGGGCCAGCCGGGCCGGTAGATCGAGGAAAAAGATGTCGCTGATCTGGTTGTTGAGGTGACGAATTCGCCTGGCAAGAATGTTGAGGACATGGTGGGAGAATGAGGGATTGTTGTCAATGAACTCAAGGAATTCGTCGCGGTGGAGGGTTAGCGTGTCGGTTGGTTCGATGGCTTCGGCCGTTGCCGAACGGGGGGAGTCATCCAGAAGGGCCAGTTCCCCAAAGAAGTCCCCTGACCCCAAAATAGCCAGCACAGCCTCTTGTCCGTCCGGACTGGAATAAGAGATTTTTACTTTTCCGGTTGTAATGATGTAAAGCAGCCCGGCCGGGTCGCCGAGATGGAAAATAATCTGATCCGGCCCAAACCGCCGGGACACCAGTCGTTCTGCCAGGGCGGTAGCTTCCGCCTGGTTTAATTTATTAAAAAATGGAACTTGTTTTAGGGCTTCAGTAGCAGAATTTGCTGGGGTAATCATTAATTTCTCCTCTAAAATAGCCGCGAATTACCACGAATGGCCGGTTGGTCGCTTTCCGTTTAGGTCATTTGGTTGTAGCTGATGCAGCTTATTCCTCTTCCGTAAGTTGCTAGCTGCTGGGCGTTATCAGTTCGTATGTCCTATTAGACCAGAGATACTTCTACGGTTGATTTTATCTCATTATAGATTCGTTCCAAACCTAGCCGAATTTGTTTTTGAACCCACTCATGAGGCAAGCTGTTGAGAGGGAATCTTGAAAACAGCGTCTCTTCCAGGACAGTGGTTGATTCCCGTCTCTTCCCCTCCAGTACGATCTGCCGGACATGGTCTTCCATATAGCATAAATAATCCATGAGAGGCGGAACCGCTTCTTCTGGCGTGCTAACACGGCCACGGCCCGGAACCAGGGTTTGGACATCATACTGGGCCATTAGATCATTCAAGGTGGCAAGCCATTCGGTGCACCGGATCTCGGCCAGCAGCGGTGGCTCATTTACGATGACACTGTCGCCGGCAAATAGGACGCCAGCTTCGGGAATATAAGCCCAAATGTTGCCGGATGAGGGGCCGGGAGCGTGTGAAAGGATAATGTGGTAGTCGTCCGCCATCACAGTGATAGTTTTGTTAAAGCTCACGGATGCCCGATCTACTGGGCCGTTTACGAGTTCCTTTCCTGCCATTGGGTTGCGCTGACCCAGGCTGTCGAGGAGATTCTGAGGATAACGTTTGTCGTAATTACTCAGCTTTTCGGCCGCTGTGTCGTGGGCAATGATTGGGGCATCTAACCAGCGGGTGTTTAGAATTCGATCCCCGTGCGCGTTGGTCAGAATAATATACTTTATCGGACGAGAATTTAACTGGCTGAGTCGAGTTACCCAGTGGCGGGCGTCTCTTGGATAAGAGGGGGCATCTACACAGATAATGCCTCCTTTAGTAACAATTGCGCCGACGTTCACGCCTTCATAGGCGGTTTCAACGAAAATGTTTTCTGCCAGTTCTTCCATCATCTTTAAGAAATTTGACCTGATAGTAGTCGCAAGGCACGCTGTAAGGCCTGATTCATTCTTTCAAAATCGGCCGATCCGCCGCCTCCCTGAGCAAATTTTGCCGAGCCACCGCCGGAGGCTGCGCCGATTACCTGCAGCGCGGTCTTGAGCAGCTTATTCATCTCACCGGGAGCATCCTCGGAGCGAGCAAATATAAGTTGGGCGGAGTCGCCGACAATCCCGAACAAAGCAACGCTGTTTGGATGACGCGTAATTTGGCTGCTTAACATTCTCAACTCGCCCAGATCACGGCCGGAGAATATTTCGGAAACGATTACAGTGTTGCCTTTTCGAGTTCCGTGTTTCAGAAGAAGCTCGGCTTCAATTGACAAAGAATGAGTAAGTTGTTGTTTCAAAAGACGGCGAGATTGTTTGGCTTCATCTCGTAGTCGGACCACGCTTGCCTCTATTTCAGCATATCCGGTTGTTAGCTCGTTTGCAAGTTGGTTTACAATTCGGTTCTTCTGCCGGTAGTCTACTAATGCCCGACGGCCGCATAAAAACTCAACTCGCAGGGCATCTTTTCGCCGTTCCAGTTTGGTGATTTTTATCAGGCCAACCTCGCCGGTGTTGGAAACGTGAGTGCCGCCACAGGCTGTCATGTCAAACTCTTTCACCTCAACAATCCGAAGCTGGTCGTCGTCTACATTGGGGATTTTCCGAAGCGGTAGTTTGTCCGCTTCGTCTTTGTCCACCATTCGGATTGTTATCGGCCGATTTTCCCAGACGATTTGGTTGGCAATGAGTTCGGCTTTTTCAATGTGGGCCGGTTGCAGACCTTTGTCGTTCAGGTCAATGGTGGCATAGTCACCACTCAAATGGAAGCTGACAGTTTCTGCTTCGGCCGCTTTTAGAAAAGCCTGGGAGAGAATATGCTGTCCCGTATGCTGCTGCATATGATCAAAGCGGCGCGACCAGTCTATTTGCCCCGTCACCGCGTCCGCCCAGATTTCGCCGTTCAGAATATGGGCCACAGCATTGTCCTCAAGCCGAACCAGGACATTGGTGACTGGGATGTCGTTGAGTGTTCCGATGTCGTGGGGTTGTCCGCCAGAGGTGGGGTAAAAGTAGCTCTGGTCCAATATAACAGCCAAACTGCCATTATGTTGAAAGCGTTCAATAATGTTGGCTTTAAATGTTGTTGTGTAGGCGTCGTTATAGTATAAGCGTGTTTTCATAGGCATTGGCAATTGAGTCATTAGTTGGTGGGTGTCGGTAAAATGAAATTAAAGCGTGAGCCGCCACCTTCGGCACTGTCCACCCAAATTCGGCCGCCATGCGCCTCGACGGCTAATCGACAGAATGCTAACCCCAGCCCCATCCCTTTAGGGCCGCCTTTGGACTGAACTCGACGGAATTTATTGAAAATGGTCTCTCGATATTGTTCAGGAATACCCATCCCTTCGTCGCTGATGGAAATGAGGACTTCCCCGACTTCCGGTTTATAAACCACATCAAGGCATATGGTCTTATTATCGGGGCTAAATTTGAAGGCATTGTCCAGCAGGTTAATCATAACCCGGCGGATCATGTCCTCGTCTACAAAAAGTTGGGGCAGGATCGGAGAAAAATTGATCTGCAACGTGATGTTGCGCCGCTCCAGATTCGGCCGAATCATCTCTTCGGCGTCCCGGATCAATTGACGAACATCAACCATTTCCTGGTTACTGATTGGATGGCCCGCTTCCAGGCGATTGATGTCTAGCAAGGAATGGACAAGTGTTTGGAGCCGTTTACTACTTCGATTGGCAATTTCTACAATGCTCAATATGACAGGGTCTGCATCTGCTGGCAGTTCGTAGTTCAACAGTTCCAGGCTGGCCAAGATATTGCCCAGCGGATTCTGCAAATCGTGGAAAAGCATCGCCATCAGGTCTTCACGCATTTCCTCTAACTCAACCTGCTTGGAAATGTCATGATGAATCCACTGTAGAAGTTCGTTATCATTCGTTATGATGCGCTTGCCATGGACTTCGACCGGTATCTTTTTGTAGTTTTTAGTCACGACATGGCTGCTAAAGACACGAACCTCCAACACCGGTAAATCGTCCAAAAATGGAGGGGTGAGGGTTTCAACCACGTCAGGGTGGAGGTCTTTCAAGGTCAAAGCCAGCAGTTCGTCCCGGTTGTATTCCAGAAACACACAGGCTGGTTTATTAACTTCAACGATGTGGCCCATATTATCGGTTAGGATGATGGGATCAATACTATCCTCAAAGAGGCCCAGATAACGCTCTTCGGCCGCTTGGGTGCGGGCAAACTGTTGGGCGTTGGCAATGGCGCTGCTTGCCAAATTCGCCAGATTGACCAGCAGTTGCAGGTCGTTTTCAGTAAAAGTGCCTTCAATGGGATTGATAGCCTGAACTGTTCCCAAAACCTCTTCTTTTACCAGAAGCGGGGCGCAAATAATCGCTTGGGTATTGAAACCGGTTCGCTCGTCCCCATGCTCACTGAACCGGTTGTCTGCATTGGCATCTGGGACCAGGGCGGGAATGCCATGTTCCATGACCCAACCGGAAACCCCTTCATTGGAGGGCATTCGCAGCCCCACGATCTTATCGCTGCCGATCCCTTCTGCGACCTCATAGACGAGTTCTTTGCGTTGTTTGTCCACCAGGGCAATAGAAAGGGCATCCACGTTCAGCAGCTCGTTCATCTGGGAGAGCAGGGACTGCATGATTTCATTCAAATCAAGCGTGGAATTAATGACCTTGCTGGCCTCATTCAACAAAGTGGAGACCCGAAGCTGGTGTTGGGTCTCTCGATAAAGCCGGGCATTTTCAATGGTCGTACCGGCCTGGTTTGCCAACAATTGGACCAGATTGATTTCTTGCGTGGTAAACACTCTGGTCTTGGTGTCCATCAACTCAACAAGACCAATGGCTCCCTCCTGGGTCATCAGGGGCAGCATGAGCAGGGTTGAACAGCCATATTTCTCCAGCCATTCATATTCTTTGTATGGTACGTTTGGGTCGCCTGGGTGAATCTCTCTCGGCGTTCCTTTTTCTAGAACTTCTTTGGTGACAGGGTAATCTGAAAGTGGAATTTGCCCGTACCAGTTGGATGTTGCATTTGCCAGTGTTGGATGAAATTCGGCCCAAAGGGAGAGGGTGTCGTCTTTAGCGTTCCAGCGAGAAATCGTACAGGCTTCTGCTTTTGCCAGGTTTGCCATTTGTTCAGCTACCAGGGTAACAACCTGGTCAATATCAAGGCTGCGAGAGATTTTGACTGTGGATTCAACCAAAGCAGACAGCTTTATGGTCTGTCGCCGACTTTCTTCGTAGAGGCGAGCGTTTTCTATGGTGCTGGCGGCTTGACTGGCAATAGCTGTGAGGAGATTTAAGTCTTCGGTTCCAAATTCACTGTAACCGTTTTTGGTAATGGTAATGGCTCCAATCGGTTCTGTTCTGGAAAGCAAAGGGGCTGAAATGACGGAAGAGGTTCCTTTTTTGATTTCGCGGGAAACGGTCAGCCACCGCCTGTCGTTGGCAGAGTCTCTTATCACGACCGGTTCCTGGTTTCGGATGACCCAACCGGCCAGACCTTTTTCGAGTATAGCGTCTATGTAGGGGGTGGTGTTGTAGTGCTGTTTTCGCTCGTCTGTTACCCAAACATATTCTGGCAGCATGTTTGTATTCACAACGATAATGCTGCCGCTCTGAGCATGTAACTCCTGCATCGCAACCTGAAGAACACGAGGAAGGATAATATTCATATCCAACCCATCTGCTTCCGCCCGTTTTAGCAGATCGTTTACTTCATATAAGGTTTGCAGGCGCCCGCTATCATCGCCTTTGTCCATCTGGCGCAGATTTTTTTCCAGTGTGGTCATATTTTCAATTAGTGGCCTCTTGTTTTAGAAGTATAGCACAGAGTCCAGGGCCATTGTAGGTTACTCTATGGCTATAAATCCTGCCTGAAGAACCTCAACTTGATGAGGTTTGTCTGCGTCCATTGCTAATTCGGCATGAGGAAACAGCACGGTTTTGACAGGCCCATCAATTAACCGTCCTCCTGCCTTTTCTACTTCTTCCAGACTAAGCCGGTGAAGTAAAAATTTTAACAATGTTCTAAAACCGACGATTCGAGCTAACTTCCAGGCATGTTTGCGGGCATTACTGAGGGCTTCTAAGAGGGTAGGGTTGATGTTAATTAGCTCTGTGTGAAAGAGAAATAAATCGCCTCCTGCTACAAATAGGTCCTTTAACCGGACATAGGTTCGGTTGGAGTGAGGGAAGCGGGATTCCATTGTTTCCTGAGTGACCAGAGTATAGTAAATGGAATACTGAAACGGCCGACATGCCTCAATGAGTTCGTCTACAATATCGCTGGTCAAAGCGGGGATGTCGGACGACGCGCCAATAATATAGCGGGGCGTTGGATTCAGTTGGAGAAGGAAATTAATTCCGGCGACGCCATTGGCAACCATGCTGCCTTGATCCGGTACATGGTGAACGGGCCGCTTAAAGGTCATACCGTGATCGTGACCGATTCCAATAACGACTATTTCTTCGATCTGGCTGGAACCCTGGAGGGCGTCAATAACGCGCTCCAGCATGGTACGGTCCCCCATTTTTATCAAGGCTTTCGGCTCACCCTGCGTATACGGAAAAAGGTCGTCGTCCGGCTGCGGTCTGCCTCCGGCTACTACTATGGCGTCCATTTATACTTGGTGAATGGTTGGCTTTAGGTCGAGCGTCGCCAACAACGTTTCAAGTTCAGCAAAGGTTAACGGCCGTTTCTCGCCGGAGACGGCCGTTAATGCTGCTTCCATCATATTCGTCCCAAAGGAGCGCCCTTCCAGAACAGGCGTGGTGGTGACAACTGTTTTAACGCCTCGTTCGCGGAAGAGGACCATATCGGCTTCGGTGGTCGTGTTAGTCACGATGACTTTCCCACTGAGGTCTTTAGGCATGTGCCGCTTAATATAGTGGCAGTCACCGGCGATAACCGTTGCCCACTGATAATATTGGGTAAATTTAGGGATGATTTCATCTTGTTTGTCGCCAGTTGGGTAAAGAATGCTGATGGGCATTCGGCCGACAATGGGCAGTAAGAGTCGGGCCAATGTTTGCAGCCCTTTCATGGAACGAACTGCAATGGGCAAACCAAGCGCAAACATCAGATCGCCACAAACAACTTCATAATTATGGTTGAAAAAGGAGCGAGTCATGCCAAAACGGTCAACAGCCGCAGTCAGCAGGACACGCCCGGAGCCATAGGAAGGGCCAAGCGCCTCTATCATAGCGGAAACGACCCGGCTTTCAAGCGTATTTTTCAGGCCGCTGCCGTCTACCACAGGCGTTTTATGGACATCTTTAACCATCTTTTGGGCGGCATAGAGCGGGTACTTTTTACCTTCGGCCATCTCTACCCACAAGTCAATGCCGCCAACGCCAAGAGCATCCACCTTGCCATCCAGTTCATTGAACAAGGCAGTGGCGGCTTTAACATCACCATCCGTCCCCTGTCTTTTGATGACAACTTCCTGGCCGAGTAATTCGATTTCTACTTCTTTGTCGCGGGCTGAACCGCCTAAACTGACACTGGTTGCTTGCTTCATTGCTTAAGGGCCGTTAGAGACTTTTGTTGTTTTGCCTCCATGAAAGCAAAACAACAAAAGTCTTCCACTAAAAGTTACGTTTTAACTAATTAATCCTGCCGCACCATGGGGATGTATGTTCTCATAGTTGATTCTGGAAGGACAGTAAGCATTAAGGGACCACCGTAATAAGTGGCTGCGGGAACATCATCACTCGTCGCCCCGAACTGGTCGTGAGAGATAGGATCAACGGCCGTATTCAAAACCTCAACCGTCATCGTTACAACCTGAGTCTCAAACTTGTCAAGTTGAGCAAAGTCCCATTCTATCGTATCCCCATTTTGGGTATAAGGCATTGAAGCAGAAACGAAACTTGTTCCGGTAGGAACGGTGCTGGTCAAAACCACATTCGTAGTTGCACTCAGAATATGAGCGTGGGTGACGCTGAATGTGTATGTGACCATGTCCCCAGGAGCCGCAAAGGTAGGAGAAACATCCCCTTCAACCGCCAGACCATGACGGATGGCGTCAATTCGGCCGTACCCAAACGTATTATTGGGAACCTGGCTGCCGGGGATGTCGCCACAATCCTGATTGGTGGTTTTCGGAACGGCCATTACTTCGATGATCTTTTCTAATTCATCCACATTCCCGGCCAGACTCGGATCGGCCGAGATGAGCAGGGCAGTCAATCCCGCCACATGAGGCGTCGCCATACTCGTTCCACTCTTTGTGCCATAGCCGCCACCCGGTAAGGTAGAGCGAACGCCGGAGCCGGGAGCAGAGATTTGTGGTTTAAGCCGGTTACTGCCATCAACAGTAACGGGGCCGCGACTGCTAAAGCTGGAGATAGTATCTGAACTGGTTGTAGAACCGACCGAGAACGATTCGGCATAAATAGTGGCCGGGTCGGTAACGGTGCTGCACCCTGGACCGCTGTTGGCAGCGGCGTGGGCGGTCAGAATACCGGCCGCCCGCAAATTTTGAACCACGGTCAGCAGAACGTTGGGGTCGGTGCAGCCTTCGCTGGGCGGGCAGCTCCAGGAGTTGCTAATCACATCAGGAGCCATCGCCGGGTTGGGATTCATGTCGTTCAAATCGGTGGGAGCGACGAACCATTGGTAACATTCACTGTAGGAAGCGGGGGTTCCAGCACCCTGGTTCATGTTGCGGCAGCCAATCCACTTAGCACCGGGAGCCATACCGGTCTGGTTACTGCCACCATCATCACCGACCATCGTTCCCATTGTATGGGTTCCATGATCAACGTCGTCACATGGCTCCGGCGAGTTGCCTAAACAGGTTGGATTGGAGACGTGGATAGAGTCGTGCCAGTTGTAGTTGTGATCGGCCGTCGAGCCGTTCCAACCCCGATACTGGTTAATCAAGCCAGGGTGATCCCAGTCGTAGCCGGTGTCCTGGCCGCCGATAACAACCCCTTGTCCGGTGTAACCTTTTGCCCAAACGTCGTCGGCATTGACCATCAGGATATTCCACTCAATGGCTTCCATCTTTTCATCGACCTGTTCGGGTGTTGGCTCCTCCATATGGACGACGGGATTGGCGTAAAGGTGGCTGACATCATCCCGTTCGGCCATCTCTTGAATAACAGCGAGATCGCCTTTAACCCAAATCATGTTGGCAATCCAGTAGGGGCGATATTCAACTCCCAAAGCATCTAACTCGGCCGTTACCGCCGGTTGGGTGCGGGCGGCCGTTTCTGACAATGTTTCGTAAACGTAGGTTCCTTTTTCGAGCTTGGTCGAAAGGGAATTGGCCGCACTCAGGTCGGCCTGCTCAGTCAAATAGACCATGAATTCGGTCTCACCGTTGGTAATGGCTGTTTCCAATACCCAAGGGTCAACCGCTGCCTGCCAGGCAGCCGCATCGGCCGTTTGGGTTCGGGCGCTGATGACAGTGAAAACCACTATCAACGAGGCTAAAAACAGCGTTGAGAGGACAAGATGACGGGTTGTTATTTTTCTCATACTTACCTTTTCCTTTGTGGCAAAAATATCGTTAAGAGGTGTCAGACCCTTAGAAAGCTGTTCGTTGCTCCAATTACCTTCAGTAATAAGTGCCTGGCGCCTGATTACTTACGAGTTACTGAGTTACGTTCCCCAATCGCGTAGATAACGAAAATCGTGACCGATGGTTCGGCTGGTCAGTTTGGGGATAATGGGCATGACTCGTTTGTATTGCGCCTTGCGGACCATTTCCAGAGCGGTCTGGACGAAGGAACGTGGGTAGCCGACTTCGACACATTCGTCGGTTGAATACCGTTCGTCAACAAGCATATAGAGAAGGCGGTCTACTTCGGCGTAAGTGAAGCCCAGGTCGCTCTCATCCGTCTGGCCGGGAATGAGATCGGCCGAAGGCGGTTTGTCAATGATCGGTTGGGGAACCCCAAGAAACCGAGACAACTGCCGCACCTGTGTTTTATAGAGGTCGCCTAACGGGTTAACGGCCGAAGCCAGATCGCCGTAGATTGTGCCGTAACCAAGCAGCATCTCTGATTTATTACTCGTTCCAACAACCAATGCCCGCCAGGCAGCCGAACGGTCGAACAAAATCGTCATCCGCATCCGGGCCATAATATTGCCTTTGCGGGTTGCGTTAATCTCCGGCGAAGCCGCAAAAAGCGGCTCAACCATCGGAGTGATGTCCACCGTCTCGCTTTGAACGCCCAAATCCTCAATGACCAGTTGGGCATGGTCGAGGCTTTCGTGAGACGAAGCTTTGTAAGGCATCCGAACCGCCAGGACATTTTCCGGGCCAAGCGCCTTCGCTGCCAGGTAGCAGGAGAGGGCTGAATCAATGCCCCCGGACAGCCCCAGGACGGCCCTTTGGAACCTGGCTTTGGTCAGTTCGTTATGGATGAAACGGGTCAGAACAAGCGTCACCACCTGATTGTCAATTGTTAACAAATGGGCGGCGGCAGTCGGCCGATCTATTTCTTCCTGCAACAAAGTCATGATTTAGTATACTCTGCCTGAACGGTTATGGCGATACCCCCGCGAACGCTAAAATCGGCCGTTACCCGGCACCAGCGCGGCTCCAAAGCGGCGACCAGATCGTCGAGGATAACATTGGTAACATGTTCGTGGAAGACTCCCTCATTACGATAAGACCAGAAGTAAAGTTTGAGCGATTTTGACTCCACAATCCGTTGGTCGGGCCTGTACTGAATGG